>CAMLMQ010000065.1 GCA_946481135.1 uncultured Microbacteriaceae bacterium
GACGCGAGATGACCCCGCGCGCGGCCTCATGTCGCGTCACTGCTCCATCAGTGGCCGCCGGCCCGGGGGCTGAGGTCGGCGGGGCGGGGGTGGCGCGCGCCGACGTTGGCGGGACGACGCGCGCCACGTTCAGGAGCCGGGGCGCGCGCCTCGGCGGTTGGGAACCTCGACGGGCGCGGCATCGACGAAGGTGCGCGCCCTCACGGTGCCCGCGTCGTCGACGAACCAGAGCAACAGTCGCGCCGCGCGCTCGGACGGCGGGATCGTCAGGATGACGGCCTCGGTCACCTGGAACGGGCTGGCGGCACACGCGCGGCTCACGAGCGCGACGGGCGCGACTTCCGGGAACGGGGTACCTGCAGCGACCCAAGCCGCGCAGACCGACCCCGTGAGGCGGTCGGACCCGTGGTGCGATACCCGGACCCCCAGATCCGTGGCCCGGGTGGGCACCTCCACATCGGCGCCCGCGTGACGCGGGACGAGGTCGACGATCAGCACCGTGTCGGCATGCGCGTCCGCATGATCGAACCCCCCCGTGTCCTTCGGACGACGGTCGGCATCCACGACACCCGCCATCTCGTGCTCGACGTCGGCGAGTTCGGTGTAGACATACCCGGCGAATCGATCGTGGCGACGCAGTTCCTGGGTCTGCCAGCGCACGTGCCAGGCGCGCTCGAGGCTCGTGAACCCCGCCCCGTACTCGCTGTTGAGGATCGGCACCCCGGTGCGCGGGAAGTCGGGCGAGCCGTAGAACGACTTGTCGACGACGAAGTCGGGGCCGAGCTTGACGGGGAAGTCCTCCCGCTCGCCACTCGCGAGACGCGCGACGTTCTCCGCCCACGCGGCCGGCTCCTCGTCGTAGTAGTGCCAGTCGACGAGGTCGCTCTTGACGTGCGACCACCCGGAGTTCTCGACGATCGGGCGGCTCGGGTCGAGTTCGCGCATGGTGTCGTGGGCGGCGACCGCGGCACCGGCTCGCTCCGGACTCCCCGGGATGTCCCAGTCGAGGCCCCACTCCTCGTTGTAGAGGCCCCAGATCACGATCGACGGGTGGTCGCCGTCGCGCGCCACCATCTCGGGCAGCTGCGCCTCGAAGGCGGCGGCGGCCTCCGGCGACCACCGACTGGGGGCCGGCGGCTCCGCCCACACGAGCATCCCCATCCGGTCGGCGTGATGGAGCCACCGCGGCTCCTCCAGCTTGATGTGCTTGCGCACGAGGGTGAAGCCGAGCTCGCGCGCGAGTTCGAGGTCGCGCACCAGAGCGGCGTCGTCCGGCGCCGTGAGGCCGGATTCCGGCCAGTAGCCCTGATCGAGCACGCCGCGGATGTAGAGACGTTCGCCGTTCAGTCGCAGCTGCTCGCCGACGGCCTCGATGCGTCGCAGTCCGGCGGTCGCGACCAGGCGATCGTCGGCGACGGCGACCGCGACCCGATACAGGTGGGGATCGCTCGGGCTCCAGAGGCGCGGCGTCGTGAGCGGGAGCTCCCCCCGGGCGCGACCGTCGGCGTCCGCGACGAGCCGCAGCGTCTCGCCCTGACCTCCGTCCACCACGTCGAGGTGCACGACCGCACCCGCCGGCGCGTCGCCCGCAAGGCGCGCCTCCACGCTGAGGCCGGTGAGCGAGTCGCCTCGCAGGGAGAGGGTGTCGACGTAGGTACGACCGCGCGCCTCCATCCAGACCGACTGCCAGATCCCCGAGGTCGGCGTGAACGAGACGCCGTCGTAGTCGTCCCGCGGAATCGACCGCTGCTTACCGTGCGGGATGGCGCGCTTGTCGGCAGGCGCATCCACTTCGACGGTGAGCCGGGCGGTCGTGCCCGGCTTCAGCCACCCGGTGATGTCGAACTCGAACGACGTGTGACCGCCCGTGTGTTCCCCCACGACGGCGCCGTCGATCGCGACCACGGCGCGGTGGTGCACCGCCCCGAAGCACAGCACGACGCGCGCGTCGCCCCAGTCCGCGGGCACGGTCAGCTCGCGGGAGTAGGTCGCGTGCTCGAGCCACGTGCGGGCGACCCCCGACGCGGTCGTCTCCCAGGCGAACGGCACGAGGATGTCGCGCACGCCGTCGGCGCTCTCGAGTCGCCAGGTGCCGTTGAGGCTCGCCCAGCGCTCCGAGCGGTCGCGATCAGGTCGCGGATACTCCGGCTTCGGGACGGCGGACGAAGCGACGACGGACATGGCGGTGCCTTTCGGATCGAGGTGAAGCACGGGTCAGCCTTTGACGCTTCCGGCGAGGATGCCGTTGATGAAGTGCCGCTGAAACGCGATGAAGATGACGAGGAGGGGGACGAGGGCGACCGAGGCGGCGGCGAGCAGCTCGCCCGTGACGGTGGCGTAGTCGGCGCCGATCTTGTTGCCCGAGATCGTGGCCGCAAGAGTCGACAGCATCACCTGGAGCGTCGCCATCCGCTCGGAGCTCGCGATCACGACCGGCCAGACGAAGTCGTTGTAGATGTTCATGACCGTCAACACCGCGAGTCCGGCGAGACCGGGGCGGATGACCGGCACGACGATGCGCCAGAAGAGACCGAACTCGCCCGCGCCGTCGACCCGTCCCGCATCGAGAAGCTCATCCGGGACGGCGGCGATCACCTGACGCATCCAGAAGATCGCGAACGCATCGACCGAGCCGGGGAGGATGAGCGCCTGGTAGGTGTTGACCCAGCCGAGCTCCTTCATCTCCAGCAGCAGCGGGATGATGAGCACGATCGTCGGCAACATGAGCGTCACGAGCACGGCGCCGAAGATGAGGTTCTTGCCGACGAAGTCGTACTTCGCGAACGCGTAGGCGGCGAGCGGGGCGCAGAACAGCGTGATCGCGCCCTTCACGACGAGCACGATGCCCGTGTTGAGGAAGCCGAGTCCGATCGGCACGTCGCCGAACATCTCGGTGAAGTTGTCGAGCGTGAACGTCGTCGGATCGAACGCGAGCGGGTATCGGATGATGTCGATCGCCGGCTTGAAGGCCGAGAGGATCGCCCACGCGACCGGAGCGAGGAATCCGAGAGTCAGCAGGAGCAGAAACGCCTGGGTGCCGATCGCGGGGAGCGGGCGCCGTGATCGGCGCGCGGTCGGGGTCGTCGTCATCGGGGATCAGTCCTTCGCCCGGAGCAGCCGCACGAAGGCGAGCGAGAGCAGCATCACGAAGATCACGAGCAGGAACGAGTTCGCCGCTCCGGTGCCGAGGTCGCCCCGCGTGATGTGGTTGTAGAGGTAGTACCCCGCGGTCGTCGTCGAACTGTACGGACCGCCCTGCGTGACGACGTAGGGCTCGGCGAACATCTGGAACACCGCGAGCGTCTGCAGCACGACGGCGAACATCATCGTGCGGCGGATGAGCGGCACCGTGATGCTCCACAACTGCCGAGCGCGCGACGCGCCGTCGAGCGAGGCGGCCTCGTACACGGCCCCGTCGATCGCCTGCAGGCCGGAGAGCAGGATGATGACGATGAAGCCCGTCGTCTTCCAGAGGAAGAGCAGCGCGAGCGTCGGCTTCGCCCACTCGCTCGTCGTGAGCCAACCGACGTCGGGCAGGCCGACGAGGTTGAGCGCGCCGTTGATCGCACCGTAGTTCTGGTCGAACAGCACGACCCAGATCTGGGCGATCGCGACGAGCGGCGTCACGAAGGGCACGATGAACGCGGTGCGGTAGAAGCCCCGGAGTCGAGTCTTCGCGTTGTCGAGCAGGACGGCGACGACGAGGGCGATCGCGATCTGATTCGGGACGATGAGCAGCCAGAGGACGCCCGAGTTCGCCATCGACGACCAGAAGCCGGGGTTCGACAACAGATACGTGTAGTTGTCGAACCCCACCCAGTCGGCGCTGCCCGCGCCCCGCCAGTTCGTGAACGACAGGCGGAGTGTGAACAGCATCGGGTAGACGCTGAAGGCTCCGAAGACCGCCACGAACGGCAGGACGAAGACGTACGGCGCGAGGCGGCGACGCAGCGGGAAGCGCGAGGCCCCCCGTCGCGGCCGGGCGGCCGGACGCACCTCTCCGGGCGCGGTCGTGGCGGTCATCGGGAGTGCTCCTTCGGGTGCGGTGCTACTGGCGGTCGACCAGGTTGGTCTGGATGTCGGCCGTCGAGAGGTCGATGACCTCCCGCGGCGTCAGGTCGCCGTCGAGCATCCGCTGGATGTTGTTGCCGAGATAGTCGACCGCCCCGCCCCACCAGGTGGGCGTCGGGACGCTGCCCGGGATCTGCGCGCCCGCCTCGGTCGCGACCGCCCACAGGTCCTGCCCTCCGAGCGACTCGAGCGGCTCGAAGAGCGGGTTCGCCGGGTCGGCCGCGGGGAGGTATGCCGGGATCGATGTGTTGAGACCGCCGGGGTAGACGTCGTTCGGGCCGTAGACCGCGGTGTAGCCGGCTTCGTCGAACATCAGGAACTCGTAGAACAACCAGGCGAGCTCGGAGTTCTCACCGTCCCGCGGGAGGATGAACGAGGCGCCGCCCATCGCGCCGCTGCGCGGTCCGCCCGGCTCCCACGCGGGAAGCGGCATCGCACGCCAGTCGCCCGCGGTCTCGGGGAGCAGCTGTTCGGTCGCGAACGTGAACCACTGCGCCCACGGGTAGAACACCTGCTGCCCGGACTCGAGCGTCGCGATGTCGGTCGGCCCGAGGTACTCGGCGCGCGTGCCGAGACCCTCCGATGCGACGGTGTCGAGGAAGCCCAGGATCTGCTCGTACTCCGGGGAGTCGAGGCGGAGCTCGCCGTCCGCGTCGGCGATGCTCGTGCCGAGCTGACTCGCGTACATCTCGAGCTGCAGCTGCCCGAGGAACGGGCTCTGCTCGAGGTGGATCGGCGCCGATCCGGGCACCGCCGCCTGATAGGCGCGCGCGGCGTCGAGCAGGTCGTCGTAGGTCTCGATGGCCTCGGCGTCGACGCCCGCAGCGTCGAGGGCCGCCGCGTTGTAGAAGAGCAGGCCGGGGTCGAGGTCGAACGGCACGCCGTAGATGCCGCCGTCGAGCGTGTTGACGTCGAGCTTCTGCGGGGCGATGTCGTCGGCGTACGGCGCGAGGACGTCGCTCAGATCCCACAGGTGCTCGGCGAACCCGGCGACGAGGGAGTCGTCGAGGAAGGCGCCGTCGGGCACGTCGGTGCTCGTGATGAGCGTGTTCTGGAGCTTGCCGCCGATGTCGACCGCCTCGTGGTTGACGACGATGTCGGGGTACTTCTCGTTGAACTCGGCGATGACCGCGTCGAAGACCTCGAAGAGGTCTCCCTCGCGGTCCCAGATCGTGATCTCGCCGGACGGCGAGTCCGACGTGGGCGCCTGGAGGCGGGTCGAGTCGGGCTCGGACCCGTCGCCGATCGTCGGGCCGCATGCGGTGAGGACGACGGTGGCGGCGGTCAGTGCGCCGACGAGCGCGAAGCGGCGCGGGCGCCGCGGGGACCTGGACAGTTGCATGGACACTCCTTCGTGATCGGACCGGGCTCGTCGGGAGCACGGAGCCTCAACTGCGTTTGCCAACGTACGCAAACGGTAGCACGATTTGCACACGTTGCAAGCGCTAGGCTGGCGGCGACGGAAAGGAGTCCGCGTGCCCGCCACCCTGCGCGACGTCGCCGAGAAGGCACAGGTCTCCGTACGCACCGTCTCCAACGTCGTGAGCGGGTACGAGCACGTCAGCGATCGGATGAAGGCCCGGGTCCTCGCCGCGATCGAGGAACTCGACTACCGGCCCAACCCGGTCGCGCGGACGCTGCGCACCGGGCGCACCGGCGTGCTCGCGCTCGTCGTCCCGGAGATCGACGTCCCCTACTTCAGCGAACTCGCGCGCGACGTGATCAACGCCGCCGACGCGGTCGGCTATCGCGTGCTCATCCATCAGACCGGTCACGACCACGAGCGCGAACGGGCGCTGCTGACCGGCGCCGACCGCACGATGCTGTTCGACGGCATCCTCTTCAGCCCTCTCGTGACCGAGAGCGAACTGCGCGAGATGAACGTCACGACGTCGATGCCGCTCGTGCTCCTCGGGGAGCACGAGTTCGACGGCCGCTACGACCACGTCGCGATCGACAACTTCCGGGCGGCATACGACGCGGTGACCCACGTGGTCGCACTCGGACGACGCACCGTCGCCGCCATCGGGGCGCAGCCCCTCGAGAGCTACGCGACTCCACGTCAACGCACGGCGGGCTACGACGCCGCGCTTCGGGATGCCGGTCTCGAGCCGGATGCCGCCCTCGCCCGACCGGCGGCCCACTACCGACGCGCCGACGGCTACCGGGCGACCCGCGAGTTGCTCGACGAACGCCCCGACATCGATGCGATCTTCTGCTATTCCGACCTACTCGCCATCGGCTCCATCCGCGCCGTCTTCGACTCGGGACGCTCGGTGCCGCACGATGTCGCCGTCATCGGCATCGACGACATCGAGGAGGGCCAGTACGCGCGACCGAGTCTCAGCACCGTCTCCCTCGACACCCCGTTCATCGCCCACCACGCGGTCGAACGCGTCGCTGCCCGCATCGACGACCCCGGCATCCCTGCCGAGGAACGCATCGCCCCACATCGCCTGGTCCCCCGTGAGAGCACGCTCGCCTGAGACGCCGGGTCCCGTCCGCACGGACTCGCGGGGGGCCGCTCTCGGCACGCGCGTCAGGCGACGGGGAGGTTGAGGGGCGGCGGCTCCCCGGCGTCGCTCAGGGCCCGGGCGACGAGGCGGTGGCGGGTGTCGATCGCCTGACCGATGTCGCGGGCGAGCTCGGGATGGGTACGCACGAGCGCGTCGATCACGGCGAGCGGCACGAAGAGCACGGCGAGGTCGACGAGCGCCACCACCTCGGCGCCCGCGACCTGACGCGTGAGGGCGGTGACTCCGAGCACGTCGTCGCGGCCGAGGGTCGCGAGCGGCAGCCGCGCGCCGCGGGATGCCGGCACCGAGAGCTCGACGTTGCCGCTGATGATGATGCGCACCCCGTCGGGCACGGCGCCGGCGCGCTGGACGACCTCGCCCTCGCCGAACCGCTGCAGGCACGCACCCTGATCGGCGAGCGCGGCCGCCTCGTCGGGCGTGAGGTAGAAGCGAGGCGCGAGGCGACGCAGGTGCTCCTCGGTGCGCGCGGGCGTCGCGAAGTTGTCGGTGAGGTCGCGGTCGAGGTGCAGCCCCGCCCGCCGCGCCGCGTACCAGAGCCGGGTGCGGAACAGGCCGAGCGTGCCGTAGGACTTCGCCGGACTCGTCAGCGGGATGCTCACCTCATACCAGGTCTTGCGGATCGGGATCGCCGACGCCTCGTCGTCGGGGTGCCGTTCGGGGAGCCCGTTGGCCACGGCCACGATGCAGTCGATGACCTCCTGCGGCGGGTCGTCGGTAGCGAAGCGCACGGTCGTCGACGCGCAGTAGGGCGACGTGGCGCGCGTGAGGTTGCGGAACGAGGCTCCGGCGAGGGTCGAGTTCGGGATGACCAGGATGCCGTTGAGGGTGTCGAGGTGGGTGGCCCGCCAGTTGACCGCGACCACGCGGCCCCGCCCGTCCGGGGTCTCGATGAAGTCCCCGAGCTCGAAAGGCTGCTCGAACAGCAGCAGAAGCCCCGACAGCACCGAGCCGACGGCGTTCTGCAGCGCGAGGCCGATGACGATCGAGCCGATGCCGAGAGCGGTGAAGAAGCCGCCGATGTCGGCGCCCCAGATCCAGCCGAACAGCACGGCGAGGCAGATGACGATGAGCAGCACGCGCGCGATGTCGACGAAGATCGACGGGATGCGGTTGCGCCACGACCCCCGCCGCGCGGTGACGAAGATGGCGAGGTTGAGGCCGTTCAGCAGCACGAGGATGAGCACGAAGCCGAACGCGGTCGCCGCGACCTTCGGCCACGTGAACTCCTCGTTGCCCGCCTCCTGCGGGATCTGCGTGAAGAGCACGATGATCGCCCCGAGCGGCACGAGCACGTTCCGCACGAGCAGCACGATGTGGGCTCCGGGGGTGCCGCGGCGCACCATCGCGGTGTGCACCTCGCCGAGCACGAGCAGCGCGATGGGCAACCCGATGATGACGGAGGCCGCCGGCCAGAACCAGGGCTCGGCGAGGATGTCGCCCAGCGCCGCGAAGAGGTCGCCCATGACGCTCAGAGGTCGGCCGAGACCGGGTCGATGCGCCAGACGCGCTGCCAGCCGGTGCTCGTCTCGACGACCCCGGAGTCGGTGTAGGGCAGCGCGTCGGGGATCTTGTCGACGACCCGCTGCGTGACGAACACACCCGACTCGGTCGCACCGCCCTGCAGCCGGAACGCGAGGCTCACCGCGTCGCCCCACAGGTCGTACACCATCGACGACCGGCCGACGAGACCGCTCGTGACGGTGCCGGTGTCGATGCCGACCCGTACGTGGAGGTCGGCGCCCTGCTGCGCGCCGAACCGCTCGACGATGCGCGAGATGTCGAGGGAGAACTGCACCGCGCGGCGGGCGTTGTCGACCCGGGGAACCGTGAGGCCGCAGCTCGCGAGGTATCCCGCCCGGGTGCTGCGCACCCGCTCGACGCCGTGCATCTCGGCGGCGTCGTCGAAGGCGCGGAAGATCTCGTTGAGCAGGTCGAGCGCCTTCTCGGAGTCGACGCCGCGCCCGTACTCCTCGAAGCCGACCACGTCGGCGAAGAGCACCGTCACCTCCTGGTGGTCCTCGACGATCGTGCGCGCCCCCTCGCGGTAGCGCTTCGCGACGGTCTCGGGCATGAGGGTGCGCAGCAGGCGCTCGTTCTCCTGCCGCTGCTCCTCGAGCAGCGCGTTCTTCAGCTCGAGGCTGCGGCTCATCTCGTTGAACGCGCTCGCGACGTCGGCGAGCTCGTCGCTCTCCCCGGCCTCCACCTGCACGCCCGTCTCCCCCGCGGCGATGCGGCGGGCGGCATCCCGCAAGCGTCTCAGGGGCCGCACCGCGAGTCCCGCGATGATGACCGAGATCAGCGAGACGACCGCGACGAGGATGGCGGACGAGATCGCGAGACGGCTCGTGAAGTCGTCGACGGGCGCGAGCGCCTCACCGGCGTCGATCTCGGCGACGATCGCCCAGCGGATGACGCCGTCGGGCGAGATCGGGGCGTAGGCGGCGATCGAACGCACCCCGAGGTAGTTGCCCGACGTGACGAGCCCGGTCTGGCCGTTGAAGGCGTTCGACACCGCCTCGGTCGCGACCGTCTGCAGCAGGAGCGTCTGGCCCGTCGCGACGGCCTGCTCGGCCCGGTCGAGCGGGAGCCCGGCATTCGTCGCCGCCTCGAGATAGGTGTCGGGGTCTTCGACGAGGTCGCGTGAGACCGAACGCATGAGTCCGTCCTCGCCCACGAGGTACGCCTCGCCCGACCGGCCGAGTCCGCTCTCGTCCCAGTTGCGCCCTCCGGTCATCACGGCGTCGATGCGCTCGACCGGCAGGCGCACGGCGATCGCCCCGACGATCGCGTCGTCGCTCGCGAGCGGGGCGACCGCCCATCCGGTCGGAGCGTCGAGGGCGGGTGCGTAGCCCTCGAAGTCGCCGAAGGTGACCGCGTCGAGGCGGTTGCCCGACATCGCCTTCTGGAACGCGAGCGCGAGGTTCGTGAAGCTGTACGGCCCGTCGACGAGGTCGGCCCCGAGGTCGACATCCTTGTTGACCGAGTAGACGACCTGCCCCGCGGCCGAGATGAGCACGAGGCCGGGATAGTCGGAGAGCCGCGCGAGGCGCCGCAGGTAGTCGTGGTGCTCGGCATGGGCCGCCGACCACGCGGAGCCGTCCCCGGCGTCGTCGGTCGCGGAGGCGTCGTCGCCGCCCCGCACGGTGTAGTGGTAGAGGAGGTACCGGGCCGCCGCCGACGCCGGGATGAAGCTCGACGCGTCGGACTCGCGTCCCGTGGCCTCGTTGAGCCGCGGGCCGAAGTCGTCGGTGAAGTAGGCGACGAGCTCGGCCTCCTGTTCGGGCGTGAGCTCGCCCTCCTCGAGGTCGTCGAACGCCTCCGCGAACGCGATCTCGGCGTCGACGAGGGCGCTGTCGCGGCTGGCCAGAAGGAGCGAGTTCTCGACGCCGTCGAAGAGCGACACGATCTGCCGGGCGCGCGAGTCGCGCACCTCGACCAAGCGGTCGTACGCCGCGTCCGTGAGCGACTCCGTGCCGTTGATGTAGCCGATGACCCCGACGACGACGTTCGACCCGACGCTCACCAGCAGCAGCATGAGCAGCAGCAGCGACTTGATGCTCAGCGAGGAGCGTCTCCGGGGACGCACGGCGGCGTGCATGCCCGGCGCGTCGTCGACCGTCACCGCAGCCTCCCGGGATGCCAAGGCGAAAGAGTTGACTCACTGTAGCGGGAGACGGGCACGGCGCAGTCCCCCGATATCCGAGACAATGGGTGGACACGTCCACGAATCCGGACCCGAACCCTGGAGCGCGCATGGCCACGCCCCCGAAGAAGACCGAGCCGACCATCAAGGAGCAGCGCGCCCTGAAGCGCGCCGCCCAGCTCGAGGCCCTCAAGAAGAAGGAGGCCGCCTCGAAGCGCAACCGCATCATCGGCATCGTCGTCGCGGTGGTCGCCCTCCTGGGCATCATCGCGGGCGTGACGACGGTGATCGTGATCGAGTCGCAGCCGCAGGTCGTGGCGATCGGCGACGGCGACCTCGACGACCGGGTCGAGGTCTACGCCGATCTCCCCGCCGACCACGTCACGGGTCGCGTCAGCTACGACGTCGAGCCGCCCGTCGGCGGACAGCACAACGCGACGTGGCTGCAGTGCGGCATCTACGACGAGGAGCAGCAGAACGAGAACGCGGTGCACTCCCTCGAGCACGGCGCGATCTGGTTGACCTACGACCCCGGGTTCGCGACGGATGCCCAGATCGAGGCCCTGCGCGACCTCGCCCGCGAGCGCGGCAGCTACATGCTCGTCTCGCCCTACCCGGGCATCGGCGAGGCGATGGCGGCGTCGGCGTGGGGCGCGCAGCTGCGCTTCGACGACGTCGACGATCCGGTGCTCGCCGCCTTCATCGAGCGGTACTGGCGCAGCGCCCAGGCTCCCGAGCCCATGGCGACGTGCGACAGCCCGCTGATCGGGCCCGGCGCCGTCTCATGACGCGCGTCACCCCGCGGGTGATCGCCGCCGCCCTGGTCGCGGCGGTGGTGCTCGCGGGGGGCGGGTTCCTCGTCGGACGACTCACGTCGCCGGTCGCCCCGCCGCCGACCACCGAAAGCGCGGCGGCGGGCTTCCTGCGTGACATGCAGGTGCACCACGCACAGGCCGTGCTCATGGCGATGCTCGTCCGCGACCGCACCGACGACGAGACCGTGCGGGTGATCGCGTACGACATCGCGACGGCGCAGGCGGGCCAAGCCGGGCAGATGTACGGACTGCTGGATGCGTGGGGCCTGCCGCAGGCCGGACCCGCCCCAGCGATGCAGTGGACCGAGCTGCCGACGATCGACGGCTCGACCGGCGGCGGGCACTCGATGGGCGACGACCCGGCGGCGGGCATGCCGGGGATGGTGACCGACGCCCAGCTCGCGGAGCTGCGGGCGGCGAGCGGCGACGACGCGGTGCGCCTCTTCCTCGAGTTGATGATCGAGCACCACCGCGGCGGCGTCGAGATGGCGGAGGCGGTGCTCGCGCGCAGCGACGTGCCGCAGGTGGTGAACCTCGCCACCGGCATCGTGCGCGCCCAGCTCAGCGAGATCCAGGCGATGGAGACCCTCCTCGCCGCCCTCCCGCCGGCTTAGCGCGCGACGCGCTCATCCGTCACATGTGCGACGGATTACCCGTTCGAGCGCCCCCGGATCGACGGATTAGTCGGGAACGGCGGCGGAGGGAGTCGCCGAGGCGAGTTGCTCGGCGAAGAGCCGGGCGTAGAGTCCGCCCGCCGCGAGCAGTTCGGCGTGCGTGCCCTGCTCGGCGATGCGACCCGCCTCGACGACGAGGATGACGTCGGCGCCGACGACGGTCGAGAGCCGGTGGGCGATCGCGAGGGTCGTGCGGCCGCGTGACGCGTCGTCGAGCGCGCGCTGCACGACCCGCTCCGAGACGGTGTCGAGGGCACTCGTCGCCTCGTCCAGGATGAGCACCGCGGGGTCCTTGAGCAGCACCCGGGCGATCGCGACCCGCTGCTTCTCGCCGCCCGACAGGCGGTAGCCGCGCTCGCCGACGACGGTGTCGTAACCGTCGGGGAACGAGGCGATCGTGTCGTGGATGTTCGCCGAGCGTGCCGCCGCCTCGAGTTCGGCGTCAGTCGCGTCGGGCTTGGCGTACCGCAGGTTCTCGGCGATCGTCGCGTGGAAGAGGTAGGTCTCCTGGCTCACGATGCCGATCGCGTCAACGAGCGAGCCGCGCTTCAGGTCGCGCACATCCTCGCCGGCGAAGACGACCCGTCCGCCGGTGACCTCGTGC
The DNA here is from genome assembly GCA_946481135.1 of uncultured Microbacteriaceae bacterium. Next base: position 12,345 of record CAMLMQ010000065.1, read on the forward strand.
AACCGCGGAACGAGGTAGGAGATGGTGGTCTTGCCGGCCCCCGACGGCCCGACGAAGGCCGCGTAGGTGCCGGGCTCGAGCGCGAAGCTCACCCCGCGCAGGGTGAGCGGCGCATCCGGCCCCTGATCCGGGTAGCGGAACTCGACGCCCTCGAACGCGACCTCCCCGAGCCGCGTCGGGTCGACGGGCTTCGCGTCGGGTGCATCGGTGATCGCGGGCACGAGGTCGAGGTACTCGAAGATGCGCGCGAACAGCGCCTGCGAGGTCTGCAGATCGAGAGCAACCCGCAGCAACCCCATGAGCGGCCACATGAGACGCGCCTGCACCGTCGTGAAGGCGACGACCGTGCCGGCGGTGACGGCGACATCCTGGGTGATCAGCCAGGCGGCGACGAGGTAGATGACCGCCGGGATGGTGGAGAGCACGACGCTCACGACGGCGAAGAACCACTGCCCCGCCATCGCCTGCTGCACCTGGAGCGAGATCTGGCGCCCGTTCTCGTCGGCGTAGCGGTCGACCTCGGCCTGCTGCCGGTTGAACGCCTTCGCGAGCAGCACCCCCGAGACGCTCAGCGTCTCCTGGGTGATCGCCGTCATGTCCGACAGCGACTCCTGCGTCTTCGTGGCGATGCGCGCGCGCACCTGGCCGACGCGGCGCTGCACGACGACGAGGATCGGGAAGAGCACGACCGCGACGAGCGTCATCTGCCATGACAGCAGGATCATCGCCACGAGCGCGGCGATGACGGTCACGGTGTTGCCGATGACGCTCTGCACGGTGTTGCTCAGCACGCCCGCCACGCCGCCGACGTCGTTCTGCAGCCGCGACTGGATGACGCCGGTCTTGGTGCGCG
>CAMLMQ010000066.1 GCA_946481135.1 uncultured Microbacteriaceae bacterium
CCCGCGCGTCTCGCGACACTGGAGCACATGAGACTTTCGCGCGCCCTCGCGGCCCTGGCCGCTCCGGCCCTGCTGCTCACCGCCTGCGCCAGCCCGCTCACTCCGGGTGACGGCGGCGACGTCGTTCCCGACGGTCCCGGCGAGCCCACCTCGATCGCCGCCCCCGGCGAGGTCGTCGGTCAGGGCACCGTGTTGCAGAAGGACGGTGACGAGGCCCGGTTCTGCCTCGGCCCGATCATGGAGTCGTACCCGCCCCAGTGCTCCGGACCGGTCATCGTCGGCTGGGAGTGGCCCGACGACTGGATGTACGAGAGCGCGTCGGGCGTCACGTGGGGCACCTACGCCGTGAGCGGCACGTGGGACGGCGTCGAGTTCACCCGCGGCGAGATGGTCATCCCGCTCGCGTTGTACGACCCCATGAAGCAGGACCCCGACCCGCGCTCCCTCCCCGAGAACGCGGCCGACAACTCCGAGGAGCTGCTCACGCGTGTGCAGGACGAGTTGAGCGCGTGGACCGAGGTGCCCGTACTCATGTCGTACGTCGAGAACGGCTACGTGTGGGCGACGGTCTACTACGACGACGGCACCATCCAGTCCTACCTCGACGAGATCTACGGCCCCGACGTCGTCGCCGTCGTGTCGGCTCTCCGCGACGTGCCGACGACCTGACCGGCTACGCCAGACGGTTCTCGAAGGCGTAGACGACGAGCTGCACCCGGTCGCGCAGGCCGAGCTTCGCGAGCACGCGCGAGATGTGCGTCTTCACCGTCGCCTCGCTCACGAACTCGGCCTTCGCGATCTCGGAGTTGGAGAGGCCGCGCGCGGCGAGGTGGAAGATCTCGCGCTCCCGGGCGCTCAGGTCGCTCAAGAGCACCTCGGGGTCGCCCGCGGTCGGTCCGCGCTCCCCGAAGTGCTGGAAGAGCTCGGTCGTCGCGGACGGTGCGATCACCGCGGTGCCGGAATGCACCGTGCGGATCGCGGCGAGCAGGAACTCCGGCTCGGCATCCTTCAGCACGAAGCCGCTCGCCCCCGCCCGGATCGCCTTCGCGGCGTTCTCGTCGAGGTCGAACGTCGTCAGCACGAGGATGCGCGGCCCCTTCCCGGCGGCGTCCTCGACGATCCACTGGGTCGCCTGGATGCCGTCGGCCCGCGGCATCCGGATGTCCATGAGTACGACGTCGGGCTTCGCGTCGCGCACCATTCCGCGCGCCTCGACGCCGTCGCCCGCCTCCCCGACGACCTCGAGGTCGTCCTGCGAGTCGATGAGCATCCGCAGTCCCCCGCGAAACAGCGGCTGGTCGTCGACGAGGGCGACGCGGATGCCGCTCACGCCGACACCGCCTCGCGCGTGAACGGGATGGTCGCCCGCACGCGGAACCGTCCGTTGGTGCCGTCGCTCGCCTCGAGCTCGCCGCCCGCGAGCGTCGCCCGCTCGCGCATCCCGGGGATGCCGTGGCCGGCCGTGTTCGTCGGCACCGCCGCACCGCTCGGCAGCCCGTTCGTCACGATGACGGCGAGACTCGCGGTGCCCCAGTCGAAGACGAGGTCGACGGGCTGACCGCGGTCGCCGTGGCGGAGCGCGTTCGTGAGCGCCTCCTGCACGATGCGGTACACCGCGAGCGCGGGCGCATCGGAGAGGTCGGCGGCCGTGCCGTAACTGTGCCATTCGATCTCGAGTCCCGACTCGCGGAAGCCGCGCACGAGAGCGTGGAGGTCGTTCATCCCGGGCTGGGGGCCCGCCTCCTGGTTGTGCCGGAGCTCGCCGAGCAGAACGCGCACGTCGGTGAGCGCCCCGCGCGCGGTGCTCGCGATGTTCTCCAGCGCCTCCGCGACCGGCGCGGGGACGTTCTTCGCCGAGTAGCGGGCGCCGTCGGCCTGTGCGATCACGACCGCGAGCGAGTGGGCGACGATGTCGTGCACGTCGCGGGCGACCCGGTTGCGCTCCTGTTCGAGCGTCACCGTCTGCTTCGCCTCGCCGAGCTGCACCGTCGCGCGCAGCTCACCGGTCTCGGCGGCGCGACGGGACCGGTTGACGCGCACGAGCATCCCGCCGACCCACGCGAGGGCGAACACGACGAGCACGAACCAGAACAGCACGATGCCGATGAACTGCTGGATGTTCGTGAACGCCGTGACGACGATCGCGAGCGCGGCGATCGGCGTGCCGACGAGACCCAGCCACCGGGTCGCGGGCTTGCCGTAGGCCGCGGCGCCGAAGAACACGGCGAGCAGCGGCAGGAACACGAAGATCGACCCGAAGCCCGACCAGAAGAACCCGCTCAGCAGCAGCCCGAGGGTACCGACGGCCGCGATCGCGAGCGCGGCGAACGACTGCAGCCGGTAGAGCAGGAGGCTCGCGGAGAGCATGAGGTGGGTGAGGATGCCCACGACGCCGCCGCCGATCGCGATGCCCGGCAGCGCGACGGTGAACCAGATGCCCGCCGCCACGGCCTCGTACGCGAAACGGTTCTCCACGAGGCTTCGCCGCGTGAACCAACTGCGCACGGTGGCCATGGCGTCGTCCATGTTCATGACTTCACGCTACGGCCCCGCCCCCTCCCCGGCATCCGCCCCCGGTCTGATCGCGCGTCATCCTCTCGTCGGTGCGCGAAGTGCCACTGTTGGGCGCATCTCGCGTCGGCGCCGCGGCGTGTTGTGGCATCTCGCGAGCGTCACGGACGCCAGCCAGCGGCGACGAGGGCCCGACGGATGCGGGCGATGGCCTCAGCACGGGTGTGTTCCTTCGCGATCCGCACGAAGGTCCAGCGTGCGGCCAAGTGCTCGAAGCGGTCGATGTCGGAGAGATACGCCTCGCGGCTCTGCTGGTGATGGGAGCCCTCGTACTCGGCGACGACCCGCCACCGCCGGAAGACGAGGTCGCCGAATCGTTCGCGTTCGCCGGGGTCGGTGAGGAGACCGTTGACCTCGGGTTCCGGGAGGCCGGCATCGATCACGTCGAGACGCAGCCGCGTCTCCCGCGCCGAGTCGGTGCCGGGACGGAGAAGGCCGAAGGCGCTGCTGAGAGCCTTGTTGCCGCGGCATCCCGCATTGCGGGCCACCGCCCGACGCAACTGGCCGATCGTCGCCATCGGATCGCGACGTGCCAACAGACCGTCACCCGCGATGACGAGTTCTTCGACGCTCAGCAGCGGCGCGAGCGACCGCCATGTCTCCGGCGGCGTCGGAAGGAGGAATCCCCGGTGCATCGTGAGCTCGGGCCCCGGAGGGTCGGCGTGATGCCCGACGACTCCGCGCAGTCGCGGTGTGCGGGTGGGGCGCCGGGCCGTGACATGTAGCGGCGCGACGTCGAAGCGGAACGGCAGTCGCATCCCCCACAGGTGTGCCGCCGTGATGTGGCTGAGGAACTGGCCGTCGGTCAGGCGCGTCACGAGGGCCCGGGCGCGCACCTCGACGGCGTCCGGCAGGTGGGCGGGTGTGCGGGTTCCGTGGAAGTCGGACCGGAGGTCACGCCGCCGCAGCCGGTCGGGGCGCACGCCCCGCTCGACCGCGTCTCGCACCCGGAACGGGGTCGCATCGAACTCGGACGGCAGTGGGCTCGACATCCTCCCACTTTGCGAACCGCGCGCACCCGACCCCTCGTGCTCGCCCGCGCTCGTGGACGAGTCCCCCTCTCGCATCCTGGGGAGGGTTCGCGAAATGCCACAACACGCCGCTCACGTCTCGCGAGATGCGCCCAATAGTGGCACTTCGCGAACCCGTGCCGAGGGGCTAGAAGCCGAGGCGTCCGAGCTGCTTGGGGTCGCGCTGCCACTCCTTGGCGACCTTGACGCGCAGGGAGAGGAACACCTGGGAGCCGACGAGGGGCTCGATCGCCGCTCGGGCGCGGGCGCCGACCTCCTGCAGCCGCTCGCCGCCGCGGCCGATCACGATGCCCTTCTGGCTGTCGCGCTCGACGAAGAGGTTCGCGTAGATCTCGACGAGGTCCTTGTCGTCGCGCTGCACGAGGTCGTCGATCGTGACCGCGAGGGAGTGCGGCAGCTCGTCACTGACGCCCTCGAGCGCCGCTTCACGGATGAGCTCGGCGATGCGCGCCTCGAGCGTCTCGTCGGTGCGCACCTCGTCGGGGTAGAGCGGCGGCGACTCGGGCAGCAGGTCGATGAGCGCACCCAACAGCACATCGAGCTGGATGCGGTTGGTCGCCGACACGGGCACGATCGCCTCCCAGTCGCGCAGCGCCGACACCGCGAGCAGCTGTTCGGCGACGGCCGTCTTGCCGGCGGCGTCGATCTTGGTGACGATCGCGACCTTCTTCGCGCGCGGGAACGCGTCGAGCGATTCGTTGATGAACCGGTCGCCGGGCCCGATCTTCTCGTTCGCCGGGAAGCACATGCCGATCACGTCGACGTCGCCGAGGGTCGACGTGACGACATCGTTGAGACGCTGCCCGAGCAGAGTGCGCGGTCGGTGGATGCCGGGGGTGTCGACGATGATGAGCTGCCCGTCGGCGCCGTGCACGATGCCGCGGATGGCGCGGCGGGTCGTCTGCGGCTTCGACGACGTGATCGCGACCTTCTCGCCGACAAGGGCGTTGGTGAGCGTCGACTTGCCGACGTTGGGGCGTCCCACGAACGACGCGAACCCGGCGCGGTGGGCGCTCACCGCTCGCCGCCGCCGTCGATGCCCTCGAAGGCCTCCGTCGCGTCGAGGAGGGCCTGATCGGCCTCGACGACGATCGTGCGCAGCAGCTTGCGGCGACCCTCGACCCGCTCCGCCCGCAGCTTGAGCCCCGACACCTCGACGCTCGACCCCACCGACGGCAGGCGTCCGAGCACCTTCGTGAGCAGTCCGCCCGCGGTGTCGACGTCGTCGTCTTCCAGCTCGATCCCGTACAGGTCGCCGAGCTCGTCGAGGGGCAGACGCGCGCTGACCCGGTACACGCCGCCCCCGAGGTGGGAGACATCCGGAGTCTCGGTGTCGTACTCGTCGGAGATCTCGCCGACGAGCTCCTCGATGAGGTCTTCGAGTGTCACGAGTCCCGCGATTCCGCCGTACTCGTCGACGACGAGCGCGAGATGCGTCGCATCGAGCTGCATCTGGCGCAGGGTGTCGTCGGCCTTCTTCGACTCGGGCACGAAGACCGGCGGGCGCGCGATGTCGCGGGCGGTCACGTTGGCGGCGTCGAGGGGCTGCTCGAACGACAGCCGTGCGACGTCGCGCAGGTAGAGCACGCCGAAGACCTCGTCGGCATTCGACCCGACGACGGGGATGCGGGAGTGCCCGGTGCGCAGGAACTCGCCCATCGCCTCGGCGAGGCTCGCGTCGTCGTCGAGCGTCACCATGTCGGTGCGCGGCACCATCACCTCGCGCACGACCGTGTCCCCCCATTCGAAGATCGAGTGGATGAGCTCGCGGTCGTCCTGCTCGAGCACGGAGAGCTCGGTGGCCTCGTCGACCATGCTGAGCAGCTGCTCCTCGCTCGAGAACGTGACGGCGGGCGGGCGGCCCGGGGTGACGCGGTTGCCGAGCGCGACGAGGGCGTCGGCGAGCGGTCCGAGCAGCACGCGCACGAGGCGCACGATCGGGGCGGCGAACGCGAGCAGCGGCCGGGCATGCGCGCGGCCCACCGAGCGCGGCGACGACCCCACGAGCACGAAGGTGGCGCCCGTCATGACGAGCACCGACGCGATGAGCACCCACCACCAGTCGTCGAACAGGCTCGCGAAGACGAGCGTGACGAGCACGGCGGCCATCGTCTCGGAGAGGATGCGCATGAAGTTCAGCGCGTTGACGTGCGCCCCGACGTCGGCGGCGATCGCGAGCAGCGACTTCTTCGCGCGCCGGTGCGCGGCGAGGTCGACGAGGTCGGTGCGGCTGACCACCCCGAGCGCGGCGTCGGCGGCGGCGAGCAGACCTCCGAACGCGACGAGCAGCACCGCGACCGCGACGAAGACCCCGATGAGTGCGGTCATCGGCGGCGTTCGGCGAGGGTGAAGCCGACGAGGATCTCACGCTGGATGTCGAACATCTCGCGCTCCTCGTCGGGTTCGGCGTGGTCGAACCCGAGCAGGTGCAGGATGCCGTGGGCGGTCAGCAGCTGCATCTCATCGGCGGGCGGGTGGCCGGCCTCCTGCGCCTGCGCGATCGCCACCTGCGGGCAGATCACGAGGTCGCCGAGCAGCCCGGGCGGCGTGATCTCGTCCTCGTTGCCGGGCCGCAGCTCGTCCATCGGGAAGGAGAGCACATCCGTCGGGCCGGGTTCGTCCATCCACTGCACGTGCAGCTGTTCCATGGCGGCTTCGTCGACGAGCAGGATCGACAGCTCGGCGTCGGGGTGCACCCGCAGGTGGTCGAGCGCGAAGGTCGCGAGCCGCTGGAGGGCCGACTCGTCGACCTCGACGCCCGACTCGTTGTTGATCTCGATGCTCACCGCGTGCGCCGCACCTTCTGCGGTCCGGCCGGCTTCCGGTCGGTCTGCTCGCGCGTGTAGCGGCGCGCCTGCTGCTGCGCGTCGTAGGCGGTGTACCGGTCGACGATTTTGCCGACGAGCGAGTGGCGCACGACATCCTCGCTCGTGAGGCGGGCGAAGTGGATGTCCTCCATCCCGTCGAGGATCTTCGACACGAGCTGCAGGCCCGACGCCCCAGTCGGCAGGTCGACCTGCGTGATGTCGCCGGTGACGACCATCTTCGTGCCGAAGCCGAGGCGGGTGAGGAACATCTTCATCTGCTCGGGCGTGGTGTTCTGCGCCTCGTCGAGCACGACGAACGCGTTGTTGAGGGTGCGACCGCGCATGTAGGCGAGCGGTGCCACCTCGACCGTGCCCGCGGCGAGGAGCTTGGGCACGAGCTCGGGGTCCATCATCTCGTTGAGCGCGTCGTAGAGGGGCCGCAGGTAGGGGTCGATCTTGTCGTTGAGGGTGCCGGGCAGGAACCCGAGCCGCTCCCCCGCCTCGATCGCCGGACGGCTGAGGATGATGCGGTCGACCTCTTTGCGCTGGAGCGCCTGCACGGCCTTCGCCATCGCGAGGTACGTCTTGCCGGTGCCCGCGGGGCCGATGCCGAACACGATCGTGTTGCGGTCGATCGCGTCGACGTACGACTTCTGCCCCATCGTCTTGGGACGGATGCTCTTGCCGCGGCTCGTGAGGATCGCCTGGCTGAGCACCTCCGCCGGGCTTCCCTGCCCGCGTTCGAGGATGCTCGCGCCCGCCGTCACATCCGTCGGACCGAGGTCGACGCCGTTGCGGACCATCGCGATGAGCTCCTCGACGAGGCGTTCGGCGGCGCGCACCTCGGCATCCGGACCCTCGAGCACGACCTGGTTGCCGCGCACGAGCACGGTCACCTCGGGGAAGCGCCGCTCGAGGGTCGACAGCAGCCGGTCCTGGGGGCCGAGCAGGCGCACCATCGCGACGCCGTCGACCTCCAGCTCGGCGCGCGCAGCATCCGTCACAGCGACGACTCCGTGAGCCCGCCGCCGAGAACGTGGGCGTGCACGTGGAACACGGTCTGCCCCGCATCCTCACCGGTATTGAAGACGAGCCGGTACTGCCCGCCCGTGTGCTCGTCGGCGAGGGTCTGCGCGGCCGCGACGATCTCGGCGAGCAACCCCGGGTCGCCCGCGGCGAGCTCGGTGACGTTCGCGTACTCGGCGGTTTGCGGGAAGAGCAGCAGGTGCACGGGCGCCTTCGGCGCGATGTCGCGGATGCCGAGCAGCCGGTCGCTCTCGAAGACCTTCGTCGACGGGATCTCCCCGGCGACGATCCGCTCGAAGATGCTGGGCTCGGCCATGGGCTCCAGCTTACGAGAACGCCTCCCAGGCCGCCCGGTAGAAGCGGATGCGCTCCTCGTCGCGGGCGACCCCGTACGCCGCGAAGAAGGCCGGCTCCCATCCCGGCCCGTAGTTCCACTCGAGGCTGAGCGAGGCGATCGCGAGGTCGGCCCACCGATCGCCGATGCCGAGATCGCCGAGGTCGACGTGCCCGGCGAACCGTCCGTCGACGTCGATCAGCGTGTTCGGCGCGCACGCGTCGCCGTGCACGACGACCGGGCCGCCGTCGAACGGCGGGTGGTCGTCGGGCACCCACGGCACGCGGTACGGGCACGCCGCCGACGGGATGCGGTCGTGCAGCGCGCGGTACCCCTCGGCGATCACGCGCACGGCGTCGGCGGGGCGCTCGGGCCACTCGCCGACGGCGGCGCCGGTGCCCGGCAGGGCACGCGTGATGAGCAGCTGTCCCGCGGCGTCGTGAGTGAGGTCGAGAACCTCGGGCACGGGATGTCCGACCGCGCGCGCCCAGGCGAGGCGGGCGCGCTCGTGCTCGAGGTCGACGCCGTTGCCGACCGGGTTCCACTTGAGGAACCGGTCGCCCTGGCGGAACGTGTAGCCGCCGACCTCGTTCTGCCAGACGACGTCGTCGATCGTCTGCGCGTGCGCGCGCACGAGGTCGGGCACCTCGACGGGGCCGCGGGGCGGTCCGGCCGGGCTCACCAGCGGCCCAGTCGCGCGTTGAGCACGGCGAGCGCGGACGGACCCGCCGTCGACGTGCGCAGCACCTCCGCGCCGAGCCGCACGGGGGTCGCCCCCGCGGCGACGAGGGTGTCGAGTTCGCGGGGGGCGGTGCCACCCTCCGGTCCGACGACGAGGGTGATGCGTCGCTCGTCGAGCGGGGTCTCGGTGAGCCGGGTCGCCGCCTCGGGCACGAGCACGAGCACCTGTCCCGGCAGCCGGCCGAGGTCAGCCGTCGTCGCGAGCTCGGCGACTTCGGGCACGAACGGCCGGATCGACTGCTTCGACGCCTCCCGCACGATCGAGGTCCAGCGGTCGCGGCCCTTCGTCGCCTTGACGCCGTCCCAGCGCGACACCGATCGCTCGGCGGCCCACGGGATCACCCCGGACGCGCCCAGCTCGGTCGCGGCCTGCACGGCGAGCTCGTCGCGGTCGCCTTTCGCGAGGGCCTGAGCGAGCCACAGCTCGGGCGCGGGACGAGGATGCCGTGTCACCGTCTCGACGTCGAGCTCGAGCGTGGTCCCCGCCACCGCGACGACCGGGCCGCTCACCACCGTGCCGGCGCCGTCGCCGAGCGACAGCCTCTCGCCGACGCGCACCCGGGCCACCGTGATCGCATGCCGCGCCTCGTCGCCCGAGAGGGTCACGACGGCGCCGGCTGCGACATCCCGGGGCAATTCGGAGTGGAGGTAGAGCGACGCCACGTGCTCCAGGCTACGGCCCGCGCCGTCCGTGCCGTCTCGCGTCGACCCGCCCGGTCGCGAGCGACCCGCTTACGACGCGACCTGACGCCGCGCGCGGGGTCATCTCGCGCCACTGCTGGAGCAGTGCCCCGGAAGGGTCGGCCCGGGTCACAAGCCGAGGAACCGGTCGCGGAGCTTCGCGAAGAGGCCCTGCTGGAAGGTCGAGAACTCGGGGCGGACGGGCTTGCGGGAAGCGGCGAACTCCTCCATGAGCTTCTGCTCCTTGCTGTTGAGGCGCACGGGGGTCACGACCTGGATGCCGACCCGCAGGTCGCCGCGGCCCTGGCCACGACGGTGGGTGATGCCGCGGTCCTTGACGGTGACGACGTCGGCCGACTGGATGCCCGGACGGATGTCGATCGTCACGTCGCCGTCGAGCGACGGCAGCGTCACCTGGGTGCCGAGCACGGCATCCGTCATCTGCACCTCGAGCGTCGCGAGCAGGTCGTCGCCGTTGCGACTGAAGGTGTCGTGGTGCTTGACCTTGATCTCGAGGTACACGTCGCCGTTCGGGCCGCCCGCCGGGCCGGCCTGGCCCTGCCCGGGGAGGTGCAGCCGGTCACCCGTGTCGACGCCCGCGGGGATGTCGAACGACAGCGTGCGCTTCGCCCGGATGCGCCCCTGCCCGGCACACGTGGGGCACGGGTTCGGGATGACGGTGCCGTAGCCCTGGCACGTGCCGCACGGGCTCGACGTCATGACGTTGCCGAGCAGCGACCGCACGGCGCGCTGGATGTGCCCGGTGCCGCGGCAGATGTCGCATGTGACGGGCGTGGTGCCGGGCGCGCAGCACGACCCCGCGCACGTCTCGCAGGTGATCGCGGTGTCGACCTCGATGTCGCGGTGCGCGCCGAACACGATCTCGTCGAGGGCGATCTCGAGACGCAGCAGCGAGTCGTCGCCCCGCGCTCGACGCGATCGGGGCCCCGAGCGTCCCTGGGCGGCCCCGAAGAACGTCTCGAAGATGTCGTTGACGCCGAACCCGAACCCGCCGGCACCGCCGCCGAAGCCGGGCTGCGGGCCGAGGTCGTAACGCTCCCGCTGGTCGGGATCGCTCAGCACGTCGTACGCGTGCGTCACCGACTTGAAGCGGTCGGCCGCCTCGGCGCTCGGGTTGACGTCGGGGTGCAGCTCGCGGGCCAGCTTCCGGTACGCCTTCTTGATCTCTTCGGGGCTCGCGTTGCGGTCGACACCGAGCACTTCGTAATGGTCCGCCACTTACCGTTCGTCCTCACCGAGCAGCCGCGTCAGGTAACGCGCCACCGCGCGCACGGCTGCCATGTTGTTCGAGTAATCCATGCGGGTCGGGCCGAGCACCCCGAGGTGGGCGAGCCCGCCTCCCGCCGCCGTGTAGCCGGTCGCGACGACGCTCGCCTCACCGAGACCCGACGTCTCGTGCTCGCGGCCGATGCTCGTGCGCACCTCGTCGACTTCGATCGCCATCTCGCCGAAGAGCTTGAGCATCGTCACCTGCTCTTCGAGCGCCTCGAGCACCGGATGGATGCTGCCGCGGAAGTCGCGTTCGGTGCGGGCGAGGTTGGCCGCTCCCGCCATCACGAGTCGATCCTGTCGGTTGGCGGCGACCTGGTCGCCGAGACTCGCGACGATGCTCGCGACGAGGTCGGCGCGCTCACGCGGGAACGCGGCGGGCAGGCCGGTGAGCCGCTGCGTCGCGTCGGCGAGCGCGAGTCCGCCGAGTTCGGCGTTGATGCGGCTGCGCACCTCGGCGAGCGTGTCGTCGTCGACGGGCGCGGGCACTTCGAGCAGGCGCTGGTCGACGCGGCCGGAGTCGGTGATGAGCACCGTCATGAGGCGCGTCGGGCCGAGCGCGACGAGTTCGACATGCCTCACGCGCGCGCTGCCGAAGGACGGGTACTGCGCGAGCGCGACCTGGTTGGTGAGCTGCGACAGCATCCGCACCGTGCGCGCGAGCACGTCGTCGAGGTCGGCCGATTCACCGAGGAAGGTCTCGATCGCCTGCCGCTGCGCGGCGCTCAGGGGCCGCAGCTCGGTAAGCCGGTCGACGAAGACGCGGTATCCCTTGTCAGTAGGCACGCGGCCCGAGGAGGTGTGGGGGGCGGCGATCAGCTCCTCGTCTTCGAGTTGCGCCATGTCGTTGCGGATGGTGGCGGCCGACACGCCGAACGCATGACGCTCGACGATCGCCTTCGAGCCCACCGGCTCACGCGACGCGACGTAGTCCTGCACGATCACGCGCAGCACTTCGAGGCTGCGTTCGGAGACCATCGGCAGCCCCTTCCCGGTTAGCACTCGATCCGATCGACTGCCAATGATACCGCGACACGCCGTTACCTAGCCGTTGCATCGCGGATTCGGCAGGCGCTAGCTTGTGGCGTGCCGGTTTCCCGGCGATCGCTCACCGAAAGGCAGCAACCTCATGACCGACCCCGCCGCTCCGCAGCCCGATCAGCCGGCCGGAGGCGCCGCCGTCCCGCCGCCCGCGGCCCCGGCGCCCGCCGCTCCCCTCACCGAGGCGGAGGACAAGCAGTGGGCCTCGTTCGCGCACTTCGGCGGCGCGGTCATCATCCTCGCCCTCGCGTGGGCCTGGCTCGGCCTGCTCGCCATCGTGCCGGCGCTCGTCATCTTCCTCGTCTTCGGCAAGCGCGGCGCCAAGACCCGCACCGAGGCGAAGGAGGCGCTCAACTTCATGATCACCGCCGTCGCGGCGCTGATCATCTGGACGATCATCTCGTCGATCATCGCCTACGCGGTCGGCGCGAGCCTCGCGTTCGGCTTCAACTACGGCGCCTATGTGATCCTCGGCCTCGTGCTCGGCCTGCCGACGTGGGCGATCGTCATCGCGGCGATCGTGTTCTCGATCATCGGCGGCATCAAGGTGAACGGCGGCGGCTCGTACCGCTACCCGTTCGCCCTGCGGCTCATCAAGTAAGACCTACCCCAAGGAGAAAGAAGCACATGACCACGCCCCCTCCCGCGGCCCCGCCGCCGTACCAGCCCCAGCCCGTCTCCGCGTCGGACGAGAAGACCTGGTCGATCCTGTCGCACGTCGGCGGCATCGTCCTCAACTGGGTCGGCCCGCTCATCGTGTTCCTGATCTACAAGGACCGTTCGGCGGTGATCCGCTCGCACTCGGTGGCGGCGCTCAACTTCCAGCTCACGATCCTCATCGGCTACATCGTCGGCGCGATCCTCAGCATCGTCTTCATCGGCTTCCTCGTGTGGCTGGCGGCGGGCGTGCTGTCGATCATCTTCGGCATCATGGCCGCGCTCGCGGCGAACGAGGGTCGGGAGTACAAGTACCCGATCGCCATCCCGTTCGTGAAGTAGTCAGCCGAGCAGCCGTCGCACGACGGCGTCGGCCAGCAGCCGCCCTCGCCGGGTCAGCACCACGCTCCCGGCCAGGGCGGCTGCGCCGTTAACCAGACCGTCGGCGATGAGTCCGGCGACCGCGGTCCGCCCCGAGGACTCCAGCAGGTCGACGGGCATCCCGTCGGCGAGCCGCGACCGCAGCAGCACCGCTTCGGTGCGCCGCGTCTCGGCATCCAGAGTCTCCCGGCCCGCGGCGGGCGAGACGCCCGCGGTGAGGCGCTCGGCGTACGCGGCGGGGTGCTTGACGTTCCACCAGCGCACTCCGCCGACGTGGCTGTGCGCGCCCGGGCCGACGCCCCACCAGTCCTGCCCGGTCCAGTAGGCGAGGTTGTGCCGGGAGCGGTGGGCAGCATCCGTCGCCCAGTTGCTCACCTCGTACCACCCGTATCCGGCCGTCTCGAGTCGGGTGTCGGCGAGTTCGTACATGTCGGCCTGCAGGTCGTCGTCGGGCTCGGGCACGTCGCCGCGTGCGATCTGCCGGGCGAGCTTGGTGCCGTCCTCGACGATGAGCGCATACGCCGACAGGTGGTCGGGGCGCTGCGCGAGCGCGAGGTCGAGGGAGGCGGCCCAGTCGTCGAGCGACTCGCCGGGGGTTCCGTAGATGAGGTCGAGGCTCACCTGCA
>CAMLMQ010000067.1 GCA_946481135.1 uncultured Microbacteriaceae bacterium
AGCGGCTGCAGGAGCGTCTGCTCGACCGCGACATGACGATCGAGATCTCCGACGACGCGAAGGCCGAGCTCATCCGTCTCGGCTGGGACCCGTCGATGGGCGCCCGCCCGCTGCGCCGCGCGGTGCAGCACGAGATCGAGGACCGGCTGAGCGAGAAGATCCTGCACGCCGAGCTCGACGCGGGCGACCACGTGCGGGTCGAGTTCGTCGATGGCGAGTTCACCTTCGAGACCGGACGCCAGCCCGGCCGCGAGCCGAAGGCCGAGAAGGCGCCCGCGCTCGGAGCCTGACGCTCCGGCGCGTGTGATCGCGCACGGATCCAGCCATGCGAGGAGGGACCCACCACCGGGTGGGTCCCTCCTCGCATTTCCGGGTCCAACCGGCCTCGGATGATCGCGGCGTGTCCGATGCTTCGACGGGCAGGCTTGGCACGCATGTTACGAGGAAGTAAAACTATTTCCTTTCGAGCGACTATTGGGTAAAGTGTTGTCACCCGACCCCGGGCGCCGACGACGAGGTCCGATCGCCGCGGTATCGCCAATTCTTGGAGAGAGGCAACACAGTGAAGAAGTTTGGAGCACTGATCGCGGCGGGTGTGACCGCGGCGATCATCCTCGCCGGCTGCGCGGCCGACGAGACGCCCGATGGCGTGCCGCAGGAGGAGGGCACCCCGGAATCGCTCACAATGCTGGTGACGGCGAGCCCGAGCGCCGACGGCCTCCGCGCCCTCGCCGAGACCTATGAAGACGAGACGGGCGTCGCGATCGAGTTCGTCGACGTCCCCTACGAGCAGCTCGCGACGCGCATCATCCTCGCCGGCCAGAGCGGCGAGTCCACGTTCGACATGGCGCAGGTCGACGGCTTCACCTTGCCGCAGATCGTCGCCGGCAACGGGCTCCTGCCCCTCGACGACTACCTCGACGCCGACGAGGACTACGACTACGACGACTTCCCGGAGGGGCTCAAGGACTACGCGAAGCAGGACGGCGTCAGCTACGGCCTCCCGCTCTCGACCGAGCCGTACCTGCAGTGGTACCGCACCGACCTCTACGAGGAGCTCGGGCTCGAGCCCGCGGCGAACTGGGAGGAGGTCTTCGCGAACGCGGACGCCCTCCAGGCCGCGGGGTACTTCGGCCACGCCGGCACCTACGCGGCGACCGGTTCGGCCCATCACTACAACGCGGTGCTCGTCGAGTCGGGCGGACGACTGCTAGACCCCGAGACCTTCCGCCCGCTGCTCGACACCGACGTCGCCGAGGTGGCCCTCGACCGCTACATGGACCTCGTCGAGTACGGCCCGTCGGGCACGCCCTCGGCGACGATCTTCGACGCCGTCAACGCGTTCAGCCAGCTCGAGGTCGGGCAGATGACCACCCTCGCCTCCGGCTGGTGGAGCACGATCAACGATCCGGATGAGTCCCCGGCCGCCGGCAACTACGCGACCGCGCCGCCGGCCCTCGACGCCGACGGCGACTATGACCCCGCGGCCGTGCTCTACGGCTGGGTCGCGGGCATCTCGAGCGCCTCGCCCCACCAGGATGCGGCGTGGGACTTCCTCGCCTGGGCGCTCAGCGCCGAGAACGCGGCCGCGTTCATCGACGCGGGCGCCCCGCCGCCGGCACGCATCTCGACGACGAGCAACGCCGAGTACCTCGCGGAGCTGCCGTACCTCGAAGCCGTCGGCGACTCGGTCGAGGCCGGCGTGCCGATCGACCGCATCCCCGAGATGGGCCAGATCATCCCCGCCCTGAGCTAGGTGCTCAACGGCATCGCGACGGGTCAGATGACCCGCGAGGAGGGTCTCGCGAAGGCGCAGGACACGCTCCTCAACATCCTCGTGCAGTCCGGGCGGTACACCGGGTGACCGCCCCGCTCGCTCCGGCCGACGCCATCGCGATCCGCGGGGGCGTCGGCCGGGCGCCGCGAGCCCGCGCGAAGGAGACCCTCGCGTCGCTCGGCTTCGTGGCGCCGACGTGGATCTTCATGCTGGCCATCGGCATCGTGCCGATCGGCTACGCCGTCTGGCTCTCGGTCACCAACCTGAGCCTCTACGCCGACGGATCGCGGTTCGTCGGCCTCGACAACTACTTCCGCGTGGTGTTCACGCCGCGCTTCCTCGAGACGCTCGGGGCGACGCTGTTCTTCGTCGTCGTCGGTCTCGTGCTCCAGTTCGCCGTCGGCTACCTGCTGGCGACGGCGCTGCACCGACAGTTGCGCGGCTTCCGCATCGCCCGCACCGTGCTGCTCATCCCGATGCTCCTGACGCCCGTCGTCGTCGGGCTCATCTGGCAGTTCATGTTCAACCCCGACCTCGGCATCATCAACGCGGTGCTCGGCGTCTTCGGGGTCGACCTCAACTTCTTCGCCGACCCGCTCCTCGCGCGCGGCCTGGTCGTGCTCATCGACGCGTGGATGCACGTGCCGTTCGTCATGCTCATGCTCGTCGCGGGCATGGCGAGCGTGCCGGACGAGCCCCTCGAGGCGGCGGCCCTGGACGGCGCCGGGTGGTGGCAGACGACGCGATACGTCGTGCTGCCCGCCCTCGCACCGGTCATCATGGTGACCCTCATCGTGCGCTGCATCGACATCGTCCGGATCTTCGACATCGTCTTCTCCACCACGCGCGGCGGTCCGGGCACCTCGACCGAGACGGTGTCGATGCTCTCGTACGTGACCACGTTCCAGTTCTACGAGTTCAGCGACGGGGCGGCGATGTCAGTCGCGCTCGCGGTGCTCATGTTCCCCGTCTACTTCCTCTACATCAGATTGACGAAGGTATGAGACTCCGCCGCCTCTTCGCCGACGGGGCCACGCACGTCGCGCTCGTCATCGCGGCGCTGCTTGCGCTGTTCCCCCTGTTCTGGGTGCTCCTGACGTCGTTCAAGACCAATCGGGATGCCGCGGCGCCGGCCGAGCGGGCGTTCGTCTTCACCCCGACGATCGCCAACTACCTCGAGCTATTCGAGTCGTCCGTGTTCCTGCGGGCGGCCCTCACGTCGGCGCTCATCACGCTTCTCGCGACCGTGGTCGTCCTCGTGATCGCGACGCTCGGCGGGTACGCGTTCGCGCGCCTTCGCTTCCCCGGCCGCCGCATCCTCGCGTCGGTCATGGTGCTCGTCCAGGTCATCCCCGGGGTCGTGCTCATCGTCCCGTTGTTCCGGATGATCAGCGGGCTGGGGCTCTACGACTACTGGTGGCCGATCTCGCTCATCCTCGCGGGGCTGAGCATCCCGTTCGGCACCTGGCTCATGCTCGCGTTCTTCCGCGGCTCGCCGATCGAGATCGAGGAGGCGGCCGTCGTCGACGGCGCCAACCGGTTCCAGCTGTTCCGGCACGTGCTGATCCCGATGGTCGCTCCGGGCATCGCGACGGTCGGCATCTTCACCGCGATCGCGGTCTGGAACGCGTTCCTCATCCCGCTCGTGCTCGGGCAGACGCGGGCGCAGACGCTCACAGTCTTCGCCGCGCAGTTCATCACGTTCCAGGGCGTCAACTGGGGCCCGCTGTGCGCCGCCGCGGTGCTCATCCTCGCGCCGATCGTGCTCTTCGTGCTGTCGATGCAACGGCCCCTCGTGAAGGGCCTCACCGCGGGCAGCCTGAAGTAGACCGCGGATGTCAGCGCGAGCCGCGGTTCCTGCCGTAGGAGAGCCGGTGCGCCTGGACCGCGTCGTAGGTGAGCTGCAGCGGCTCGGCCGCGCGGTCCGAGAAGCGCTGCGCGACGCGGACGAAGAGGAAGTCGATGACGGCCAGCTGGGTGATGCGGCCGGACATTGCGCCCGGGCGGTAGCGGGTCTCGCTCGCGCTCGTGGCGAGAACGTGATCGACGTCCTGGCCGATAGGGGAGCCGGGGAAATTCGTCACGAGCACCGTCGTCGCACCGCGCGCGCGTGCGGCCGCGAGTCCGTCGGCAACCTCGACCGTCAGCCCGCTGTGCGAGAAGCCGATCGCGACGCTGCCCGGGGTGAGCACGGCGGCGCTCGTGAGCGCGAGGTGCACGTCGCTCCAGGCAAAGCACACCATCCCGATGCGGTGCAGCTTCTGCTGCAGGTCGACGGCGGCGATGCCGCTCGAGGCGACGCCGTAGACATCGATGCGGGGTGCCGCGACGATCGCTTCGGCGACGGCGTCGAGGGTCGCGAGGTCGATCGCCTCGGCGGTCGCCTCGATCGCGCGGGCCTCGTGATAGGCGATCTTCGCGACCACGGACTGCACGTCGTCGTCGGCGGCGATGTCGCTGTCGGAGACCCCGAATCGGCCGAGGGAGACCTGCTCGCGACCGACCGCCGAGGCGAGCTCGCGGCGGAACTCCGCGTAGCCGGAGAAGCCGAGGCTCCGACAGAAGCGCACGACCGAGGCGACGGAGGTCTCGCACTGCTCGGCGAGGTCGGTGATGGAGAGGGCGAGCGCGACCGGGGGATCGGCAAGCACGAAGTCCGCGACGCGTCGCTCGGACGGGCGCAGGCCGGGCAGCGCGGCGCGCAGCTCGCGCATCACATCGTCGGTCACGACGTCACGTCCTTCAGATCAGGGACCAGAGCACCCTACCGCCGCAGGCCGCGGCGCGACGGCGAGCGGATGGTAAAATTGTTTCGCAACCATGTATTGTGAAGAAAGAGATTGACATTCCGGTACGGCGCGAAGGAGTCGCGAACCCCATGAACGAGGCCATCCCCGCCACGGCGGACCTCGACGCCGTTCCGGCGACCGAGCGGCGCAACCCGCGCTCGGGCCGCCTGGACGAGCTCAGCGCCCTCGAGATCCTCGAGCTCCTCAACGACGAGGACCGCACGGCGATCGACGCCGTGGCTGCCGCGCTGCCCGCGCTCGCCGCCCTCGTCGACGGCGCCGTGGACCGGGTGCGGGCCGGCGGACGCGTGCACTACTTCGGCGCCGGCACCTCCGGCCGGCTCGGGGTGCTCGACGCCGCCGAGCTGGTCCCCACGTTCGGCACCGACCCGTCGCTCGTCCAGGCCCATCTCGCGGGCGGCCCCACGGCGATCGTGAGCGCCGTCGAGGATTCCGAGGACTCCGAGGACGACGGCCGGCGCGCCGCGCTCGACGCCGCGGGGGACGGCGACGTCGTGATCGGGCTCGCGGTGTCGGGCACGACGCCGTACGTGCGCGGCGCGCTCACGGCGGCACGCACCCGGGGGGCGCTCACCGCCCTCGTGACGAGCAACCCCGACTCGCCGCTCGCCCCGCTCGCCGACCACGTCGTCGTCGCCGACACGGGCGCCGAGGTGCTCACCGGCTCGACGCGTCTCAAGGCGGGCACCGCGACGAAGATCCTGCTCAACGGCTTCTCGACGGCGCTCATGGTGCGCCTCGGGCGGACATACTCGAACCTGATGGTCGCCGTCCTCGCCACCAACACCAAGCTCCGCGAACGCACGCTCCGCATCCTCGGGGACGTCACGGGCGACTCCCGCGAGCGCTCCGCCCAGCTGCTCGCCGAGGCGGGCGGCGACCTGCGCGCCGCCGTCGTCGCCGCCGTGACCGGTGCCTCCGCGGACTCCGCCGCCGCGGCGCTCGCGTCGGAGCAGGGATCGGTGCGAGAGGCGATCCGGCGGCTCGGTGCTGGCGGGTGAGATGACCTCGCTCGCGATCGACATCGGAGGATCGGGGTCGCGGATCGTCGCGGCCGGCGGTCCGGCGACCTCCGCGCTCGGTCCCGCGCTTACCGTCGTCGACGGGCGGGCCGACCACGCGGCGATCGTCGCGGCCCTCGCTGACGCGCTCGGCCCCGCAGGTCCTGTGGAGGCCGTCGCCATCGGCGCGGCCGGGCTCGTCGCGCATGGCGACCCGGAGACCGTGAACGCGGCGGCGTCGGCGGCGTGGCCCGGCGCGATCGTCGTCGTGGCCTCGGATGCCGTGACGGCCGTGGCCGGCGCCTGGGGAGACCGTGGCGGTGCGGTCGTCGCGGTGGGCACGGGCTCGGTCGCCCTCGGCACCGATCTCGACACCGTGTGGGTGCGCGCCGACGGCTGGGGCCCACTCCTCGGCGACGACGGAGGGGCCGCCTGGATCGGCTCCCGCGGGCTCGCTGCAGGGCTCCGCGCTCGCGACGGCCGCCCTCGCGGATCGTCGGCGCTGCTCGACGCGCTCCGCGAGCGCTACGGCGACCCGCTCGGCGTGCCGGAGCTCGTGCGGGGAGCCGCCAACACCGCGACGTTCCTCGCCTCCTTCGCACCTGCGGTCACGACCGCCGCGGCCGCGGGCGACGCCGTCGCGCGCGCGATCGTCGAGGCGGCCGCGGACGAGCTCGTCGACACCGGGCTCAGCGTGCTGCACGACGGCGTCCCGCCGCGTCTCGCCCTCCTCGGCGGTCTCGCCGGAGAGCCCGCGATCGCCGAGCGCTTCACGCGGGGCGTGCGCGGCCGCAGGCCGGACGTCGAGGTCGCCGTCGGCACGGCCAGTCCCCTCGACGGCGCTCTGCACCTCGCCCGCCGCGCGGCGGAGGGCCGCGCGCTCGCGCCGCACGCCCCCTACCTCAGTGTCTTCACCCCATCCACCCACCCGTCAGGAGCATCATGAAATTCGGCGTCATCGGCGCCGGGACCTTCGGTTCCCGCCACATCCAGGCCTTCGACCGGCACCCCGACGTCGAGCTCGTCGGCGTGCTCGACCTCAACCGCGAGCTCGCCGAGGCCTCGGTCGCGAAGTTCGCGACCTCGCCCGTGCCCGTGTACACCGACATCGACGAGTTCCTCGCGATCGACGGGCTCGAGGCGGTATCGGTCGCGACGCCCGACCATCTGCACACCGCTGCGGCCGTGGCCGTGGCGAAGGCGGGGAAGCACCTCCTCGTCGAGAAGCCTCTCGCGACGACCGTCGAGGACGCGAAGGCGATCGTCGACGCCGCGAAGCAGGGCGGCGGCATCCTCATGGTCGACTTCCACAACCGAGTGAACCCTCCCTTCGTCGACGCCTACCGCGCCGTCCGCGACGGCCGCGTCGGCGACGTCAAGTACGTGTACGCCCGGTTGAGCAACACCGTGACGATCGCCTCGATGATCAAGTGGGCGTCGTCCTCGTCGTCGCTGTGGTTCCTCGCGAGCCATATGGTCGACATCGCGCAGTGGATCGTCGGCGAGCGCATCGTCAAGGTGACGGCACGCGCGCTCAGCGGCACGCTCGAGAGCCGCGGCATCACGACCCCCGACCTCTTCGTCATCATGGCGGAGTTCGAGTCGGGCGCTCTCGCGGTGTTCGAGCACGCCTGGATCCTCCCCGCCGGCAACCCGACGAACACCGATCTGAAGTTCGAGGTGCTCGGCTCGGACGGCGCCGTGTACATCGACACGACGCACAACCGCACGGTCGAGATCCACACGGCCGACACGATGGACTACCCGGCGGTGCTCGTGCCCCCGTACGGCCCGCGGCTCACGGGCTTCGTCCTCGACGCGATCGCTCAGTTCGTGGATGCCGTCCACGGCCGCGGCGACGTGCTCGCGACCGGTGAGGAGGGGCTCCAGGTCACGGCGGTGCTGTGCGCCATCCTCGACTCGATCGAGTCCGGCCGGCCCGTCGAGGTCGGGGCCGTGTGACGCCGTGGGCGACGACGACCGGCTCGGCGGCCTGCGGGAGCTGCTCGCGGAGGGGCATGCGCTCGGCCTGTACTCCGGCGCGGCCGCGGGCATCTCGACGCGGGCCGGCCGCGTCGTCGCCCACGTCGGTACCGCTGCCCGCGACGAGCCGACCCCTGTCGTCGCGGGCAGCCTCTTCGACCTCGCCTCGGTGTCGAAGACGTTCACCGCGGCGACCGTCGCGCGGCTCGCCGCACGCGGCGTCGTCGACCTCGACGAGCCCGTGGCGCGAGTGCTGCCCGTGGGAGGAGGCGAGGGCGCCGATCGGCTGACGCTGCGGATGCTGCTCACGCACGTGTCCGGACTGCCGGCCGAGTCGTTCCTGTGGCGCACCGACGGCATCCCGCTCGGCGAGCGGCTGCCGCGCGTGCTCGCGACGGACCTCGAGACGGCGCCGGACGCGACGCACCGCTACTCGTGCCTCGGGTACATCGCGGCGGGTGCGGTCGTCGAGCGGGTCACGGGCTCCTCGCTGCCGGAGCTGCTCGAGGAGCTCGTCACGGCGCCCCTCGGCCTGTCGGTGCGCTTCGGCCCCGTCGACCCCGCCGCCGCGGTCGCGACCGAGGACGAGCCGTGGGCGGGCCGCGGGATGGTGCGCGGCGAGGTGCACGACGAGCTCAACTGGTTCCTCGGCGGCCGCGTCGGCAACGCCGGGCTCTTCGGGACGGCGGCCGACGTGCTGACGTTCGCCGAGGCGTTCCTCGCGGACGGCGTCTTCGAGGCCGAGGCCCGTCGCCTGATGACGACCGACGCCCTCGAGCCACGCCACGGCGCCGGCTACGGGCAGGCCCTCGGCCCGCGGTTGCGCGACCCCGAGCTGTTCGGCGACGTCGACGCGCTCGGCCACGGCGGGTTCACCGGCACGATGTGGCTCGCGCTTCCCTCCCGGGGGATCGCGGCGACGCTCCTCACCAATCGCGTGCATCCGCACCGCGATCGCGTCGACCTCGGCCCGTTCCGCCGGCGGTTCAGTGTCTGGGCGGCGTCTGCGGCATGACCCGTGTCGTCATCGTCCCCGACGCCGCGGCCGCGGGCGAGGCGGGGGCGGAGATCATCCACGCGGCGGTCGCGGCGCGGCCGGAGCTCGTGCTCGGCGTCGCCACGGGCTCGAGCCCGCTCGGCATCTGGTCGGCGCTCGCCCGCCGGGGCGTCGAGCTCGGCGGCGTCACGGCGTTCGCGCTCGACGAGTACCTCGGCCTCCCGCCCGGTCATCCGGAGAGCTACCGGTGCGTCGTCGACCGCGAGATCACGCGCCCGCTCGGGCTCGACCCCGACCGCGTGCACACCCCCGACGCGCACGGAGATCCGGAGGCCGCGGCGCGCTCCTACGAGGCCGCGATCGTCGCGGCCGGGGGAGTCGACCTGCAAGTGCTCGGAATCGGCCGCAACGGGCACATCGCATTCAACGAGCCGGGCTCGTCGCTCGCCGCGCCGACCCATGTCGCCGAGCTCTCGCCGCAGACCCGTCGCGACAACGCCCGCTTCTTCCCCTCCCTCGCGGACGTGCCGACGCGCTGCATCACGCAAGGGATCGGCACCATCCTCCGCGCCCGTCGCCTGCTGCTCATCGCGCTCGGCGCGGCCAAGGCGGATGCGCTCGCCGCGGCGCTCGACGGTCCGGTCACGTCGTCGCTGCCCGCATCCGCTGTGCAGTTGCATCCCGATGTCGTCGTGGTCGCCGACGAGGCCGCCGCCGAGCGACTCGCGCGCCAGAGGGTGACGTCGTGAGCCTTCCGGCTGTCCCGCCCGGTGTGCTCGAGAGTCTCCGGAAGGAGGGGCTCGAGGTCGCCGACCGCGCGAGCGACCGGCTCGCCGCCGCGCACGACGGATCCCACTACCTCCTCGTGCCGCACGCGGTCGTGCGCGCCCGCGCCGCCGCCGACGTCGTCACCGCCGTCCGGGTCGCCCGGGAGACGGGATCGAGCGTGACGTTCCGGTCGGGCGGCACGAGCCTGAGCGGCCAGGCGGGTTCCGACGCACTGCTCGTCGACACCCGGCGCGCGTTCCGGCGCATCGAGGTGCTCGACGACGGTGCGCGAGTGCGCACGCAACCGGGCGCGACCGTGCGGCAGGTCAACGCGCGGCTCGCACGCCACGGCCGCAAGCTCGGGCCCGACCCGGCGAGCGAGATCGCCTGCACGATCGGCGGCGTCGTCGCCAACAACTCCAGCGGCATGGCGTGCGGCATCGAGCACAACGCGTACCGCACGCTCGACTCCCTCGTGCTCGTGCTGCCGAGCGGCACCGTGCTCGACACCGGGGCCGTCGACGCCGACGAGACGCTCCGCGAGTATGAGCCCGCTCTGCACGCGGGCCTCGGCCGGTTGCGCGACCGGGTGCGCGGCGACGCGGAGGCCGTGCGACGCATCCGCGAGCTGCACGCGATCAAGAACACGATGGGCTACGGCCTCGACAGCCTGCTCGACCACGACGCGCCCGCCGACATCCTCGCGCACCTCGTCGTGGGCAGCGAGGGCACGCTCGCGTTCGTCGCCGAGGCGACGTTCCGCACCGTCGCGATCCGCCCGGTCGCGGCGACGGGACTGCTCGTGTTCCCCGATCTCGCCTCGGCGACCGCCGCCCTTCCGGAGCTCGTCGCCGCCGGGTTCGCGGCCGTCGAACTGCTGGACGCGACGAGCCTGCGCGTCGCGCAGCGCGACCCCGACGCGACGGACGAACTCCTCGCTGTCGAGGTCGACGACCACGCCGCCTTGCTCGTGGAGTTCCAGGAGGCGGATGCCGGCGCTCTCGCGTCCCGGCTCGCGGCCGTCGCGCCGGTGCTCGACCGCCTGCCGCTCGCCGCGCCCGCCGTGCTCGACACCGACCCCGCGCGGCGGGCGAGACTCTGGCACATCCGCAAGGGGCTCTTCACCGCCGTCGCCGGAGCACGCGAGTCGGGCACGACGGCGCTGCTCGAGGACATCGCCGTGCCGGTCGACCGGCTCTACGCGGCCTGCACGGGACTCGTCGAGCTGTTCGCGCGCCACGCGTACCGTGACGCCGTCATCTTCGGCCACGCGAAGGACGGCAACGTGCACTTCCTCCTCGGCGAGCGGTTCGACGACCCCGTCTCGCTCGCGCGCTACGAGGCCTTCACGGCCGACATGGTGGATCTCGTGCTCGGCCTGGGCGGCACCCTCAAGGCCGAGCACGGGACCGGCCGCATCATGGCTCCCTTCGTCCGACGTCAGGTCGGCGACGACCTGTACGAGGTCATGCGGGAGATCAAGCGGCTGGTCGACCCGGACGGCATCCTCAACCCGGGGGTGCTGCTGAGCGACGATCCGGACGCCCACGTGCGGCACCTCAAGACGACGCCCGAGGTCGAGGAGGAGGTCGACAGGTGCGTCGAGTGTGGGTACTGCGAGCCCGTGTGCCCGAGCCGTGACCTCACGACGACGCCGCGCGAGCGCATCGTGCTGCGGCGCGAGCTCGCCCGGGCGCGCGAGGCCGGCGATGTCGAGCTCGCCCGCACGCTCGAGCGCGAGTACCGCTACGACGCCGTCGAGACGTGCGCCGTCGACGGGATGTGCCAGACGGCGTGCCCTGTGCTCATCAACACGGGCGACCTCGTGCGGCGGCTGCGCGCCGAGGAGACGCCGGCGCTCGCGCAAGCGGTCGGGGGCGCTCTCGCGCCGCGGTGGGACCTCACGACGCGCGTCGCAGCCGTCGCGCTGACGATCGCGGATGCCGTCCCCGCGTCGCTGCCGCGGCTCGCGACGGACGCTGGCCGCGCCGTGCTCGGAGCCGACGTCGTCCCGCGCTACTCCGGGGAGCTTCCCGCGGGAGGCCGGCGCCGCCGCGTCCTCGCGGCCGACGGGCCCGAGATCGTGTTCTTCGCCGGGTGCACCGCGACGATGTTCGGTCCAGCGGGCGGGGGAGGGGGCGTGTCCGCGGCCTTCCTCGCGCTGTGCGCGCGCGCGGGGATCGCGGTCGCGACCCCCGCCGACGCCCCGAGCCTGTGCTGCGGGACGCCGTGGAAGTCGAAGGGGCTCACCGCGGGCTACGCGTCGATGCGCGACCTCGTCGCGGCCTCGTTGCGCGCGGCGACGGACGGCGGCCGGCTTCCGGTCGTGTGCGACGCCTCGTCGTGCACCGAGGGTCTCGAGGTGCTGCTCCAGGCGGCGGGGGAGGCGGGCATCCGCGTGGTGGATGCGACGGCCTTCGCCGCGGAGCGCCTGCTGCCGGGGCTTCCGGCCCGGCCGCTCGACCGGATCGCGTTGCACCCGACGTGCTCGTCGACGCGGCTCGGCATCGGCGATCCCCTGCTGCGCGTCGCCCGGCACGTGGCCCGCGACGTGCACATCGCGGACGACTGGGGGTGCTGCGCCTTCGCGGGAGACCGGGGGATGCTGCATCCGGAGCTCACGGCGGCGGCCACCCGGGCGGAGGCGGCCGAGGTGCGTGCGGGCGACTTCGACGCGCACGTGTCGGTCAATCGCACGTGCGAACTCGGCCTGACGCGAGCGACGGGTCGCCCCTACCGGCACCTGCTCGAGCTGCTCGAGGAGGTCACCCGGCCCGCGTGAGGCAATAGCCTCGGAGTCGTGTTTCCGCGCCCCGACCGCATCATCGTCCCGCAGTACGAGCCCACCCCCGGCTTGAGCCTCGTCGCAGCGGCCGAGTTGCTCGGCGAGAGCCGCCGCGCGGTGGCTGCCCAGGTGGTCGACCTCGCGGTGCGCGGCGTCGTGCGGGTCGCCCGTCGGAAGCGCGGCTTCACGCTCGAACTCTCGGAGGCGGGCGCCCTCGCCGATGAGGCGACTCCCGCCGGACTCGACGAGCGCGACATCCTGCACGTGCTCTTCCCGGGGCTGAAGCCCGGCGCCCGCCTCGACCTGCGCAAGGGATCGAATCGGCCGCTCGGCGCGCTGCTCAAGGATCCCCACCGTCGCGTCGTCGCGCGTCTCATCGCGTCGGGGCTCGCGCGGGAGCGCGGGTGGCTCGAACGGGCGGTGGTGTTCTGGCGCAAGCAGCCGACCGAACCGACCGCCGCTGCGCACCCTCTCGTCGACCACCTGTGGGGCGTGCACGACTACATCCGCCTCGCCGAGAAGGACCGCCTCGCGATGCTGCAGTCGCCGTCGGGGGCGCTCACCACCCCGCTCGGCGATCTCGAAGTGCTCAAGCTGCACGAGCGGCTGCTGCCCTACGCCGTGCTCTTCGGGCTGGAGAAGGAGTGGATGCGCGAACTCGATCTGCGCTACCGCAGCCTGCCTCCGGAGCTGCTCGACGACCTCTCCGGGGTGCTCGAGGTCGCGGAGCTCGCCGTCCACGGCACGGTGCTCGTGCTCGACCTCGTCGAGCTCGCGTCGGTGGTCGACGTGGGCGACGCGCTCGAGGGTGTGGGCGCCTTCTTCGGCGGCCTCGGGGATGCGCTCGGCAACCTCGACATCCCGAGCATCGATCTGTAGCCGAAGTACGCTCGGAGGGTGAGCGAGTTCACGGTGCGGCGGGCCCGCACCCCCGACATCCCGCAGATCGAGACGCTCATCGCCCC
>CAMLMQ010000068.1 GCA_946481135.1 uncultured Microbacteriaceae bacterium
TGCTCGTCATGGTGATGGTGTTCCTCATGGGCACCTTCGGGTTCAACTTCTCGGTGTTCGTCGCCACGATGGCCCGCATCGAGTTCCGGCAGGAGGCCGACGTCTTCGGCGTGCTCTCGTCGGTGCTCGCGATCGGCTCCGTCGTCGGCGCCTTGCTCGCCGCGCGCCGCGAGCGCCCACGCCTGCGCACCATCACACTCGCCGCACTCGGCTTCGGCGTCGGTCTCGGGCTCGCCGCGATCGCGCCCACCCTCTGGCTGTTCGGAGCGGCCCTCGTCGTGACCGGGTTCTTCTCGCTCACGATGGTGACGACCGCGAACGCCTATGTGCAGACCACGACGCGGCCCTCCATGCGCGGACGCGTCATGGCGCTCTACATCGCGATCTTCCTCGGTGGCACCCCCCTCGGCGCCCCCATCATCGGCTGGATCGCGGATGCCTTCGGCCCCCGCTTCGCGATGGGAGCCGGCATGGCCGCCGGGCTCCTCACCGCGGCGATCGGCGCGGCGTACTTCATCCGCACCCGCGAGGTGCGCGTGCGCTTCGTGCGCCGCCGCTGGCCGCTCACGCTCCAGTACGGGGTGTCCGCGACCGACCGGGAGCTCGCGACGACCGAGATCGCGGTCGTCGAGGCGGAGACCCAACGGTCGTAAGTGCCAGGATGGGGCCATGACTTCCTGGCGACGGATGCCGCTGCCCCTCGTAGAAAGCGCTTTCGCGGGCACGCTCGCGGTATCTCGGGAACGTGACGGAGTCCGCCCCGTGCGGTTGACCTCCGAGGGTCTCCGACGCGCGCCGGAGGCGCTCGCACTCATGGCGCAGTTCACGAGCGGCGTACGACTGCGCATCGTGACCGACGCCGACCGCATCCGTCTGACCGCCGCCTTCACCCGATTCCAGATGGCGCACCTCCACGAACCGGGCTCCCGCGCCGAGGTGCTCGCGGAAGTCGACGGCGCGGTGGTCGCCCGCGCCGTCGCCGATCCCACCGGAGTCGTGATCGAACGAAAGGACGGACCCTGGGCGAGGACCCCGGAAGTGATCTCGACCCTCGAGCTCGCACTCGGGGACACGGACGCGCCGCGCGCCGTCGTCCTGTGGCTGCCGACCGACGCGGCCGTCCGCGTCATCGCCCTCGAGGCGACCGGCGACGTCGTGCCTGCGGCACCCGACGCGCGACCGCGCTGGGTGCACCACGGCTCGTCGATCAGCCACGGCGGCGACGCGGCCGACGCCCTCGCGACCTGGCCCGTGCAGGCTGCTCGTGCGCTCGACGTCGACGTCGTCAACCTCGGATTCGGCGGCAACGCGATGATCGACCCTCCGACGGCGCGGGCGATCGCCCGCACACCGGCCGACGTCATCACCCTCAAGTTCGGGATCAACATCGTCACCGGCGACGCGATGCGACGACGCGTGTTCGTTCCGGCTCTGCACGGATTCCTCGACACCGTGCGCGACGCGCATCCCGACGTGCCCGTGGTCGTCATGTCGGCGATCGTGTGCCCCGCCTTCGAGGACGTGCCGGGACCGCGTCGCATCGACGAACACGGTCGGCTCGCGGGCACGCCCCGCCCCGGCGACATCGGAGCCCTCACGCTGCGCGACACGCGCGACGCCATCGCGGAGGTGCTGGCCTCCCGTTCCGACGACACTCTGCTCACCATGGTCGACGGGCGCGAACTACTGGGCCCCGCCGACGCCGGACTGCTCTACGACGGGGTGCACCCGGAACCGGCGGGCTACGACCTCATCGCACGACGGTTCGCGGCGGCGGCCTCCGACTCCGTCCACCCGCTCGGGGTGGCGTTCGGCGTCGCGAAGTCCCGTCACACCGACTGAAGCACCCCATCGACCCGGCGCGGGATGCCGAGCGGGTTCCCGTCGCGGAGGGCCGGAGGCAAGACCTCCTGCGGCGCATCCTGGTAGACGATCGGGCGCAGGAAGCGACGCACCGCCGTCGCGCCGACCGAGGTGTGCTGTGACGTGGTGGCGGGCCACGGCCCCCCGTGATGTTGGGACCACGTCACCGCCACGCCGGTCGGCCAGCCCGCGAACAGCACGCGACCGGCGATCGCCTCCAACCGCGGCAACACGTCGTCGACCGGCTCACCCGGGGCGGCATGCAGGGTCGCCGTCAGGCTGCCCTCCAGCGCCTCGAGCGCGATCCGCAGCTCGTCGCGGGAGCGGTAGCGCACGAGCAGCGTGAACGGTCCGAACACCTCGGCCAACAGCTCGTCGCGGTACGCGCCGAGCGTGGTCGTATCGGTCGCCACGACGACCGGGGCACCCGCGCTCCCGGCGGTGAGCACCGCCACCCCCGGAAGCGAGCGGATCCGGGCGGTGCCGTGCGCGAATCCTTCGGCGATCGAGGGCGTCAGCATCCGGGGTCTCTCCGACACCACGCCGTCCAGAAGGGCGGACTCCAGAACCGACCCTTCGGGCACGAACACGACGCCCGGCTTCGTGCAGAACTGACCCGATCCGAGTTGGAACGACGCCGCAAGCCCCGCCGCGAGCTCCTCGCCGCGGGTCGCATCGGCGTGTGCCGTCACGACCACCGGGTTGATGCTGCCGAGCTCTCCGAAGAAGGGAATGGGCACCGGCCGCGACGCCGCGCGATCGTGCAGCGCCCGTCCTCCGGCGAGCGAACCCGTGAAGGCGACAGCTGTCGTCACGGCGTGGTCGACGAGCTCCAGTCCCGCCGCGAAGCCCTCGACCACCGCGAACGCCCCGGGCGGCGCTCCGGCCGCCTCGAGTGCCTCGCGCGCAAGCTCGGCCGTGCGGCGGGAGAGCCGAGGGTGTCCGGGATGCGCCTTCACCACGACCGGACAGCCGACGGCGAGAGCCGACGCGGTGTCGCCGCCGACCACGGAGAAGGCGAACGGGAAGTTCGAGGCCGCGAACACCGCGACCGGCCCGAGCGGCCGCAGCACGCGACGCAGGTCCGGGCGCGGCGGGGCGGCCTCCGGCACGGCGTGGTCGATCGTCGCCTCGAGATAGGACCCCTCCACGACGACCGCCGCGAACATCCTCAGCTGGGACGTGGTGCGCGCGATCTCGCCGCGTAGCCGCCCCTCCCCGAGGCCGGTCTCCTCGTCGGCGATCACCACGAGTTCGTCGGCCGCCGCGTCGATCCGATCTGCGAGCGCCACGAGCCAGCCGGCCCTCTCGGCATCCGTCGCCCTGCGCATCGGCGCGGCTGCGCTCTCCGCCCGTGCCATCAGCTCGTCCAGGTCTGTCATCTCGCGCCGTCCTCCTTGTGGTCCGGACCGCCGGCCCGGAAGACCATTCCGAGTCCCAGGTCGGGACCGCCGCTGGCCCACCCGCCTTCGACACGCACCCCGCTCGCTCGGACGAGCGCCCCGAGGTCGGCGAACCCGGCATCTTCGACGTCTTCGACCCAGGTCGTCTCGGGTAGCACGAAGGCGAGCTGGGCCGAGAGCTCGGGCAGCAGGTGCGGCGCCACCTCGACGCCGTGCTCTCGAGCGAGATCGGCGATCTCGAGGAACGGTGTGATGCCGCCGACTCGCACGACGTTCGGCTGCACGACGTCGACCACGCCCGCCTCCAGCATGTCGCGGAAGCGGTGCACCGTGTGCAGGTTCTCGCCGACCGCGATCCGCAGTCCGGTACGCGCGCGGAGTTCCCGGTGCGCCGCGAGGTCGTCGGCCCGGAGCGGTTCCTCGATCCAGAGCGGATCCACCTCCGACAGCACCGTCAGCGCGCTCGTCGCCCGATCGAGGTCCCACCGCTGGTTGGCGTCGATCATGAGCCCGCGGTCGGGTCCGAGCACCTCACGCACCGCCGTCAGCCGGTCGAGATCCTCGGCCGGGTCGGGTTTGCCGACCTTGACCTTCACCGCCGTGCAGCCGGCGTCGACCCACCGCCGAACCTGCGCGACGAGGTCGGCGATCGAGTAGTGCAGGTTGACGCCGGACCCGTAGACGGGCTGGCGTTCGTGCCGTCGTCCGAGGAGTTCAGGCAGGCCCACCCCCCGGCCACGGGCACGGAGATCCCAGAGCGCCAGGTCGATGCCGGCGAGCGCGATCGTGGTGACGCCCCCACCGCCCGCCTCATGCACGTGCTCCCAGAGTTCCCGCCAGATCGCCGGGTCGGCGTCGCGGCCGACCGCCGCGGGGCCGAGGTGATCGTCGAGCATCGCCTGCACCGCACCGGCTCCGATGGTCGGGGTCCATGAGAAGCCGTGCCCCGTCATCCCGTCATCGGTCGTGACGTCGACGGCGACGACGTGCACCTCACGCACTTCGGAACCCCACGGCCGACTGAGGGGGATGCTCAGCCGCCGCGTGGCGACGCGCGCGATCCGGTTCACGATGCGGCGAGCTCGCGGCCGAGCGCGAGCAGCTCCCGCAGACGCTCCGTCTGACCCGCATCCGGATCGGCGAGCGGCGGGCGCACGGGACCGACGTCGAGTCCCGAGAGGCGCAGGCCCGCCTTGATGAGCGCGACCGCGAAGCCCGGCGTCTCGTCGCGGAGCCGCACGAGCGGAGCGTAGAACCCGTCGAGCAGGCGACGCTGGCGCTCGCCGTCGCCGTGCCGGTACGCCCGGTAGAAGGCGTTCGCGATGTCGGGCGCCATGGCGAACACCGCCGACGAGTAGAGCGGGACGCCGATCGCGCGATACGCCGGCTGGCTGAGCTCGGCCGTCAGCAGGCCGTTGAAGAACAGCACCTCGGGGCGCGCCGCCCGCGCCGCCTCGAGCACGAACGCCTGCGCGAGGGCGATGTCACCGACGCCGTCCTTGAAGCCCGCGACGCGCGGGTTCGCCAGCAGCCGCGCGACGGTCGACACGCTGAGCGCCGCGCTGCCTCGGTGATAGACCACGACGGGCAGCGACGTTGCGGCGAGCACCGCCTCGACGTAGGCGACGAGACCGTGCTGCGGCCCCGACACGAGGTAGGGCGGCATGAGGAGCAGGCCCTGGGCACCCCGCCGCTCGGCGACTCGGGCGCACGCGATCGCGTGCCCGAGAGGCCCCCCGGCACCGGCGATGACCGGGACGCGGCGGGCGGTCCCCTCGATGGCGGCGGAGAGCGCCACCTCGTACTCGTCGAGAGAGAGCGCGTGGAACTCCCCGGTGCCGCACACGGCGAACACGCCGCCCGGGCCGGCGTCGACGCCCGATGCCACATGGGTACGCACGGTGTCGGCATCCACCGACCCATCCGGAGCGAACGCGGTCACGGGGAAGAACAGCACCCCGTCGGCGAACGACAGCTCAGGCATCCTCGACGACCTCCGCGAGTTCGGTGCGCCACGTTCGGCGCGCGCGCCACCCGAGCAGTCGCTCGGCCTTGGCGCTGGAGAAGACCGCGGACTCGGGGCCGAGTCGACCGGTCGCCCCGGCCGTCCTGGGGACGAACTCCGCCAGCGCGTCCACGACCGACCCGCGCACGAGCGAGTCGGGCGCGCCGACGAAGAAGACGTCTCCCGCCGGCAGCGGCTCCGCCCGCTCGAGCCAGAGGCGCACGAACTCGCCCGCATCGCGCGCATCCACGTAGTTGAAGAGAGCCACCGCGGCGAGCGCCGGGTCGTCGAGTCGCTCGAGGATGGTGTGACCCTGCTGGGTGGGCGAGCCCCGCCACTCCTCGGGCGCGACCACATAGCAGGGGCGGAAGGCGCCGACCCGCGGTCCGTCCGGGTAGCGGCGCGCGTACATCGCGCCGAGCTCCTCGACCGCGAGCTTCGAGACGGCGTACCCGTTCCAGGGGGCGACCGGATGCTCCTCGTCCAAGGGGAAATAGCGCGGCGTCCAGCCTCCGGGAGCCCCGTAGCCGACGACGGTCGGGCTCGACGCGAGCAGCACCGCGCCGACCCCGCCCGCGACGGCGGCGTCGAGCACCGCGAGCGCGAGCCGCGTGTTGACGGCGAAGGTCTCGTCGTCGGGCAGCAGACCCGGGTACGGGATGGCGGCGAGATGCACGATCCCGTCGGGGGAGTGCCGATCGACGAGCTCGCGCGCGAGGTCCGGTTCGGCGAGATCGGCGACGACCTGCGTCGCAGGAAACTCGCCGACCGTCGCCGTGTCGACCGAGACGACGTCATGGCCGGCCTCGGCGAGCACCGTGACGACGCTGCGGCCGAGGCGTCCCGCACCACCGGTCACGAGATAGCGGCTCACGTGTCACCCCCGGGCTGCACCTCGGCGCGAGCCGGGCCGAGGTCGAGATCGAGCGGGCGCACGGCCTGCCCGGTCTCGAGCGACCGGTTGCCGGCAAGCCCCACGACGACGGAGCGGATGCCGTCGGTCCACGTGGCGGCACGCGCGAGCGGGTCGCCGGTCGGTCCCGCGAACACCTCGGCGAGCAGCAGCGAGTCACCGCCGCCGTGGCCGCCGTCCCCCGCGGGGATGTCGATCTCCCGGGCCTGCTCGAAGTGGCGTTGCACGACGAGCCGCTCGCCGACGGGACGGGTCTCCTCGCCCACCACGTCGTCCGGACGCGCGCTCGGGTCGACCACGGCGTGTCCGTCGGCGTCCAGCAGCACCGCCCCGCGCTCGACGACCGTGAGTTCGGCGCGCCCGGCCGTGCCGTTGACGGCGACGGTGTAGCCCTCCCACGGCGAGTGGGCATTGAGCGCGTACGACATCGTCGCTCCCGCGGCGTAGTCGACGACGAGGGCCAGGTTGTCCTCGATCGTGATCCCGGCGTCGAAGACGTCGCGGTCGCGCAGGTACCCGTCGTGGGTCTCCTGCTCGTAATAGAGGCCGCGCAGCGTCTCGTCGCGCCTGAGGTCGAGGCTGAAGCCGTCGCGCAGCGGCGAGTCCGTCGTGCCGCGGTCGGGGCGCGGACCGAGTCCCCGTGACGCCGCGGCCTCGGCCCCGTAGAACCGCAGGCCCCCGCTCGCGTAGACCCGGGTCGGCAGGCTGTCGAGCCACCAGTTCACGAGGTCGAAGTGGTGCGTCGACTTGTGCACGAGAAGGCCTCCGGAGGTGCTCTTGTCCCGGTGCCAACGGCGGAAGTAGTCGGCGCCGTGCGCCGTGTCGAGCACCCATTCGAAGTGCACGCTCGTCACCCGACCGATCTCTCCCGAGGCGATGAGCTGCTTCAGTGCGGTGTTGCGGGGGGCATAGCGGTAGTTGAAGGTCACCGTGACCGAGCGCCCGGTGCGCGCCACCGCCTCGGCGATCGACCGCACGCCCTCCTCGCTCGTGGTGAGCGGCTTCTCGACCACGACATCCGCCCCCGCGTCGAGCGCGGCGACGATGTAGCGCGCGTGGGTCACGTCGGGAGAGGTGACGATGACCCGGTCGATGCGCTGGGTCCGCACGACCTCCGCGAGGTCGGCCGCCTCGAAGCGGGCCGGGGTGCCGAGCGCGGGCACCCGGGCGAGCGACCAGTCGAGTCGGCCGGGGTTCGGGTCGGACCACGCGACCAGCTCCGCCGAGTCGGCGTGCGGGTCGGCGATCGCATCGAGGTACATCTGGGCACGCGAGCCCACGCCCACGAGGGCGTAACGGTGGCGGGTCATGGCTCCTACTTGATGCCCGTCGTCGCGAAGCCCTTGATGAGGTAGCGCTGACCGACGAGGAAGACGATGAACAGAGGGACGAGGGAGACGACCGACATCGCGAACATCGAGCCGAAGTCGGAACTCGACTGCACGTCGAGGAAGCCCTTCAACGCGACGGCCGCCGGGAAGGTCTCGGGGACGCGCAGGTAGATGAGCGGCCCGAAGAAGTCGGACCACGTCCAGATGAACGTGAAGATCGCGGTCGTCGCGAGGGCGGGGATCATGAGCGGCAGCGTGATCTGCACGAAGCTGCGGAAGTGGCCGGCGCCGTCGATGCGTGCCGCCTCGAAGATCTCCTTCGGGATGCCGCGGATGAACTGGACCATGAGGAACACGAAGAAGGCGTCGGTCGCGAGGAACTTCGGCACGATGAGCGGCAGGAAGGTGTTGATCCAGCCCAGTTCCTTGAAGATCGTGAACTGCGGGACGAGCACCACCTGGAACGGCAGCATGATCGTCATGAGCATGATCGCGAACAGGATCGGACGGCCGGTGAACCGCAGCCGCGCGAACGCGTAGGCGGCGAGCGAGCAGGAGATCAGGTTCCCGATGATCGCGCCGACCGAGATGATCGTCGAGTTCGCGAGGAACAGTCCGAACGGGAACTGGAGGTCGTTCCACCCGTTGATGTAGTTCTCGAGCGTCAGGTCGGTCGTGAAGATGCTGAGGTTGCGGAAGATCTGATCGTTGGGCTTGAAGCTCGACACGACGAGCCAGATCAACGGGTAGACCATGAGCAGCGACAGCGCCGTGAGCCCGGCGTGCTTGCCGAGGGAGGCGAGCCGTCGGCGGCCGCGGCGTACAGGATGCGATCGCGCCTGCGGCTTCGTCGCGAGGGGCGGGAGTGCGGTCTCAGTCGTCATAGAACACCCAGAACTTGGAGAGCCAGAAGTTGAACGCGGTGAACGCCGCGATCACGATGAGGAGGAACCAGGCCATCGCCGACGCGTAGCCCATGTCGTACTGCAGAAAGCCGGTTCGGTAGAGGAAGAGCGTGTAGAACATCGTCGAGTCGGCCGGTCCGCCCGTGCCGCCGGAGACGACGTAGGCCTGCGTGAAGGTCTGGAACGCGAAGATGAGTTGCAGCACGAGGTTGAAGAAGATGATCGGGGTGAGCAGGGGCAGCGTGATCGACACGAACCTCCGCACCCGCCCCGCACCGTCGACCGACGCGGCCTCGTAGAACATCTCCGGGATCTGGCGCAGGCCGGCGAGGAAGATCACCATGGGTGAGCCGAAGGTCCACACGTGGAGGATGATGATCGTCCACAGCGCGTAGTCAGGATGGCCGATCCAGCCGGGGGCGTCGATCCCGAACCAGCCGAGGAAGCCGTTCACGAGTCCGTCCTTGCCGAACACCTGCCGCCACAAGATCGCGATCGCGACGGACCCGCCGAGCAGGCTCGGCAGATAGAAGACCGAGCGGTAGAACGACAGGCCGCGCATGCCGCGGTCGAGCAGGAGCGCGAGACCGAGGGCGACCGCGAGCTGGAGCGGCACCGACACGAGGGTGTACTGCACCGTCACGCGGAACGAGTTCCAGAACGCCGGGCTGTTGAACATGTCGATGTAGTTCTGGAAGCCGATGAACGGCGGCGGGTCGTCGATCGGCGACCGCAGCAGGTTGTAGTCGGTGAACGACAGGTACAGCGACGCGAGCATCGGCCCGATCACGAAGGCGACGACCCCGATGATCCAGGGGGTGAGGAACAGGTAGGCGGCCTTGTTGTCGGGCTTGCGTTCCTTGATCCTCGGGCCGCCGCGTCGCGCGCTGAGTGCGAGCGACCGCAGTTCGCCGAGACTGCTCACGTCAACCTCCTTGTCGGCGGCGTTCGAGAAAGCGGTTTCTCAAACGTCGATCGATTATGGCCCGCACTCGCCCCGCCGTCAAACGAGGCCGCGTCGTCCCACTATCGTGGGCCTTCAGCACCGACGAAAGGGGCCGGGCGTGGGACGGCGATCGACAACGGCGACCATCGCCGAGGTCGCCGAGCACGCCGCCGTCTCGCCGGCCACGGTCTCGCGGGTGTTCAACGGCCGCTTCGTCGGCGACCCTGCGGTCGCCGACAGGGTGCGGGCGTCGGCTGCCGCGCTGTCGTACACCCCCAACCACCACGCCCGCAGCCTCGCGCTCGGACGCACCCGCGCCATCGCCTTCGTCGTTCCCGACCTCGCGAACCCGGCGTTCCAGGCCATCCTGTCGAGCCTCAGCAAGGCGGCCGCCCGGGACGGCTACCGGGTTCTCGTCGCCGACTCCGACGAGTCCCGCGACGATGAACCGCTCCTCGTCGACGAGGTGCGACGCCGCTGCGACGCGGTCGTGCTGTGCGCGCCCCGCATGACCGACGAACGTCTCGTCGACCTCGCCGCCGGCATCCGCCCCCTCGTGCTCATCAACCGACCGATGCCGCAGATCGACGTGCCGTCGCTGTCGATCGACTACCGCGCCGGGGTCTCCGATCTCGCCGCGCACCTCGTGGCACTCGGTCACCGCCGTCTGGTCTATCTCGAGGGTCCCGAGGGCAGCGTCTCCAACCGGTACCGCCTCGAGGGGCTCGAGGCCTTCGCGCGGGAGCATCCCGCGATCACCGTCGACCGCCTGCCGGGCGGCTTCACGAGCGAGGACGGCGTGGCGGCCGCCTCGCGCGTGCGCGACGCGGGGGCGACCGCCGTGCTCGCGTTCAACGACCTCGTGGCGATCGGCCTCGTGAACGGGCTGCGCGAGCTCGGCGTCCGGGTGCCCGAGGACGTGTCGGTGACGGGGTTCGACGACATCCCGTTCGCCCGGTACACCACTCCGCCCCTCACGACCGCCTCGGTGCCGAACACCGCGCTCGGCGCCGAGGCGTGGCGGCGCATGCACGCCCTCCTCGAGGAGGGGACGCCCGACGGCGACCTCGTCTTCTCGCCGCGGATCGAGGTGCGCGCGTCCACCGCCGCACCCCGCGACTGAGTGTTTGACAGTCCGGGATCGCGCTGCTACTTTCCGAGAAAGCGGTTTCACGACGACGTCCCGCACGGCTCGGGAGACCGCACCCCGGACGAGTCCCCGCTCGCCCGAACGACCAGCACCCAGCCCGGTGGGTTCCCCCACCACGAACGAAACGAGGCGCAATGACGCGTAAAGCACGCTCGCGGGCCGCCATCGCGGCCATCGGCACGGCACTGACCGGGACGCTCGTCCTGGCCGGTTGCACCGGCGGCGGAGACACCGGATCCGGAGGCCCCGCCTTCGACCCGAACGAGGAGATCACCCTGGAGATGTCGTGGTGGGGTGACGACAACCGGGCCGCGCTCTTCGACGAGGTCATCACCGCTTTCGAGGAGGAGTACCCGAACGTCTCCGTCACGCAGACCCCGGTCGGCAGCCCCGACGACCTCTTCAACCGTCTCGCCACCGACTTCGGCGGCGGCGGCGACACCGCGCCCGACCTGTTCGCCCTCGGCGGCGCGAAGCCGCAGGAGTACGGCTCGGTCGGGGCCCTCCTCGACCTGTCCGAGGTCGAGGAGTACGTGAGCGTCGGGGACTACCCCGAGTTCTCGCTCACCAGCTCGACCGTCGACGGTGTCGTCTACGGCCTGCCCACGGGCGGCAACGCGACGGCCGCCTTCGTGAACACCGACATCCTGGAGCAGGCGGGGGTCGACATCCCCGACGCCGACTGGACCTGGGACGATCTCATCGAGATCGCCGCGGAAGTCGGTGCCGCCGGCCTCACCAACGCTCAGGGTCAGCCGATCTACGGTGTCGACATGCGCTCGGCCGACATCATCGGCACGTTCGCCTCGCAGGAGACCGAGTACGGCCTCTACACCCCCGAGGGCGAGCTCGGCGTCGAGGCCGACACGATCGCGAAGTTCTACGAGATCGAACAGCGCCTCCTCGAGGAGGGCGGGCTGCCAGACCCGACGATCATCACCGCGAGCACCAACCTTCCGCCCGACCAGCAGCTCTACACGCTGGGCCAGGCGGCGATCACCTTCGGCTACAGCAACCTCATCGGCACCTACGCGGGGGCCGGCGAGACGATCATCCTGACGCCGCCGAGCGACACCGAGAAGACCGGCGTCTCGCTGCTGCCGTCGGCCTTCTGGGCGATCAATGCGGCGTCGGAGCACCCGGCCGCCGCGGCGCTACTCATGGACTGGTTCCTCACCGAGCCGGCCGCGCTCGAACTCATCAAGGACACGCGCGGGGTGCCGTTCAACCCCGAGTCGGCCGCGATCGTCGCGCCGCTGCTCGAGGGTCCGAGCGCCGCCGCCGCGGAGTACGTCGAGTCGGTACTCGACTCGGGTGAGGTCGCTCCGCCGCAGCCCAACGGCGGCGCCAACATGAACCAGTACACCCAGAACGGCGAGGCCGAGGTGCTCTTCGGTCGCCAGTCGCCGGAGGAGGCCGCGCAGGTCTGGATCGAGCGTCTCGGCGCCGATCTCGCCAACGCGCGCTAGTTCCACCCGCAGGCGGGGCGGTTCCTCCGGGAGCCGCCCCGCTTCGCTTTCGCCTGCAGCCCCCTCCCCGGAAGGATGTCCCCATGCCCGCGATCGACGACGCGCTCGCCCGCCTCCGTGCCGCGGAGCTCGGTCCGCTGCCCGACGGCCCGCTCCGCGCCGGGCTCGAGGATGCGGGCATCCGCTTCACCGCCGTGGGGGGCCCGCTCGAGGCTCGCTGGCACCAGGCGCTCGCCGAACTGCACGGCAGCATCCGCCCCCTCGGCGGCTCGGGCGAGCCCGTGCTCACCGAGGGCGGCCCGTACCCGGGCACTTGGATCGAGAGCACCGGGTCGATCAGCACCGAGGTGCTCACCCGGTTCGCGCCCGCCGTCGCCCGCGCGACGACCGAGCAGTTCGCCACGCACCAGCGCGCCGACGGCCTGATGCCGTACAAGGTCGTCGATGCCGGTCCGGGCTTCACCCAGATCCAGCTGGTGACCCCGTTCGCCCGCACCGTCTGGAACCACTACCTCCTCACCGGTCGCGACCCGGCCTTCCTCCGGCGGATGTTCGACGCCATGGTGCGCATGGATGCCTGGCTCGCGACGTACCGGAACACCCGCGGTACCGGCGGCGTCGAGGCGTTCGGCACCTTCGACACCGGTCACGACCTGTCTCCGCGCTTCTGGTTCGCTCCCGATCGCCCCCTCGGAGACGCCACGACGGTCGACCCCACCAACCCGATCCTGCCCTTCGTCGCGCCCGACCTGACCGCCAACGTCGCCGCGCAGCGCAGCTACCTCGCGCTCATCGCGGCCGAGCTCGGCGACGACCCCGCGCCCTGGGAGGCCGCCGCCGCCGAGAGCGTCGCGGCGCTCTTCGCCCAGTGCTTCGACGACGCCGACGGCATGTTCTACGACCGCGATGCGACCGGCGCGCTGCGCCGCGTGCCGTCCGATGTGCTGCTGCGCGTGCTCGAGTGCGAGGTCGGCGACGACGTGTTCTTCGCCGCGAGCCTGGAGCGGTACCTGATGCACACGGGCAAGTTCCTCGCCCACTACGGGTTCACGTCGCTCGCCCTCGACGACCCGCG
>CAMLMQ010000069.1 GCA_946481135.1 uncultured Microbacteriaceae bacterium
GGTGCGCGACCTCCTCGAGACGCTCGTCGGGGATGCCGCGGCCGCGCGTGACGTTGCGCAGGAACGGGATGACGTCGTCCTGCCCCTCCGGCCCGCCGAAGCCGGCGAGCAGGATCGCGTCGTAGGCGACGGGGACCGTGACGTGCTCGGGGCCGGCGGCAGCGGGCGGGGTGGCGCCCAGCACGCGGGGCGCGATGTTCTCGGCGGTCATGCGAGCACCTCGTTCAGTTCGGAGAGGTCGATGCGGCGACCCGTGAAGAAGGGGATCTCCTCGCGCACGTGACGGCGGGCTCCCGTCGACCGCAGGTGCCGCATGAGGTCGACGAGGTCGACCGGGTCGTCGGCTTCGAGCGCGAGGATCCACTCGTAGTCGCCGAGCGCGAACGAGGCGACCGTGTTGGCCTGCACCTGCGGGTACTGCGACCCCGACATCCCGTGCTCACGCAGCATCGCGCGGCGCTCGTCGTCGGGCAGCAGGTACCACTCGTACGAGCGCACGAACGGGTAGACGCACACCCAGGCCTTGGGGGGCAGACCCTTCGCGAATGCGGGGAGGTGGTCGCGCGAGAACTCGGCGTCGCGGTGCACCCCGAGGGCGTTCCAGGTCGGGTCGAGCGGCTCGACCTGTACCGTGCGGCGCAGCATCCGCAGCCCCGCCTGCAGCGAGTCGGCGGTCGGCCCGGTGAGCCAGAGCATGACGTCGGCGTCGGCGCGCAGACCCGAGACGTCGTACAGACCGCGCAGTTCGACGCCCGCGGGGAGGCGGCGCACGGCGTCGGCGAGGTCGTCGCCGAGCCCCCCGCGCGCGCCCGGCAGGGTGCGCGGTCGACGGTAGACCGCCCAGAGCGTGTAGGGCGTCGTCGCGGTCATCGGCGTGCCGTCGGTCACGGGTTCATCCTCCCCCGCCCCTCGACGGGGCGCGAATCGTTGAGCAGGTCGGCCGCGAGCGCCTCGGCGTGCGGGATGACGGAGGCGAGCCCGGTGCCCGCGACCGGCTCCCCGACGCGCGGCCCGGGGAACGCGGCCGGGTCGGGGGCCGCGCGGTGCCAGGTGCGCACGGAGGCGTCGTCGGGATCGGGCAGATGTACGCCGAACATCGTGCGGGCGTCGGCGAGCGCCGTCGCGACCGGGTCGGCGGGTGCGACGTCGTACGAGAGCCGCAGCGCATGCCGACCGGGGAGCGCGTCGGCGATCCACGCCCACTTGGCGGTGAGGTGGGTGAGCGCGCGGGCGAGCACGGCCGAACCCTCGGCGACGAGGAGGCCGGTGCCGCGGGGGGCGCCGTCGAGGGCGGGCGCGTCGAGCACGAGGGTGACGAGGGTGACGGCGCGGCCGGGCGCGACGCCGGGCCGGGGGGCGGCGAGCACGACGTCGGGCGGCACCTCCCCGACGGTGACGCCGGTCTCGACGCGCACCCCGAGACGGGCGATGTCGGCGGCGAGGGCGTCGACGAGCCGGAACATGCCGCCGCGCAGCCCCGCGACGAGGGAGCCGGCGGGGGCGGCCGCTCGGAGGGCCCGCACCGCGGCGGCGAGAGTGCCGTGCTCGGCGAGTGCGGCCCGCAACCGGGGTGACGCCTCCTCGACGGGCAGGTCGCGCGCCTCCCGCGAGTACACGCCGCGCACGACGGGCGCGACGAGGGTGTCGAGCACGGCGTCGCCCATGCGCGCCGTCACGAGCTCGCCGAGGGTGACGGCATCCGCGCCCACGTCGGGCGGCAGCAGTTCGTCACCCTGCGCGCGGAGGGCGCCGCGCGGGCCGAGCGCCTCGACGACTCCCGGGTCGCGCGGATCGGCCGGGATGCCGAGCAGCCCCGCGGCGGGCAACGGCACGGCCCCGCCGCGCGCGCGCTGCACCCATGCGCCCGCGGGCTCGGGGGTGACGACATCGCCGTCGAGCCCGAGCTCGGCGAGCAGCGGCACCACCCCGCCACCGCGGGTCGCGAACGACTCCGCCCCGGCATCCAGGTCGACGCCGGCGAGGCGTTGCCGCGCGACCTGCCCACCGAGACGGTCGGAGCCCTCGAGCAACGTCACGTCGCGTCCGCCGAGCGCGAGACGCCGCGCGACGACGAGCCCCGCGATCCCGCCGCCGACGACGACGGTCTCAGTCGGAGGCATGCACGATCTCGACGAGTCGGGTGAGCACACCGGGATCGGTCTCCGGCGGCACCCCATGCCCGAGGTTGACGATGTGCGCCGGCGCGGCGTCACCGCGGCGCAGCACGTCGGCGACGTGGGCGTCGAGCACGGGGGCGGGCGCGTCGAGCAGCGCGGGGTCGATGTTGCCCTGCAGCGGCACACCCGGGAGGCGCTGCGCCGCCTCGTCGAGCGGAACGCGCCAGTCGATGCCGACGACATCGGCACCCGCCCGGGGCAGGAGGTCGAGGAACGGTCCGGTGCCGAGACCGAAGTGGATGCGCGGCACCCCCATCCCGTCGACGTGCGCGAGGGCGCGGCGTGAGTGGGGCAGCACCGAGCGCTCGTAGTCGGCGCGCGACAGCGACCCCGCCCACGAGTCGAACAGCTGCACGACGCTCGCTCCCGCCCCCACCTGGGCACGGAGGAACGCGCCGGTGACGTCGGCGCACCAGTCGAGCAGCGCCGCCCACGCAGTGGGGTCGGCGTGCATCATCCCGCGGGTGCGCAGCTGCTCCTTCGACGGTCCTCCCTCGACGAGGTACGAGGCGACCGTGTAGGGCGCTCCGCCGAAGCCGATGAGCGGGGTCGCGCCGAGCTCGTCGACGGTGAGCCGCACGGCGTCGCGGATGGGCGCGAGGGCATCGGGG
Source organism: uncultured Microbacteriaceae bacterium (assembly GCA_946481135.1). The sequence continues at coordinate 2,789 of CAMLMQ010000069.1, forward strand.
TCGAGTCGCGGCAGCCGCGCCACATCCGACGCGCTGCGCACGGGTTCGTCGAAGACCGGGCCCTTGCCGGCGACGATGCGCACCCCCACGCCCGCGAGCAGCACGGGCACGACGATGTCGGAGAAGAAGACGGCGGCATCGACCCCGTGGCGCCGGACCGGCTGCAGGGTGATCTCCGACGCGAGCGCCGGCGTCAGGCACGCCTGCAGCATGTCTCCGCCGGCGCGGAGCTCGCGATACTCCGGCAGCGATCGTCCCGCCTGCCGCATGAACCACACGGGCCGAACCCCCCGGCGCTCCCCGCGCGCCGCCGCGACGAGGAGGGACGACGACGTGCGCCCGTCGACGAGCGGATGGGCGGAGTTCAGCGACACGACTTCTACCCTACGTAGAAAATCTGTGCCGGGCAGCCCGGGACGGGCTGCCGCGCTGGGACCGCGGCGAAGGCGCGAAAGCGCCTTCGCCCTGAGGGCGAAGTCCGCGCGGGTTACGCTGGATCGTGCTCTTCTGCCTCACGGCGAACCATCGGACGACCGAGTTCGAGGTGCTCGACCGCATCTCGCGAGTGGCGTCGTCGACGGCGGCCGACGTGCTCGCACGGCAGGACTTCGTGCGGGGTGCCGTCGTGCTCGCGACGTGCAACCGTTTCGAGGCCTACCTCGAGCTCGACGACCCCCTGACCGCCGCCGCGGAGCTCGCGGTCGAAAGCGTCATCGACGCGCTCGAACTGCGTGCCGACGACGGGGATGCCGACGCGCTCCGGGCGAGTGCCGTCACGCTCACGGGGCAGGAGGTCGTCAAGCACCTGTTCGCGGTCTCGTCGGGCCTGGAGTCGATGGTGCTCGGCGAGGAGGAGATCACCGGCCAGGTGCAGCGCGCCCTCCGGGATGCCCGGCTCGCCGGCACGACGAGCAGCGGGCTCGAGCTGCTCTTCCAGCGGGCCGCCCACGCGAGCCGGGAGGCGCGTGCCCAGTCCGACCTCGCCGCCGCCGGGCGCTCGCTCGCCCGGCTCGCCCTCGACATGGCCGACACGCGCGTCGCCGACTGGTCGGAGACCCCCGTGCTGCTCGTCGGGACGGGCTCGTACGCGGCCACGACCGTCGCCGCGCTCCAGGCCCGGGGCGCCCGCGACATCCGCGTCTTCTCCGCGACGGGCCGCGCCGAACGCTTCGCCCTGCGCTACGGGGTCCGCGCCGAGGACGACCTGACCGCCGCGATCCGGGATGCCGAGATCGTGATCACCTGCACCGCGCGGTACACGGTCACCACCGCCGATGTGCCCGTCGACGGCCGTCGCCGGTTGGTGATCGACCTGGGCCTTCCGCGCAACGTGGAACCCGCGGTCGGCGCGTTGCCCGACGTCGACCTGCTCGACCTGGAGATCATCGGTCGGCACGCGAGCCTGCCCGATCTCGGCCCCGGTGCGCACGAGGCGGTGGGGAACGCCGCCGCGGCGTTCGAGGCCGACCGTCGTGCCGCCCCGGCGGTCGTCGCCCTGCGGCGGCACGTCGACGCCATCCTGCAGTCGGAGATCGACCGGGCCCGTGCCCGGGGCGGCGACGACCCGCGCACCGAGGCCGCCCTGCGGCACTTCGCGGGCGTCCTCCTGCACGGCCCGTCGGTGCGCGCACGCGAGGCGGCCGCCGGCGGGCGACTCGAGGAGTTCGAGGGCGCCCTCGAGACCCTCTTCGGCGTCGAACCCGGCGTCACCCGCGTCGTCGACACCCGCGACGCGACCGCCTAGACCCCGACGGCCCCGAGCTCGACGGTCCCGGCGGGATCTCCGCCTTCGGGGGGAGGGCGCCGTCGGCACCCGCCGTTACGCTGAATGCCGGCGCGGCGTCGCGCACCCACCTTCTCGGAGACTCCTCGATGACCGCAGCCGAACCCGCCGCCCCGGCGACGGCCGTTCCCGACCGCTGGCGCCGCAACGTCACCCTCTTCCTCGCGGGTCAGATCTCCTCACTCTTCGGCTCGATGGTCGTGCAGTACGCGGTCATGTGGTACGTCACGCTCGAGACCGGGTCGGGTCTCGCCCTCGCCCTCTACGCGGTCGCGGCGTTCGGCCCGCAGGGTCTCGTGTCGATCTTCGGCGGCACCCTCGCCGACCGGGTGAACCGCCGCGTGCTCGTCATGTCCGCCGACGCGGTCATCGCGGCGACGACCCTCGCGCTCGCCCTCATCATGATGAGCGGCATCACCGAGCTGTGGATCATCCTGCTCGCCGTCGCGGTGCGCTCGCTCGGCGCCGGCGTGCAGACGCCCGCCGTCGCGGCGATGATCCCGCAGATCACCCCGCCCGACCAGCTCATGCGGGTCAACGGTCTGTTCGGCACCGTGCAGTCGGCGATGCAACTGCTCGCCCCCGCCGTGGCCGCCGCGGTCTTCGCGGTGTGGGGCATCGTTCCGGTGTTCTTCATCGACGTGGTGACCGCCGTCATCGGCATCGGACTTCTCGCGCTCGTGCGCGTGCCGTCGCTCGAGCGGATGGGCTCGGGCCAGACCTCCTACGTCGCCGACCTGGTCGAGGGCGCGCGGTTCATCTTCACGAACGGCGTCGTGAGATGGCTGCTCGTGGTGTTCGCCTTCATCTTCCTGCTGACCGTCGCGCCGAGCTTCCTCACGCCGCTGCTCATCACGCGCACGTTCGGCGAGGAGGCGTGGATGCTCGCCGTGCTCGAGATCGCGTTCGGCGTCGGGATGCTGCTCGGGGGCGCGCTCGTCGCCACCGTGCTCGCGAAGCGCAGCCGCCGCACCCTCATCCTCGTGTCGACCTTCGGCTTCGGCGTCACGTCCCTGCTCATGGGCTTCACGTACAACCTCTGGGTCTTCTACGCGCTCATGCTGTTCATCGGGTTGCTCGTGCCGTGGTTCTCGGCGTCGTTCATGACTCTCTTCCAGCAGGTCGTCACGCCCGACAAGCACGGCCGCGTGTTCAGCTACGTCGGCATCGTGATGGCGCTCGCGACTCCGATCGGGATGGTCGTCTTCGGCCCGATCGCCGACGTCATCAGCGTGCAGGCGCTGCTCGTCATCGCGGGGGCGATCACCGTCGTCGTGATGACCCTGGCCTTCCTCGCCCCGTCGGGACGTGCGGCGCTGCGCGTGGCGCACGAGCCCCCCGCGGACGACGCTCCGGTCGAGCCGTAGTCGCGGGGAGGCGCTCGCCTCCCCGCGACGGCCGGTCAGTGGTGCATCGCGGCGAGCGCGTCGGCATCCAGGTGCGCGATCGAGCGCGTGTCCTGGAAGGCGCGGATGCCCTCGATCCCCTGCTCGCGGCCCATGCCCGACTGCTTCATGCCGCCGAACGGGGCGCGGAGGTCGAGCCGGGTGGCGCCGTGGTCGTTGACCCACACGTAGCCGCAGACGAGTTGCGAGCCGACGCGGTTGGCGCTCTCGACGGACGCGGTCCACACCGAGCCGCACAGGCCGCCCCAGCTGTCGTTCGCGGCGGCGATCGCCTCCTCCTCGGTGTCGAACGGCAGCACCGGGATGACGGGCCCGAACTGCTCGTAGGTCACGACCCGCAGGTTCGGGTCCGGGTCGACGACGATCGCGGGCCGCACGAAGTTGCCCTTCGCGAGGTCGCCGCCCGGCAGCTCGCCGAACTCGCGCACGTCGGCGCCGGATGCCTTCGCCTCCTCGATGAGCTCGTCGACGAACGCCTTCTGCACGGGCGAGTGCAGCGGGCCCATCGTCGTGCCCTCGTCGAGGCCGTAGCCGAGCTTCGTCTTCTCCAGGCGCGCGGCGAGCCCGTTCACGACCTCGTCCATGCGGGAACGGTGCACGTAGAGACGCTTGGCGTTCATGCAGATCTGCCCGGTCGTGTCGTAGATCGCGGCGAACAGCCGGTCGAGGTGGGTGTCGTCGATGATCGCGTCCTCGAGGATGATCGCCGCGTCGTTGCCGCCGAGCTCGAGCGTCACGCGCGTGAGCGACTTCGACGCCATCTCCATCATGCGCTTGCCGCCGCCGACACTGCCGGTGAAGCAGAGCTTCGCGACGTCGTCGTTCTGGATCAGGCCCGCCATGTTCGCGTCCTGCCCCGTGACGACGTTGAGCACGCCCGGCGGCAGCTTCTCGGCGACGCGCTGCACGACGCGCGCCGTCGCAAGCGGGGCCGACACGGGCGGCTTCACGATGACCGTGTTGCCGGCGAGCAACGCGTGCGGCAGCGAGGCTCCGAGGATCGCGATCGGCCAGTTGAACGGCACGATGATCGTGACGACGCCGAGCGACTGGTAGGCGACGGTCGTGTTCACCGGGATCGCGCCGGGGATCGCGGGCAGGGTCTTGTCGGCATCCACCTCGTCGGCGTGCATGAGGGCGAGGTTCCAGCGCAGCTCGAAGACGAGCGCGTCGATCCACGCCTCCATGCGGATCTTGCCGTTCTCCTGCGACAGGATGGCGGCATCCTCGTCGCGGAGGTCGGCGATGCCGGCGATGGCCTCGGTCATCTTCGCGGCGCGTTCCTGGGGCGTGAGCGCCGACCAGGCGGGGTAGGCGGCCTTCGCGGCCGCGACCGCGTCGGCGACATCGTCGGGGGATGCCGCGGCCGCGTGGCCGACGACGCGGCCGGGCTTCGCGGGGTCGGCGATCGCGAGGGTCTCGCTCGTGGAGCGGGTCTCGCCGCCGATGTAGAGGGGCGTGCTGACCGCCGTGGCGGTCTGATCGGTCACCGTCATGTCTCACTCCTTCGTGTGTGGGGGACACTGTCGCGGCCAGGCTAAGCCGACCGCTCCCCCACGGCATCGGCGTTTTGTGCACGCCCGGCCGGGTCGCAGCCTTCGGGGCTATCGTGGCGGCATGCCGGTCGTGGATGCCCGCAGCGCCGACGAGTGGGAGCTCGTCACGAGCGACGCCTTCGTGCCGCTGACCTGCGCCGCGTTCGAGCCCGACTTCCACGGCCGGATCGAGTTCGAGCGGTTCGACGAGCAGCTCATGGTGTCGCACGTCGAGACCGACGGGCTCGCGGTCGACCGCACGGCACGGCTCGCGTCGCACGCCAACAGCGACGACATCCATCTCACCTTCACGCTGGGCGGACCCGGCGTGATCCGCCAAGACGGGCACGTGCAGCGGGTGCGCGCGGGAAGCGTGAGCACCTACGCCACCGACCGGGCGTACCGGCTCGACTACACGGCGCCGGGGCAGCGGCAGGTGCTCGTGCAGGTCTCGAAACGCGCGCTCGGGCTGCCGGTCGCGCTCGTCGAGGAGTCGTGCGCGCGCGTGCTGGTCGACGCCCCCGAGCCCGCGGACGCACTGCGGCTCGCCCTCAAGGAGACCCGCGGGGCGCCGGGACCGGCGGCGAGCGAGACGCTGCGCGACCTCGCCGGAACGATGATCCGCTCGTCGGTCGTCGGCGCCCGCGTGCTGCCGGCGACGCGCGGCGGGATGCTCACGACCGTGCGGGCCTTCATGCGCACCCATCTCGCCGACGTCGAGCTCGACGTCGCCCGGATCGCCGAGGCGCACTACGTGTCGCGGCGCTTCCTCTACGAGCTGTTCGAGCCCGGCGCCGAGACGCCGGCCGAGCACCTGCGCCGCCTGCGCCTCGCTCGCGCCGCCGAGCTGCTGCGCGAGGAGACGCTGCCGATCGGGCGGATCGCGGCGAGTGTCGGCTTCGCCGACCCGACGACCTTCACCCGGGCGTTCTCACGCGCGTTCGGGATGCTGCCGAGCGACTACCGGACGCTCGGCGGAGGACCGTCGGTCACGGCCTGACGGGCGGCGCCGTCGAGGCCCGCACGACGAGCGTCGTCGGCAGCGGCGTCGACTCGGTGACGGTGTCGGGCTCCTCGACCGCGAGCAGCACCTTCTGCATCATGAGCCCGCCGAGGGCCGCGAAGTCCTGCCGCACGGTCGTGAGCGGCGGGAACAGGTAGGGCGCCTCGGGCAGATCGTCGAACCCGACGACGCTCGCATCCTCGGGCACGCGCAGGCCCCGCTCGCGCAGCGCCGACATCGCGCCGATCGCCATGTGGTCGTTCGCCGCGAAGATCGCGGTCGCCCCGTCGAGCGGCAGCGTGCGCCCGAGGTCGTAGCCGCTCGCCGCCGACCAGTCGCCGTGCTGCGGTTCGACGATCGGCAGCCGGTGCGCGGCGAGCTCGTCGCGCCAGCCGCGCACCCGCTCGATCGCGTCGGTCGCCGTCGCCGGCCCCGCGAGATGCAGGATGCGCTCGTGCCCGAGTTCGACGAGGTGCCGCACGGCCGACCGCGCGCCCCGGTACTGGTCGATCGCGACGATCGACGGGCCGCGTCGCGCCGACGCGGCGACCGCGACGAACGGGATGCCGAACTCCAACCCGCGCACGACCTCCAGCACCGAGACCTCGTCGACGATGAGCACGATGACGTCGACGCGTTGACGCAGCAGCGCCTCGACGACGCCGCGCACCCCGGCCGGGTCGGTGTCGAGCAGCGTCACCGTCTCGACGCTGTAGCGCGCGGCACGCGCGGCGAGGTTGAAGTTCATCGTGATCGACGCGGGCCCGTAGTCGGCGGTGCCGGGCACGATGAGTCCGATCGTGCGAGTACGGCGGGTGACGAGGGCGCGCGCGGCGGGCGACGGACTGTAGTTGAGCTGCGCGATCGCCTGCTGCACGCGGGCACGCGTCGCCGGGCGCACGTTCGGCAGGTCGTTGATGACCCGCGACACGGTCTGGTGCGAGACGCCCGCGAGTCGGGCGACGTCGAAGATGTTGGCCGCGCGGGGACCGTGCTCGTCGCCGCGCCGGGCGTCAGTCTCCGTCATCGGGCTGCGTCACGAGGGCCAGGAGCGATCCGCTCGCGAGGGCGTCGGCGGGGAGGTCGGCGACGAGCAGGCCGCCCCGCAGCACGACGACTCGCGACGACACCCTGAGAACCTCCTCGAGCTCCGCGGAGACGAACACGACCGACACCCCGTTGGCCGCCATCTCGGCGACGAGATTCTGGACTTCGACCTTAGCGCCGACGTCGATGCCGCGCGTCGGCTCGTCGAGCAGCAGCACCCGCGGCGCGAGGGCGAGCAGCCGCCCGAGCAGCACCTTCTGCTGGTTGCCGCCGGAGAGCTCACCGGCGAGGTGCTCGGGCGACGCGGGACGGATGCCGAGGGCGTCGATCCAACTCGTCGCGAGCTCGCGCTGCCGCGCCCGGCTCATGAGCCTCAGCATCCCGCGCTGCGCCTGCACGGCGAGCACGATGTTCTCGCGCACGGTCAGCTCGCCGATGATGCCCTCGGTGCGCCGGTTCTCCGACGAGTACACGACGCCGAGGCCGATCGCGCGGCGCGGGGTCGTGAGCGACTCGCGTGCGCCCGCGATCAGCAGGGTGCCGGCATCCAGACGGTCGACGCCGGCGAGGAGGCGCGCGAGTTCGGTGCGGCCCGAGCCGAGCAGGCCGGCGAGTCCGACGACTTCGCCCTCGTGGATGCGCAGGTCGGCGTCGTGCAGCCGGGGCGCGCGGGTGACGCCGCGGGCCTCGAGCACGACGTCGGACTCCGGAGCCGGCTCGGCGCTACGCCGCACGGGCGTCTCGGCGATCTCGCGGCCGAGCATCTTCTGCACGAGGTCGATGCGCAGCAACTCGCGGGTCGAGTACTCCCCCACGAGCCGCCCGCCGCGCAGCACGGTGATGCGGTCGCAGATCTCGTAGACCTGGTCGAGGAAGTGCGAGACGAAGAGGATGGCGACGCCGCGGTCTTTGAGCTCGCGGATGACCCGGAACAGCTCCGCGACCTCGTCGGCGTCGAGGCTCGACGTCGGCTCGTCGAGCACGAGCACCTTCACCTCGGCCGAGATGGCCCGCGCGATCGCGACGAGCTGCTGCACCGCGAGGGAGTGCGCGCCGAGCAGCGACCGCGGGTCGATGTCGAGCCCGAGCTCGGCGAGCACCGCCGTGGCCTGCGCGCGCATCGCGGCCCAGTCGATGCCGCCGAGCCGCCGCGGCTCGCGGCCGAGGGCGATGTTCTCGGCGATCGTGAGGTTCGGCAGGAGGTCGATCTCCTGGTACACCGTGCGGATGCCGAGCTGCTGGGCCTGCACCGGCGACGTGAGGTGCACGACATCCCCGTCGACGCGGATCTGCCCCGAGTCGAGCGGACGCGCCCCCGTGATCGCCTTGATGAGCGTCGACTTGCCGGCGCCGTTCTCGCCCATGAGCGAGTGCACCTCGCCGGGCAGCAGCCGGAAGTCGACGGCGTCGAGCGCGGTCTCGCGGCCGAAGCGCACGGTCGCCCGCGACACCTCGACGACCGGCTCCCGCGCCTCGTCGCTCATGCTCACATCTTGGTGGACCCGGCGGCCCGCGTCACCGACGCCGCGTCGAACGCGCCACGATGATCCGCTGCACGACGACGAAGACGAGCAGCAGCGCGCCGATCGTGATGCGCGTCCACGACTGCTCGGCGCCGAGGAACGAGATCGTCGTCTTGATCGTGCCGTAGACGAACACGCCGATCATCGACCCGAGCACGTAGCCCGAGCCACCCGTGAGCAGCGTGCCGCCGATCACGACGGCGGCGATCGTGTCGAGCTCGGTGCCGAGGCCGTTGAGCGGATACCCGGCGCCCTGGTAGGCGGTGAAGACGATGCCCGCGAGACCCGCGCACGCCCCGCTGATCACATAGGCGAGCAGCTTCGTGCGCACCACGGGCAACCCCATGAGCCGAGCCGACTGCTCGTTGCCGCCGATCGCGTAGATCGTGCGGCCGAAGCGCGTGAACTGCAGCACGAGGGCGCCCGCGAGCACGACGAGCAGCGCGATGATGCCGGTCGGCGACAGGAACCAGCCGCCGACGTAGAACAGCTTCGCCTGCAGCCAGAGGATGACCGGGTCCTCGACCTTGATCGACGACAGGGAGATGAGGAACGCCAGTCCCCGGGCGGCGAACATCCCGGCGAGCGAGGCGATGAACGGCTGCACGTCGAAGAACTGGATGAGCACCCCGATGAACAGCCCGATGAGCGCGCCGCCGAGCAGCATGACGGGGATCACGAGCACGGCCGGCAGGCCCTGCGCGAGCATGCTCGCGCCGAGCATCGCCGTGAAGGCGAGCACCGCCCCGACCGAGAGATCGATGCCGGCGGTGAGGATGACGAAGGTCATGCCGACGGCGAGGATCAGCAGGTAGGCGTTGTCGAGGAGCAGGGACGACAGCACCCGCGGCGTGAGGAAGTTGCCGAAGTACAGTTCCCCCGCGACGAACAGCGCGACGAGGATCGCGAGCGCCGCGAACACCGGGATCCACGAGGCATGGCGGCTCGTGAACGTGCGCGTCGCGCCGGTCAGCGCGTCGAGGGGCGAGCGGGTGGTGACGTCGCTCATCGGGCGGCCTCCGCATCCTTCGGGGTCGGACGGATCGTGCTCCACAGCCGCCGCGCGCCGGTACGCACCCGGCTCGACTGCACGAGCACGACGAGCACGACGACGAGCGCCATGAACAAGGGGCTGACGGCGGGCGGCACGCCGAGGAAGGTGATCGTCGACTTGAGGGTCTGGATCGTGAACACCCCGATCACGGTGCCCGCGATGCTGAATTTGCCGCCCATGAGCGACGTGCCGCCGAGCACCACCGCGAGGATCGCGTCGAGCTCGATGTACTGGCCGGCGGCGTTCGCGTCGGCGGCCATGATGTTCGAGCTGTAGAGGATGCCCGCGAAGCCCGCGAGCAGCCCGCTCGCCGCGTAGGCGCCCCAGACGATCCCGCGCGAGCGCACCCCGGCGAGGCGGCTCGCCTCGGGGTTGATGCCGACCGCCTCGGTCAGCATCCCGAGCGCGGTGCGGCGCTCGATGAGCACGACGAGCGCGATCGCGGCGACCGAGACGTAGAACGCGAATGGCAGCCCGAGCACGTAGCCCTGCGCCATGAAGCGGTAGGGCGTGCTCGTCACGGTCGTGATGAATCCGCCCGTGATGAGCAGGGCGATGCCGCGACCGGCGAGCATGAGCACGAGGGTCGCGATGATCGGTTGGATGCCCAATACCGAGACGAGGAACCCGTTCCACGCCCCGAAGATGAGCGTCGTCACGACGCCCGCGACGATCGCGGTCGTGAGGGTCGCGGCGCTGTCGGGCGAGTCGGAGCCGTCGATGATCGTGAGCGCGACGGCGCCCGACACCGCCATGAGGGCGCCGACCGAGAGGTCGATGCCGCGCGTCGCGATCACGATCGTCATGCCGAGGGCGACGAGCATGAGCGGCGCGCTGTTGCGCAGGATGTCGATGAGCGACCCGTAGAGCTG
>CAMLMQ010000070.1 GCA_946481135.1 uncultured Microbacteriaceae bacterium
GACCCCGTCGCGGTTCGACACGGTCCAGTCGCCGTCGGTCATGACCTCGTCGAGGACTGGCGCGTTGAGCTCCCACCACTCGAGGTCGCTCATGCCCGACGCCGCGCGGCTGCGTTCGGCGACGACCCGGCTCTGCGCGGCCCCGGCGACGTACGCGGTGACCGCCGTGATCACCTGATCCATCTGGAGGTCGTCGAGCCCGATCCCGTCGATCGCGCGCAACTGCCACTCGTAGCGACTCGATTCGCCGGGCCCGAGCCAGGGGCGGCCGATCTGCAGGTCGATGAGCCAGGGATGCCGCACATACTCGTGCCACAGGTCGTCGGCGACGCGCGTGAGGTTCTCGCGCAGCCCTTCCGTGTGCGGCGGACGCTCGCCCTCGGCGGCGACGGCATCCCGCACGAGTCCGAGCAGCGCGGCGCGGTCGGGCACGTAGGTGTAGAGCGTCATGACGCCGATGCCGAGCCGGTCGGCGACGCGGCGCATCGAGAAGGCGTCGAGGCCCTCCTCGTCGGCGAGGGCGGTCGCGGCGGCGACGACCTCGTCGACCGTGAGCTTCGCGCGCGGTCCGCGCGCACCGCGGGGGTCGCCGAGTCCGCGCCGCCAGAGCAGCCGCAGCACCCGCGTCGGATCACCCGTGTTGTCGGCCGCGCGCGGGTTCGTCGCTCGGTCGTCCATGGCCCTAGCCTACTTTCTCCGTACGGTGTACGATCAAGCCCGCCCATCAAATCCGTACAACGTACGAAGTAAGGAGTCCCATGGATCCGACACCCCCGCTCGTCGCCCGCGGCCTGCGTAAGAACTACCGCGACACCGCCGCGCTCGACGGCTTCGACCTCGAGGCCGGCCCCGGCATCCACGGCCTCCTCGGCGCCAACGGCGCGGGCAAGAGCACGGCCGTCAACGTCTTCACGACCCTCACCCGGCCCGACGCGGGCGAGGCGTGGGTCGCGGGCCACGAGGTGCAGCGCGACCCCCGGGCGGTGCGCCGGGCGATCGGTCTCGTCGGGCAGGCGCACGCCGTCGACGAGGTGATCGGCGGCCGCGAGAACCTCGTGATGTTCGCGCGGCTTTTCGGCCTCTCGAGCCGGGCCGCGTCGGCGCGCGCCGACGAGCAGCTCGAACGGTTCGGACTCACCGACGCGGCGGCGAAGGCCGTCGGCTCCTACTCCGGCGGGATGCGGCGGCGTCTGGACATCGCCGTCGCGCTGCTGCTCGACCCCGCGGTGCTGTTCCTCGACGAGCCGACGACGGGGCTCGACCCGCGCGCCCGCAACGAGGTGTGGCGGGCCGTGCGGGAGGTCGCCGCCCGCGGCACGACCGTGCTGCTCACGACGCAGTACCTCGACGAGGCCGACCAGCTCGCGGCCCGCATCTCGGTCATGGATGCCGGACGCGTGATCGCCGACGGCACCCCCGACGAACTCAAGCGCACGATCGGGGGCGACCGCATCGTCGCCACCCCGAGCGATCCCGGCGAGCTCGAGCGCACCGTCGAGGTGCTCACCGACGGGCTCGGCGCCGCGGCGATCGCCGACCGCGACGCCGGCACGGCGATCGTGCCCGCCCGCGCGGGTACGGCATCCCTCTCGACGGCCGTCACCGTCCTCGACGCGGCGCGGATCGGCCTCGCCGACCTGGAACTACGCCGCCCCACCCTCGACGACGCGTTCCTCGCCCTCACCGACCGCACGAAGGAGAACGCATGAGCACGATCACCCACGCCGCCGTGCTCACGACCCGCCACCTGCAGCACTGGAGGCGCCAGCCGGCGACGCCGCTGTTCGGACTCGCCTTCTCGATCATGTTGCTGCTGATCTTCGCGCTGCTGTTCGGCGGCGCGATGCGGGTGCCGGGCGTCGACGGCGGCTACGTCTCCTTCCTGCTGCCCGGGATGCTGACGCTCGCGATGATGTTCGGGGTCGAAGCGACGATGACCGCGATCACGTCGGACTCGAAGAAGGGCATCACGGCCCGTTTCCGGTCGATGCCGATCTCGAGCGCCGCCGTCGCGCTCGGCCGCAGTGGCGCCGACATGATCACGTCGGTCGTCGAGCTCGGGGTGCTCATCCTTGGTGGGCTGCTCATCGGGTGGCGCATCGAGGCGGGCCCGCTCGGCGCGCTCGCGGCGATCGCCCTGCTGCTCTGGCTGCGCTTCGCGCTGCTCTGGGTGGGGATCTTCCTCGGGCTGACGTTGCGCAGCGAGGGGGCGACGGTGGCCGTGCAGGTGCTCGTCTGGCCGCTCGGGTTCGCGTCGAATGTGTTCGTCGCCCCGGAGACGATGCCGGCCTGGCTCGGCGCGATCGCGCAATGGAACCCGATCTCGGCGACCGCGACCGCGGCGCGCGAGCTCTTCGGCAACCCGACGGGCATCACGTCGGGGTGGCTCGCGGAGACGGCGATCCCGCTCGCGATCGCCTGGCCCGCGGCGCTGCTCGTCGTATTCGTGCCATTGTCGGCGCGCGCCTTCCGCCGGCTGCGCTGAACGTGCGGGGGCGGCTCTAGGCTCGACTCGATGACCGCCCCCGCCCTCACCGACGCCGACGTCGCCCGCATCCGCCGCCGGAGCCGCGTCGCGATCATCAGCGGGCAGTCGCTCGCCGGCATCGGGATGGGCGCCACCTTCTCGGCGGGGGCGCTGCTCGCGACGCAGCTCTCCGGCTCGCCCGCGTGGTCGGGCACGTCGGTGACGGCGTCGACCCTCGGCGCGGCCGCCGCGGCGGTGCCGCTCGCCGCGCTCGCCCAGCGCTTCGGCCGGTCGCCGGCCCTCGCGTCGGGTGCGGGCATCGCCGCCGCGGGCGCGATCGTCGGGATCGTCGCGAGCGCCACGGGGGCGTTCTGGCTGTTCCTCGTCGCGATGGCGATGCTCGGCGTCGGCACCGCCGTCAACCTGCAGTCGCGGTTCGCCGGCACCGACCTCTCCGACCCGGCGACACGGGGGCGCGACCTCGCGATCGTCGTGTGGTCGACGACGATCGGCGCGGTCGCCGGACCCAACCTCATCGGTCCGGGCGATGCGCTCGGGCGCTCGCTCGGTCTCCCCGCCCTCTCGGGCGTCTTCCTGTTCGCACTCGCCGCCCAGCTCGTCGCGGTGCTCGTCTACCTCGTCGTGATGAACCCCGACCCGCTGCTCACGGCGGTGCGGCTCGGCGTCGAGCGCGGCGTCGCGGCCGTCGCCGCCCGGGTCGAGGACCGCAACGGCGTCGTCACCGCCATCCTCGCCCTCGCCCTCAGCCACGCGACGATGGCGTCGGTCATGGCGATGACGCCCGTGCACCTCGTCGACCACGGCGCGACCCTCGTGATCGTCGGCGTCACGATCAGCCTCCACGTCGCGGGGATGTATGCGCTCTCGCCGGTGTGGGGCATCCTCTCCGACCGGCTCGGGCGCGAGGTCGTCATCGGCCTGGGCCAGGGGATGCTGCTGGCCGCGCTGCTCATGACCTCGCTCGGCGCGGAGAGCGAGGGCTGGGTGCTCACCGGGCTGATCTTCCTCGGGCTCGGCTGGAGTGCGGCGACGGTCGCGGCATCCGGACTCGTCGCCGACAGCGCCGACCCCACCCGCCGCACGCGCGTGCAAGGGCGCGCCGACCTCGCGATGAGCCTCGCCGGGGGTCTCGGTGCCGCCGCGTCGGGGGCGGTGCTCGCCGCGATCGGCTACGCGGGGCTGTCGGTCGTCGCGATGGGACTCGTCGCGATCGTGCTCGCCGCCCTCGCGCTGCGGGTCGCGCGCCTCCGCACGCGCCCTTGAGTTGACCAGACCTGGTCAACTACCCTGACCGCATGACGGCGGTCAACATCTACGACGCGAAGGCGCAGCTCTCGAAGCTCGTCGCCCGCGCCGAGGCGGGGGAGGAGATCACCCTCGCCCGCAACGGCAAGCCCGTCGCGCGCCTCGTGCCGCTCGGGCGCCGCACCGCGTCGCGTGTGCCGGGCGCGCTCAAGGGACAGATCGTCATCCGCGACGACTTCGACGACTTCACCGAGCAGGATGACGCCGACTGGTACGGCGAGTGAGGATCCTCCTCGACACGCACGTGCTGCTCTGGTGGCTCATGGAGTCGCCGAAGCTCTCTCCCCGGCTGAGCGCGGCACTGGCCGATCCACGCCACGATGTGCTCGTGTCGTCGGTGACGCACGCGGAGATCGCGATCAAGCGGTCGCTGGAGAAGCTCGAGGCGCCGTGGATCCCCGACGCTCTGCTCGAGGAGAACGGCATCGGCTCGCTCCCGTTCACGGCCGACCACGGTCGACGGCTGCTCGAGCTGCCGTTTCACCACCGCGACCCGTTCGACCGCATGCTGATCGCCCAGGCGGCGTGCGACGACCTCGTCGTGGCCACGGATGATCCGCTGTTCCGTCGCTACGACGTCCGGGTGCTGCCCGACGCCTAAGCTCGGATTCCGTGCCTGCTCTTCCCTTCTCGACCGCGACCGGCTCCGACGTGCGGGTGCGGTTCTGCCCCTCACCGACGGGCACCCCCCACGTCGGGATGGTGCGCACGGCCCTGTTCAACTGGGCCTACGCGCGGCACACGGGCGGCACGATGGTGTTCCGCATCGAGGACACGGATGCCGCCCGCGACAGCGAGGAGAGCTACACCCAGCTCATCGACGCGCTCACCTGGCTCGGCATCACGTGGGACGAGGGCGTCGAGATCGGCGGACCCCACGGCCCCTACCGGCAGTCGCAGCGCACCGAGATCTACGCTGACCTGATCGGGCGCCTGAAGGATGCCGGCCTCCTCTACGAGAGCTTCGTCACCCCCGAGGAGATGGAGGCGCGCAACGTCGCGAACGGCCGCGACCCGCGCCAGGGCTACGACAACTTCGAGCGTTCGCTCTCGGAGGAGGAGCGGGCGGCTCTCCGTGCCGAGGGGCGGCAGCCGTCGCTGCGGCTGCGGGTGCCCGACACCGATCTGTCGTTCACCGACCTCATCCGCGGCGAGATCACCTTCCCGGCGGGGTCGTTCACCGACTTCGTCGTCGTGCGCCCGAACGGCGCACCGCTCTACACGTTCGTGAACCCCGTCGACGACGCGCTCATGGGGGTGACGCACGTGCTGCGGGGGGAGGACATCCTCTCCTCGACGCCGCGGCAGATCGCCCTGTATCTCGCGCTCATCGAGCTCGGCGTGACGGACTTCATCCCGCAGTACGCGCACATGCCGCTCGTCTACGGCGAGGGCGCGAAGAAGCTGTCGAAGCGCGACCCCGAGTCGAACCTCTTCCACCACCGAGACCGCGGGTTCATCCCCGAGGGACTGCTCAACTACCTCGCCCTGCTCGGCTGGTCGATCGCCGCCGACCGCGACGTGTTCACGCAGGACGAGTTCGTCGAAGCCTTCGACATCCGCGACGTGAACCCCAACCCGGCCCGCTTCGACCAGAAGAAGGCCGACGCGATCAACGGCGACCACATCCGCATGCTCGCCCCCGCCGACTTCGAAGCCCGGCTCGTGCCGTATCTCGCCGGTCTCGTCGCGGACCCGCCGACGCCCGCCCAAGCGGCGATCCTGCGGGCGGCGGCGCCGCTCGTGCAGGAGCGGATGACGGTGCTCTCCGAAGCCCCCGGGCTGCTCGCGTTCCTGTTCACCGACGACTCCGCCCTCGAGTACGACGCCGACGCGCTGCCGAAGGACGCCGACCAGGCCCGCCTCGTGCTCGACGCCTCGTACGCCGCGCTCGAGCAGCTGGACGACTTCGCGACCGCCGAGATCGAGGCGGCGCTGCGGGCGGCCCTCATCGACGGGGCCGGCCTCAAGCCCCGGGATGCCTTCGGCCCCCTGCGCACCGCCGTGTCGGGTCGGCGCATCTCGCCGCCGCTCTTCGAGTCGATGGAGATCCTCGGCAAGGCCTCGACGCTCGCGCGGCTCGAGCGCTTCCGCGGCACTCTGGCCTGATCATGGCGAAACTCGACGAACCCATCCCGCTCGACCACGAATTCACGGCACCGATCGGCGTCGACGTGAAAGGCGAACGCTGGGCGTGCGTCGAGATGCCCGGATCGGCCGAGTTCTTCGGCACCGGCTCGGCCGTGCGGGTCGACGCCGTCGTCGACGGCGTGCCGCTGCCCAACGTGGGTCTCATGGTCACGGGCCGCGGCGGCCACATGCTCTCGCTCAATGCCCAGCTGCGGAAGCGACTCGGCAAAGACCTCGGCGACGAGGTCACGGTGCGGCTCGAGCGACGCCTGAGCTGACGCTCCGCGACGGTCGGGGCGGGCCCGCAGGGTACGGTAAAGTGGTCAGTCGGCCCGGCTTCGGCTCGGCGCCCTGGGGTATGGTGTAATTGGCAACACGGCTGATTCTGGTTCAGTTGTTCTTGGTTCGAGTCCAGGTACCCCAGCTCTTCGAAGCCCTCGCCCACGCGGGGGCTTCCTCCGTCTCCGGGGTGATGTCGCCGCGGGTGAGGATGCGCCCACGGGATGATCGCTCTCGCTCGCCGGGGCGACGACATCCTGTCTGCCTCAGGCTGGACTGGAGACATGACGATCCGCCGCATCCTGCCCGCCGCCGCCCTGCTTCTCGCCGCCCCGCTGCTCGCGGGGTGTCAGGCGTTCGGCATCAACTCCGAGTACGACGCCCAGTACCCCGACCTGCCGGCGGCGCAGGAGTCGTGGGATGCCATGAAGATCCCGATGCTCGTGCCCGACGACGCGCGCGGCATCCGCATCGCCTACAACACGGTCGACGAGGGGCAGGTGATGGCGTTCACCTCGGAGGGCGGGCTCACCGCCGACTACTGCGAGGAGTCCGACCTCGACACCGCGCCGATGCTGCAGCCGGGATGGTGGCCTGAGGAACTCGCCGACGCCGGCTGGGTGTGCGGCGACTGGAGCGTCGTCACCGACGGCGACCGGTACCTCGTGTGGGACTGAGTGCGGAGGCTCAGAGCCCGTAGTAGATCGGCGCCGACGCGACGAACAGCACGAACACGACGAGCAGCGCCGCGCCGACGCCGACGACGCTCACGACCTGCGTGCGCTGCTGGTCGCGTCGTCGGGTGCGCAGGAAGATCCAGCCGAGCAGGGCGCCGACGGCGAGGCCGCCGAGGTGCGCCTCCCACGCGATGCCGCCCGCGATGAAGCCGATGACGACGTTGATGCCGAGGATGATCGCGAGCAGCGCGAAGTTCGCGCCGATGGCCCTGCGCAGCGGCAGGTAGGCGCCCATGAGTCCGAAGATCGCGCCGGATGCCCCGAGAGCCGAGCTCGGCGACAGGAACCCGCCGGTCGCCTCGATGATCGCGCCGTCGGTGACGATCGCGAGCTGGTAGATGGCCAGCACGCCGAGCGAGCCGCCGATCGCCGACAGCAGGTAGAGCGCGAGGAACCGCACGCGCCCGAGGAACGCTTCGAGGGCGGGGCCGAACGCGTAGAGCGCGTAGAGGTTGAAGAGGACGTGGACGAACGTCGTCGGCGAGTGCAGGAACGCCGACGTGACGAGCCGCCACGGCTCCGCGCCGACGGCGGTCGGGTTGAGCACCCACGCCTGCGTGAGCGCCTGGCCGCTCAGCCACTGCCCCGCGTAGCCGAGCACGATGAGGCCCATGAGCACGTAGGTGACGACGGCGCGGCCGGGGCGGAGCGCCTGCCGCCACCCGCCCGCCCGTCGCTGGGCGGGGGTCGCGGCGCCGCGCACGCACTCGGGGCACTGCACGCCGACCGCGGCCTGGTTCTGGCACTCGGGGCAGATCGGGCGACCGCAGCGCTGGCAGCTCACGTAGGTGGCGCGGTCGGGATGCCGGTAGCAGGTGGGGGCGGCGTCGTCGGGTCGCGCGTCGGTCACCCGTCCATTCTGGGGCCCGAGGCCGGGGAGGCGCTCAGTCGCCCGCGGTGAACGATCCCGGCCGCGGCTGCACCCAGTCGGGCACGTCGTAGCCGACCTCGCCCGGGAACCGTCCCGACCGGTCGTCGTAGGTCAGCTGATACGCCGGAACCGACGCCTCATCCGGACGTCGGTAGAAGCGATTGGCGGCGAACAGGATCGCCCCCGGGTTCGGGAGGTGTTCGACGAGAACCCGATGCGCCCACTCGTCGAACTCCAGCACTTCGCCGGGCACGAAGTCGCGACCCGCGCGCACTCGGCGGGCCACCTCGTTGAGCAGAGCGCCCGCCGTCGAGGGGTCGAGTCCGAGGACGAGCAGTTCGGGGTGCCCGAGACCGAAGAGGCCGGTCGTGTAGGCGAATGAGGTGCGATGCTCGTGCGTCTCTCCGCCGACGTAGGTGATGGCCACGGCGTGCTCGCGGATGACGCTCACGGTGCGAGCGTCGTCTTGATCGAGCCAGGCGATCTCGTCGGGGCTGCGCGGCGGCGGAGTCATTTCGGGCGCCGTTCCGGTCAGCGATCGGGCGACTCGCCGAACACCTTGCGGCTGAGCGCCGCGACGTCCCGATCGAGGTGCTCGATCTTCGTCTCGACGGCGTCGAAGCGGGCGTTCATCTCGCCGCGGAGCCCCGTCATCTCACCCCGGACGCCGTCGATCGCGCTCGTCGTGCTGCGCATCAGCAGCGTGGTCATCAGGGTCATGCCGCCCAGCATGACCGCCGCGAAGACGCCGATGAGCGTCCAGATCTGCGGGTCGTTCACGGGCGCCATCTCCTCATTGTGCCGTCGGTGCCCCCAGGCTGCCAGCGCTCGCCGACGCTGCGCACCCGGCCCGGCTTCCTGAGCATGACGCGGCATCGCGACCGGTTGTGGAGGGGTCAGTCCTCGACCGCGCGCCCCCGATTGCGGCGCCGCACCGGCTTCGGGGCGCGCCCCCCGAGGAACGACCGACCCGCGTCGACCGCGAAGCCGCGGCGCAGCGCCTCGCGCCCGATGAGCATGCGGAACCCCATCGCATCCCGGTTGGTGAGGGTCACCTCGGCGCGCACCTCGCGCCCGATCAGCACGACCGGCATGCGCACGACGATGCGTTCCTCGACATGCCCCGACGACGAGCGCACACGCCGCCGGTCGTGCACGGGCAGCTCGACGAGGGTCTCGTCGTCGGCGGACTCCTGCCACGGACGAACCCGGAAGCGCACCCACTCGTCGCCGTCGCGCTCGAAGGGCTTGATCTTGTAGGCGTGCAGCGACGACGTGCGGGCGCCGGTGTCGAGCTTCGCCTTGATCCACGGGATGCCGACGTCGGGCAGCTGCACCCATTCTCGCCAGCCCGCGAGGGTGTTTGAATGGGAGCGCTCGTTCACGCCACCATCCTGGCAGTGCCCCTCCGCAACCTCAGGCAGCCCCCATGAAACTCGCGATCCTGTCGCGCGCGCCCAAGGCGTACTCGACGCAACGGCTCAAAGCCGCGGCCCTCCAGCGCGGCCACGACGTGCGGGTGCTCAACACGCTCCGGTTCGGCATCGACCTCTCGGGCGACGAGCCCGACCTGCAGTACCGCGGCAACCGGCTCTCCGACTACGACGCGATCCTGCCCCGCATCGGTGCGTCGATCACCTACTTCGGCACGGCCGTCGTGCGCCAGTTCGAGCAGATGGACGTCTACACGCCCAACACCGCGAACGGCATTTCGAACGCGCGCGACAAGCTGCGGGCGACGCAGATCCTGTCGCGGCACAACATCGGGATGCCGGCGACGACGTTCGTGCGCAACCGGGCCGACGTGCGCCCCGCGATCGAACGCGTCGGGGGAGCCCCGGTCGTCATCAAGCTGCTCGAAGGCACCCAGGGCATCGGGGTCATCCTCGCGCCCGAGGTGAAGACCGCCGAGGCGATCATCGAGACGCTGCAGTCGACGAACCAGAACGTGCTCATCCAGCGTTTCGTGTCCGAGAGCCGGGGCCGCGACATCCGCGCCCTCGTCGTCGGCGACCGGGTGGTCGCGGCGATGCGGCGCAGCGCGCAGGGCGACGAGTTCCGCTCGAACGTGCACCGCGGCGGCACGGTCGCGCGCGTCGAACTCTCCCCGGAGTACGAGCAGGCGGCGGTGCGGTCGGCGCAGATCATGGGACTGCGCGTCGCGGGCGTCGACATGCTCGAAGGCGCCGAGGGTCCGCTCGTCATGGAGGTCAACTCCTCGCCCGGGCTGCAAGGCATCGAGACGGCGACCCAGCTGGATGTCGCGGGTGCGATCGTCGACTACATCGCGGGCCAGGTCGCCTTCCCCGAGATCGACGTGCGGCAGCGGCTGTCGGTGTCGACGGGCTACGGGGTGGCCGAGATCCTCGTGCACACCAACGGCGCGTTCGTCGGCAAGACCCTCGGGGAGTCGGGTCTCGCCGACCGCGACATCACCGTGCTCACGGTCAACCGGGGGGCGAGCGTCATCCCCAACCCGCGCAACCGGGTGGTGCTCGAGGCGGGCGACCGGCTGCTGTGCTTCGGCAAGCTCGAGGAGATGCGCTCGATGATCCCCGAGCGTCGCCGTCGCCGGGCGCGTGTGCGCAAGCTGCCCGCGGAGCCGCTGCCGGCATCCGAGAGCTGACCGCCACGCCCTCGCGCGTTTGCCCGGCTTCGTCGCCCGCGGACGCGCCAGGGCGACGAAGTCGGGTAACGGACGTCAGGAGGGTGCTGCCGGGCGCACGGCGGCGTGCTCGCGGTAGTGCGCGACGACGCCGCGCAGGTAGCGGGTGATCGCGTCGCGCTCGGCGTCGTCGAAGTCGTCGAGTTGCGCGTTGACGCCCATGATCATCGGCACGAGCCGCGCCATCGCGCGCTCCCGGGAGGCCGGCTGCGGCACGATCAGCAGCCGCCGGCGATCGTCGGGGTCGGGTTCGCGGGTGACGTGGCCGACGGCGACGAGCCGGTCGATCGCGGCCGTCGTCGAGGCCGTCGAGATGCGCAGCCGACGCGCGAGTTCGCCGGGGGAGAGCGGCCCGCTCATCAGGAGATGCTCCATCGCCTGCAGGTCGGTGGGGTTGACCGAGAGCTCGGTGCCGAGCGCGCGCTCGAACTGCGCGGTGACGTCGAGGAACTCGCGGAGCAGCTGAGTGGCCTCGTGCACGGCTCCGGCGGGGCCGAACTCGGTCGCGGCCACCTGAGGCTCGACCGTCGGTTGCATGCACCTCAGCGTACCGCTATGTTCGCTAGTAAATCTATTAGTTAGCAAAACTAGAGAAATCGAGACGCGTCGTGAACGGCCTGCTGCGCTTCATCACCTCCGCCCGCACGTCGTGGATCGTGCTCGTGCTCGCGGCGCTCGCCGCCGGGGCGCTGTTCGCCGTCGCGGGAGCCGAGGAGGGGGAGACCGCGCCGTCGGTCGGCCTGCCCGACACGGCGGAGTCGGAGCAGGCCCAGCGCCTGCTCGACGAGTTCCCGAGCGCCGACGGCACCTCGGCCCTGCTCGTCTTCGCGGCCGACGACGGCGACCTCACCGACGACCAACTCGCGACCATCGGCGAGAACGCGTTCGGCGAACTCGCCGACCTCTCCGCCGACGGCTTCGTGCCGCCCGCCCAGGTCTCCGATGACGGCACCGTCGCCTTCCTCGTCGTGCCGCTCGATCCCGAGGAGAACGTCGCCGCCCAGGCCGACCGCGCTCAGGAGCTGCGGGATGCCGCCGCCTCCGGGCTCGACGGCGTCACCGTCTACCTCACCGGCGCCGAAGGCTTCGAGGTCGACATCGCCGCCGTCTTCGCGGGAGCCGACTTCACCCTGCTGCTGACGACCGTGATCGTCGTCGCGGTGCTGCTGCTCGTCGCCTACCGCAGCCCCTGGCTGTGGCTCGTGCCGCTCATCGTCATCGGCGTCGCCGACGCGCTCGCCGGCATCATCGCCGGCCTCGTCGCCTCCGCCGTCGGCGTGCAGCTCGACGCCTCGGTGACCGGCATCCTCTCGGTGCTCGTCTTCGGCGCCGGCACCAACTACGCCCTGCTGCTCATCGCGCGCTACCGCGACGAACTGCGTCGTCACGAGGATCGGCGCGACGCGATGCGCCGGGCGCTCCGCGGTGCCGGTCCCGCGATCATCGCGAGCGGCTCGACCGTCGCCCTCGCGCTCGCGACCCTGCTGTTCGCCGAGCTCGCCGGCAACCGCGCCCTCGGCCTCGCGTGCGCCGTCGGCATCCTCGTCGCGATGGCGTTCGCCCTGTTCGTGCTGCCGGCTGCGCTTGTGCTGTTCGGTCGCGGGCTGTTCTGGCCGTACGTGCCCGCCTACGGCTCGCGGGATGCCGTCGCGTCGAGCCTGTGGGGCAAGCTCGGGCGCGGCGTCGCGAAGCGTCCGCTCGTCGTCGCGCTCGCCGGCATCCTCGTGCTCGGCGGCATGGCGAGCGGCCTCTTCTTCGTGCAGACCGGCCTGTCGCAGAACGACCGGTTCCTGCAGAAGCCCGAGGCGGTGCAGGGGCAGGAGGTGCTCGCCGAGGCGTTCTCGGCCGGCACGACGTCGCCCGCGACCGTCGTCGTGCCCGTCGACGACGCCGACGAGGCCGCCGAGGTGCTCGCCGATCTCGACGGCGTGGATGACGCGGTCGTCGGCGAGGCGACCGACGACTACGCGCAGGTGGCCGTGACCCTGACGGCGAGTGCCGAGACCCCCGAGGCCTTCGCGACGATCGAGGCGATGCGTGCCGCCCTCGACGACGTCGGCGACGGCACAGGGCTCGTCGGCGGACTCGACTCGCAGGCACTCGACGTCGCCGACGCGCAGGCCCGCGACCAGGCGCTCATCATCCCGCTCATCCTCGTGCTCGTGCTCGTCGTGCTGCTCGTGCTGCTGCGCGCCCTCGTCGCGCCCCTGCTGCTGCTGCTCGCGGTCGTGGCGAGCTTCTTCTCGGCCGTGGGCCTCAGCTGGTGGCTGTTCCAGACGCCGCTGTTCGACTTCCCGGCGATCGACGACAACGTGCTGCTGTTCAGCTTCCTGTTCCTCGTCGCGC
>CAMLMQ010000071.1 GCA_946481135.1 uncultured Microbacteriaceae bacterium
GCGAGCGTGCGCACCGTGAACGTCGTGCGCAGCAGGGCGAGCATCTTGATGTCGATGACCGGACCGAACAGCAGGAACGCGACGATCGCGCCGGGGAGGAAGGTCGACCCGAAGGCGAGGATGAAGAACGCGTCGACGTTCGCGCACACCGAGACGACGAACGCGAGCAGCATGAGCACGAAGACCGACCACACGGGGTTCGAGCCGAGCGTCGCGAGCACGTCGCGCGACACGCCGACCTGGATCGCCCCCGCGACCGCCGAGCCGACGAGGAGTGCCGGCAGCATCGCGGTCGTCTCCA
This sequence comes from uncultured Microbacteriaceae bacterium, assembly GCA_946481135.1. Next base: position 302 of record CAMLMQ010000071.1, read on the forward strand.
GCGCGAACGCCTCGAGGCTGCGGGACCACCGACCGCCGTGGGCGTGGTCGCCGCCGCGCGCCCGCGCGCACGTCGCCGAGAACGACCGCGTGAGGAGGGCATCCGGCTCGGGATGCCGGGAGAACAGCCACCCGACGAGGTTCGCGATGACGAACCCGCCGACGATGCGGGCGACGAGGATGCCGTCATCCCACCCGAAGGCCTGATACGTCGTGAGGATCGTCACCGGGTTGACGATCGGGGCGGCGACGAGGAACGTCATCGCCTCCGGCACGCTGAGTCCGCGCATCACGAGCCCGCGTGAGAGGGGCACGTTGCCGCACTCGCACACGGGCAGCAGCACCCCGAGCAGCGAGAGCACGGCGCGACGCAGGATCGGCTGCCGCGGGAGGATGCGGATGAGCCAGGCCTCGGGCACCCACACCTGCACGATCACCGAGAGCCCGATGCCGAGGAAGACGAAGGGCAGCGACTCGATCGCGACCGCGAGGGAGAGCGTGACGAAGTCCTGGGCGGCGTCGGCGAGCTCGATCGCGCCCGATCCCGGGGCGAAGACGCGCACGACCGCGAGTCCCGCGACGAGCACGAGACCGGCGAGCACGTAGCGCACCGGGTTCGGTCGGCGGCGCAGGGCCGAGATCGGATCGTCGGCGCGCGTCGGCGGGTGGGTGTGACCGGTCGGGGCGACGGGAGGGGGTGCGGTCACGGTCAGCAGGTCCGCAGGAAGTCGCCGAGCACCCTCCGGCCGAAGAGCAGTGCATCGAGTGGCACGCGCTCGTCGACGCCGTGGAACATCGCGGGGAAGTCGAGGTCGGGTGTCAGTTGGAGCGGCGCGAACCCGTAGCCCGTGATCCCGAGCTTCGAGAGCGCCTTGTTGTCGGTGCCGCCGCTCATGAGATACGGCAGCACGGGGGCGCCGGGGTCGAAGCGGTGCAACGAGGCGACCATCGCATCCACGAGGCCGCCCTCGTAGGGCTCCTCCAGCCCGACGTCGGCGTGCACGACCTCGATCTCGATGTCGGGGCCCACGAGCTCCTGCACGCGCGCGAGCACCTCCTGCTCCTGCCCGGGGAAGGGCCGCAGGTCGACGAGCGCCTCCGCACGGTCGGGGATGACGTTGTGCTTGTACCCCGCCTGCAGCACGGTCGGGTTCGTCGTCACGTGGATGCCGGCCTGCAGGAAGCCGGCCGCGTTGCCGACCGCCGCGATGAGCGCATCCGGGTCGTCGGCGCTCACGCCGAGCAGTTCCGACAGTCGGGCGAGCTGGGCGCGCGTCGTCGCCGTCAGGTGCACGGGCCACTCCTCGCGGCCGAGCCGCCCGACGGCCTCGGCGAGCTTCGTCACGGCGTTGTCGCGGAACACGCGGGAGCCGTGCGCCGCGCCGCCGCGCGCGATGAGCTTGATCCAGACGAGGGCCTTCTCCCCCGTCTGCAGCAGGTAGGCGCGCTGTCCCGCGAGATCGATCGAGTAGCCGCCGACCTCGCTCACGGCGTCGGTGGCGCCCGCGAACAGCTCGGGATGCTCGTCGACCAGGAAGTGCGATCCGAACACGCCGCCGTTCTCCTCGTCGGCGAAGAACGCCACGACGAGCTCGCGGGCCGGCAGCTCCCCCGCCTCGAGGATGTCCCCGAGCGCGGTGAGGATCATGGCATCCATGTCCTTCATGTCGACGGCGCCGCGGCCCCACAGCATCCCGTCGCGGATCTCGCCGCCGAACGGATCGACGCTCCAGTTCGCGGCGTCGGCGGGCACGACGTCGAGGTGCCCGTGCAGCACGAGGGCCGGACGCTCCGGGTCGCGCCCGGGCACGCGCGCGACGACGCTCGTGCGTCGGGGGGCCGCGTCGACAAGTCGCGGCGAGAGCCCGAGCGCCTCGAGCTTCGCGGCCACGTACTCGGCCGCCTCGGTCTCGCCCCTGCTCGACCCGTTGCCGAAGTTGACGGTCTCGAACCGGATCAGGTCGCGGGCGACGGCGGCGGTCGCTTCGAGCTCGTCGGCCATGGCTTCGAGGCTAGCCGAGGCCTCCTGGGAACCGGTGGCGGCTCAGCGGCGGTCGCCGGGTCGGGATGTCGCGGACCGAGGACGCGACCGTCGGCACGCCGGATGACACGCGCGAGGATGCCGACCCGTCCTCGATCGACGACACCCGGTGACGGACGGCGATGGGCAGCGACCCCGCGACCGCGTGCTAGTGTCTATCCTCGGTCCTCCTCGCGGGGGACGCACTCGCGCGGGTGGCGGAATGGCAGACGCGCTAGCTTGAGGTGCTAGTGCCCGAAAGGGCGTGGGGGTTCAAGTCCCCCTCCGCGCACAGAGTGTCGAAGGCCCCCGATCGGTGACGATCGGGGGCCTTTCGCATGTCGGCGTCGCCTGGCAGAATCGAACACATGTTCGAGTCGGGTGGTGCGTCGGCGGCCGTGGTGCTCGACGACGTCGGCCACCCCGCGCCCGACGACCGGTCGGAGGTCATCCGCGGCCTCCAGGCTCGCATCCGCGGCATGCAGCGCAACCGCCTCGACACCCGCGCCATCCCGACCCATCCGGCCCTGACCGACCTGCTGCCGGGCGGTGCGCTCGCCGCGGGCGGTCGCTATCAGGTGGCGGGGTCGACGACGCTCGCGCTCGCGCTGCTGCAGGGGCCGAGCTCCGCGGGAGCGTGGTGCGCCGTCGTCGGCCTGCCCGATCTCGGCGTCGAGGCGGCCGCGGCTCTCGGACTCGACCTCGAGCGGCTCGTGCTCGTGCCGCATCCCGGCGAGCAGTGGATGGCCGTCGTGTCGGCGCTCGTCGACGTCGTCTCGGTCGTGCTCGTGCGACCGCCCGTGCGCGACGGCCGCACGCGGGTTCCCGAGGCGGCGGCGGGGCGACTCGCCGCGCGGCTGCGGCAGCGCGAGGCGGTGCTCGTCGCGGTCGGCGAGTGGCCGCAGGCGGATGCCGCCCTCGCGGTCGGCGACAGCGCCTGGGCGGGGCTCGGGGCGGGGTTCGGTCACCTCGCCGCCCGGCAGGTGACGGTCACCTCGACCGCGGCGGCCTGGGGCGGGCGGCCGAAGTCGCGCCGGGTGTGGCTGCCCGACGCCGAGGGGCGGGTCTCCGCCATCGAGGCGCGGGCGGTCGAGCGGGTCCGCGACATCGGCTCGCGCCGTAGCGTGGCGGGATGAGATTCGCGTTCGACGCCGACGTCTGGGTCTGGGATGCCCGCCAGGCCGACACCTGGACCTTCGTGAGCCTGCCCGCCGAGGCGTCGGCCGAGATCCGCGAGTTCGCGGCCGGAATGCCGCGCGGGTTCGGATCGGTGCGGGTGGGCGTCACCGTGGGGGCGACCACGTGGCGCACATCGGTGTTCCCGTCGACCGCCGAGGGGGTCTACGTGCTGCCGCTCAAGAAGGCCGTGCGTCACGCGGAGGGAATCGGTGCGGGCGACCGGGTCCGCGTGAACCTGGAACTGCTCGACTAGCTCCCGGAGTCGACCGTGCCGGCGCTCGCCGTGAGTCGCCGCTCGCGGAGGGCGAGGAACAGCGGGATGACGAACGCGGCCGCCGTGACCGCCGCGAGCGGCAGCAGCAGCCAGGCGCGCGGCATCCCGATGCGCCGCCCCTCGACCGCCACGAACGCGCCCGCCGCGACGGCCAGCACGAGCAGGTCGAGCTGCAGCGACTGCGTCGCGAAGCCGTTCGACATCCACTCGCTCACGAAATCCGACCCCGACGCGATCGCGAGGATGTTGAGGGTCCACGTGCTGACGAGCCCCGCGATCGCGAGCCCGAGGTAGACGAACGCGAGCGGCGTCCAGCGCGGGCGACCGGGATCAGGTGCGTCCACGCCGAGCCCTCCCGATGACGCCGAGGTGGGTGTGCTCGAAGCCCGTCGTGAGCTTCAGGCCGTACCCGAGGGCGCGGTCGACGGCGACGTGGAACGCCCAGGTCCCGGCCAGCACGAGCGGCCAGAACGCGTCGAGCCCCGCGGCCGCGAGTCCGAGGCCGAGGGTCGCGAGGAGGGCCGGGGCCACATACGAGTGCACGGCGTTGTAGACGGCGGCCCCGACCCGCGGTCCGCGGAGGTAGCCGAGCATCGAGAGGTCGAAGGCGAGGAAGGCGATGAGCGGCCACCACCAGCCGGCGCCGGTGACGACGAACGCGACGAGCACGGTGACGGCGACGAGGCCGTTCTCGAGGCGCTGCAGCAGAGTGGGTGTCACCCGATCACACCTGCACGACGCAGAACGTGTTGCCGTCGGGGTCGGTGAGCACGACGTAGTCGGCGTCGTCCTCGTACTCCCAGTCGTCGACGGGGTCGGCGCCGAGTTCGAGCAGGCGCTCCACCTCCGCCGCCTGGTCGTCGGCGAACAGGTCGAGGTGGTGGCGGTGCGGGGCGTCCGAGTTCGTGAGCTTCAGCGAGAGCTGGACGCCCTCCTGCCCCTCGTGGGGCACGAGCATCGCCCAGTCCACGTCGGGGGCGCGGCTGAGCTCGTAGTCGAGCGCCGCCGCCCAGAACTCGATGGCGCGCGGGATGTCCCGCACGCCCCACACCACGGATCCGATCGTGGCCATGTTCCCAGGGAACGCCGTCAGGGGCCTCTGGCACAATCGAACACATGTTCGAAGCCCCGCGCCCGCCCCGGCTGCTCGTGCTGTGGTGCCCCGACTGGCCGGTGCACGCGCATGCCGCGGCGGAGCGACTGCCGGCGGCGACCCCGGTCGCCCTCCTCGAGAAGAACCTCGTGCTCGCCTGCTCCGCCGCCGCCCGCGCCGAGGGGGTGCGACGGGGCATGCGGCAGCGCGAGGCGCAGGCGCGCTGCCCCGGGCTGCGGATGCTGCGCTACGACCCCGCCCTCGACGCCCGGGCGTTCGAGCCCGTGCTCGCGGCGCTCGAAGGCGCGCTCCCCGGCGTGCATCCGCTGCGCCCCGGCATGCTCGCGGTGCGCGCCCGCGGCCCGGCCCGGTACTACGGCGGCGAACGGGCCGCCGCGTTCGCCCTGCTCGGCACGCTCGCCGAACTCGGGGTGCCGGCTGCGCGCGCCGGCATCGCCGACGGTCTCTTCGCGGCGGAGCGGGCCGCCCGGCTGGTCACCCCCGGGGCGGATCCGGTCACGATCGTGCCGTCGGGCGACACCGCCGCCTTCCTCGCCCCCCTGCCCGTGGCGCTGCTCGACGACCCCGAGCTCGTCTCCCTGCTCCCCCGCCTCGGCATCCGCACCCTCGGGCAGTTCGCCGCCCTCGCCGAGTCCGACGTCGCGGCGCGGTTCGGTCCGCTCGGGGCGCGACTGCACGCCCTCGCCGCGGGGCGCGATCCCCGCCCGGCGACGCCGCGCATCCCCCCGCGCGACGTCGAGACGGGCGTCGACTTCGAGCCGCCGCTCGACCGCGCCGACCAGGTCGCCTTCGGCATGCGCACGGCGGCCGAGCGGTTCCTCGACGACCTGCTGCAGCAGCGCCTGGTGTGCACGGCGCTGCGGGTCGAGCTCGTCGGCGCCGACGGCGAGGCGAGCGAGCGGGTGTGGCTGCATCCGCGGTCGTTCACGGCGGCGGAGATCGTCGACCGGGTGCGCTGGCAGCTCGACGCCGGCACGCGGGCGGCCGGCGAGTTGCGCTCCCCCGTCGCCCGGGTGCGGCTGACGCCCGACGCCGTCGACCCGGTGGGAGCGCATGAGCGCGGCATCTGGGGCACGGGACCCGACGAGGGCGTGCACTCCGGGCTGTCCCGTGTGCAGGGGCTTCTCGGGCACGAGGGCGTCGGCCTCCCCGTGCCGACGGGGGGCCGGATGCCGGCCGACCGTCAGCAGCGCGTCGCGTGGGGCGATCGGCCGGTCGTGGCGCGCGACCCGCGCAAGCCCTGGCCGGGCGCGGTGCCGCCGCCGCATCCCGCGACCGTCTACGAGGTGCCGCGCGAGATCGCGGTCGAGGATGTGCGGGGCCGGCCGGTCGCGGTGACCGAGCGCGGGGTGCTCTCCGCCTCCCCCGCGGTGCTCGTGTCGCCGACCGGCGCCCGCCGCGACCTCACCGCGTGGGCCGGGCCGTGGCCGCTGCAGGAGCGCTGGTGGGATGCGGCGACGGCGCGCACGGCCCACCGGTTCCAGGTGGTGGATGCGCACGGCGAGGCGTGGCTGCTCGTGCTCGACGAGCGGGGGTGGTGGGCCCATGGCCGGTATGACTGAGCGGTCAGAGCTCGCGGCGCATGATCCAGCGGGTGCGGTGCCCGGCGTGGGCGGTGGTCTCGACGGCCCGTTCGAAGCCGTGCGCCTCGAACAGGTCGGTCGTGCCGACGTATCCCGAGATCACGTCGATGCGGTCGCCGCCGACTTCGGCCGGGTAGCCCTCGACGACCTCCGCGCCCGAGCGGCGCGCGTGCTCGACGGCACCGTCGAGCAGGTGGTGCATGAGCCCCTGCCGGCGGTACCCGGCGCGCACGACGAAGCACACGATCGACCACGCGTCGCGGTCGTCGAGGAACGGGATCGTGCGCGAGTTCATGAGCCGCCGGTGGGTCGAGCGCGGGGCGACCGAGCACCAGCCGGCGACCTCCCCGTCGACGTAGACGAGCACCCCCGGGCCGGGCTCCGTCGCGCACTCGCGCTGCATGTACGCGGGGCGTTCGGCGTTGGAGACGCGGGCGTCGCGGTAGCTCATGCACCAGCATCCGCCGCCGCCGGGCTTCTTGACCCCGACGACCTCGGCGAAGTCGTCGTAGCGGCCGACCGCGGAGCGCACCTCGATCGTCGACTCGGCGGTGACCCGGGGCTGCGCCATGGGGGCAGCCTACGAGGGGGGCACTGACATGGGGTGGCACAACCCGCCCTACGACTGGAGCGAGCTGGAGCGGCGGATGTCGGGGCAGGCGCCCCGGCCCGACGGCGCGACGGCGCACCATCACCGCCCGACGTATGTGGCGCCCGAGCTCGCATCTCCCGACGAGCCGGTGGTGCCCTACGCCGAGCTGCACGCCCATTCCGCGTACTCCTTCCTCGACGGAGCGTCGATGCCCGAGCACCTCGTCGAGGAGGCGACCCGCCTGCGTCTGGAGGCGATCGCGCTCACCGACCACGACGGCTTCTACGGAGCGGTGCGGTTCGCCGAGGCCGCCCTCGCCCACGGCATGCCGAGCGTCTACGGGGCGGAGCTCTCGCTCGGGCTGCGCACCCCGCAGAACGGCATCCCCGACCCCGAGGGCGCCCACCTGCTCGTGCTCGCGCGCGGCGTCGAGGGCTACCACCGGCTGTCGAAGGCGATCACGACGGCGCACCTCTCCGGCGGCGAGAAGGGGCGCCCGGTGTACGACCTCGACGCGCTCGGTGATCTCGCGGAAGGCACGTGGGCGGTGCTCTCGGGATGCCGCAAGGGCACCGTGCGCCAGGCGCTGGCCGCGCACGGCCGGTCGGGTGCCCGGCGCGAGCTCGTCGCCCTCGTCGAGCGGTTCGGGCGCGACAACGTCGTCGTGGAGCTCACCGACCGCGGTGACCCCCTCGACTCCGACCGCAACGACGCCCTCGCCGAGCTCGCCGCCGAGCTGGGGTTGCCGATCGTCGCGACCGGCAACGTGCACTACGCCCGACCCGAACGCGCCCCCCTCGCGACCGCCCTCGCCGCCGTGCGCGCGCGGTCGAGCCTCGACGAGCACGAGCCGTGGCTGCCGGCCGCGGGCGGCGCCTACCTGCGCTCCGGATACGAGATGCACCGGCGGTTCGCCCGTTTCCCGGGGGCGGTCGCCCACTCGGTCGTCCTCGCCCGGGAGACGGCCTTCGCGCTGCGCAGTGCGACGCCGCGGCTGCCGCAGCTCGACGTGCCCGACGGGCTCACCCTCATGCAGTGGCTCGCGCGGGAGACCTGGCGCGGGGCGGCCGAGAAGTACGGTCCCGACCTTCCGGAGGGCCACCGGCGGCGCCTGCAGAGCGAACTCGACGTGATCGAGGCGAAGGACTTCCCCGGCTACTTCCTGCTCGTCAAGGACATCGTCGACTTCGCGAAGGCCCGGGGCATCCTCTGTCAGGGCCGCGGCAGCGCGGCGTCGAGCGCGGTCTGCTACGTGCTCGGCATCACCGCGATCGACGCGATCTTCTACGAGCTGCCGTTCGAGCGGTTCCTGTCGAGCATCCGGGACGAGGAACCCGACATCGACGTCGACTTCGACGCCCGTCGCCGGGAGGACGTCATCCAGTACGTCTACGAGCGTTACGGACGCGAGAACGCCGCCCAGGTGGCCAACGTCGTCACCTACACGCCGCGCAACGCGGTGCGCGACATGGCGAAGGCGCTCGGGCACGGCCCCGGCCAGCAGGATGCCTGGTCGAAGCGGCTGGAGCGCTGGGGCGACCCGGTCGTCGAAGACCTGCGCGACATCCCGCGGACCGTGCTCGACCTCTCGGGCGAGCTGCTCGGCTTCCCGCGGCACCTCGGCATCCACTCCGGCGGCATGGTGATGACCGAGCGTCCCATCGGCGAGGTGGTGCCGATCGAGCACGCACGCATGGACGGGCGCACGGTGCTGCAGTGGGAGAAGGACGACTGCGCCTGGATGGGGCTCGTCAAGTTCGACCTGCTGGGGCTCGGGATGCTCTCCGCCCTCCAGCACTCGTTCGACTGCATCCGCGACGCCTTCGGTCGTGAGCTCACGCTCGCGGGCCTCCCCAAGGAGGAGGAGGCCACCTACGACGCGCTGTGCCGCGCCGACGCGATCGGCGTTTTCCAGGTGGAGAGCCGCGCCCAGATGGGGCTCCTTCCCCGGTTGCAACCCCGCCGCTTCTACGACCTCGTCATCCAGATCGCGCTCATCCGCCCCGGTCCGATCCAGGGTGGGGCCGTGCACCCGTTCGTGCGGAGGAAGCTCGGCGAACCGTTCGCGTACCTCCACCCCGAACTCGAGCCGATCCTCGACAAGACCTTCGGTGTGCCGGTCTTCCAGGAGCAGGTGCTGAAGATCGCGCGCGACCTCGGCGGGCTCGACGCGGAGGAGGCCGACCTGCTGCGCCGATCGCTCGGCAGCAAGCGGGGCAAGGTGCGCATCGAGTCGCTGCGCGCGAAGCTCGAGCGGGGCCTGCGGGCTAAGGGACTCGACGACACCGGGATCGCCACGATCTACGGACAGATCCAGGCGTTCGCGAACTTCGGGTTCGCCGAGAGCCACGCGCTGTCGTTCGCGCTGCTCGTCTACGCCTCGTCGTGGGTGAAGCTGCACTATCCGGCGGCGTTCCTCGCCGGGCTGCTGCGGGCGCAGCCGATGGGGTTCTACTCCCCCGCGACGCTCGTCGCCGACGCGCGTCGGCACGGGGTCGAGGTGCGGCGTCCCGACATCCTGCGGTCGGGGGTCTTCGCGGTGCTGGAGCCCGTCGCGGAGTGCCCCGTCGCGGGCGGCCCGGATCCGGTCGCGGAGACCGGACTCGACGCGTGCCTCGGCGTGCAGCCGCCCGTGGCGGAGCGCTTCGACCGCGAGGCTCCCGACACCGGACCCGCGCACCGCCGCGACGGCGACACCGCCGTGCGGCTCGGTCTCGCGGGGGTGCGCGGCATCGGCGAGACCGTCGCCGCGCGCATCGTGGCCGAACGGGAGGCGCACGGACCGTTCACGTCGATGGAGCAGCTCGTGCGGCGCGTGGGTCTCACGGCGGCGCAACTGGAGGCGCTCGCCACCGCCGACGCGTTCGAGCCGTTCGGCCTCGATCGCCGCGAGGCGCTCTGGCGGGCCGGGGCGGCGGCGGGCGACCGCGCCGAGTTCCTGCCCTCGACGGTCGTGACCGTGCAGCCTCCGCTGTTCACCGACCCGACGTCGTTCGAGACGCTGCGCGACGACCTCTGGGCGACGGGGATCTCGGTGGACGATCATCCGGTCGCCCACCTCCGGCCCGCGCTCGACGAGCGCGGGGTGCTGCCGTCGGAGGCGTTGCGCCGTCACGAGCCGGGACGCCGGGTGGAGGTCGCGGGACTCGTGACGCATCGGCAGCGCCCGGGAACGGCGAGCGGGATGACGTTCATGAACCTCGAGGACGAGCACGGCTGGGTGAACGTCATCTGCTCGGTCGGCGTCTGGAAGCGCTACCGACGCATCGCCCGGGAGTCGCCTGCGCTGCTCGTGCGCGGCATCCTCGAACGATCCCCGGAGGGGGTCACCAACCTCGTCGCGGACGCCTTCGAGCCGCTCAGCGCGGGGGTGCTGCATCGCTCGCGCGACTTCCACTGAGCACCGCTCGAACCCCGTTCGGAGCGGTGGACCGATCGGTTTGTCACGAGAAAGGGGACACGCCCCGCGGCCCCGGGCGGCGTTACTCTGAGGCTCGGAACTCCGACCCACCCGAAGGGCTGACGACCATGCCGTCGATGCTGCGCGCCGTGCTGCGGGCCTGGTATGCCCTGCGCCTGCTGCGGCTGCGGCACGTCCCGCGCCCGCAGGACTCGGCGGTGACACGCACGGGCGATCCCCGCGCCGACCGCGTGCTCGTGATCGGCAACGGATTCACCCACGGCTGGGGCCTGACGTCGCATCGCCAGGCGCTCACCGGACGCCTCGCCGACGCGATCGCCGATCGCACCGGTCGCGGGTGCGATCTGGATGTCGTGGGCGCCGAGTCGATGAACATGCGGTCCGCCCGCGACTGGGTCGGCGACCGCGATCTGAGCGACGTCGACGCGGTCGTGGTCATGGTCGGGGCCAACGACGCCCTGCGTCGCACGCCGGTCGCCGACTGGCAGCGGGGACTCGGCGACCTGCTCTCGACCGTCGTGCCCCGACTGCGCGAGGAGGCGAGCGTGCTCGTCGTCGGCATCCCGCCGCTGCGCGCGCTCACCCCGTTCGCGGGGGTCGTCGCGCGGCTCGCGGAGGGGCAGCGCGAGCGGCTCAACGCCGCGGCCACCTGGACCGCCGAACTCCACGGTGTGGCGCACCTCGACATCCGCGAGCTCACCCCCGACGTCCACGATCGGTTCTCCGCCGCATCCGTCGCGGCTCAGCTCGGCTCGCGCATCGCCGCGGAGCTCGCGCCGGCTCTCGTGGCGGCACGGCCGGATCCCGAGCCCCGGGCGCCTCAGGCCGACCCCGTCTGGCAGTGGAGCGGGGCCGAGGAGGTCGTCGCGCTCGCGGCCCGCGGCGGGTCGCCCGTGCTGCGACGTCTCGCCGAGACCGCGCAGAAGGTCTTCAAGGTCGAGCTCGCGGTGGTCAGCCTCGTCAACGGCGACCGGCTCTACTACGGCAACAACACCGACGTCATGCCCGAGTCGGTGCCGCTGCAGCTGTCGTTCTGCCGGTACACGGTCGCCGACGAGGCGCCGGTCGTGATCCCGAACGTCCGTGCCGACGCGCGGTTCGCCGACAATCCGCTCGTCGACCTCTCGTTCATCAACTTCTACGCCGGCTACCCGCTGCGCGCCTCCGACGGCACCGTCATCGGGTCGTTCTGCCTGCAGGGCTCGCGCGCGCGGTCGCACGACGCGGTCTCGATCGAGGCATTGCGTGGACTCGCGCTGCAGGCCGAGGCCGAGCTGCGTCGCTTCGAGACGCACGCCGGGGCGCCGCCCACCCCGACCGGGCCCGCCTACTCCTTCGACGCGGAGCCGGTGCCCAACCCCTGAGCCGCGAGACGGTCGAGGCGGCGCCGGGCGAAGTCCTGCGCCCGCGGGCCGCGACCGAGGGCACGACCCGCGAACCACAGCGCCACCCGGGTGCCGATCACGACCGGCAGCGGGCTGGGGCGCAGGCCGAGCATCCGCCGGTAGGGGCGTGGGATCGTCGCGACCGCGGCGGCGAAGAGCACGCGGTAGGCGACCCCGAGCGAGCCGCGGAACGGCGGTCGCCGCAGGAACCGCACGACGTCGGCGACGCGCTCGTCGCCGCGCAGCTCGCCGCGCGTGAGGTAGCCGTCACGTCGGGCGCGCAGCTCCTCGGCCGACACCGGGGGCTGCGCGACGCCCATGAGACGCCCCGCGGTCGCCCACTCCGCGACGTACCCGTCCGCACCGCCGGGAATCGGTCCACCCCACGTCTCGTGGCACGTGAGGAAGGCGTCGGCGAACGCCACGTGCACCCAGTCGACGAGGTCGCCGTCGGTCGCGGCGTAGCGCCGGCTGCGTCCGGTGCCGTCGACGTACTCCCCGGCCACGCGCGCGTGGAAGCGTCCGACCCGGGCCAGTTCGGCATCCGCCTGCGTCGTCGAGCCATAGGTGAGGGTGACGATCCAGCGCACCGTGCCCGCGAGGCGGCTGAGCGGGTCGTCGCGGTAGCGCGACCAGTCGTGCACGCCCGCCATCGCGCCCGGATGGAGCGCCTGCATCAGCAGGGCGCGGATGCCGGCGACGAAGGTCCCCGTGCCGGCGTGCACGATCCAGGGTGCCGAGCCGTCCGCGAAGTAGCCGGCGTCGTCGCCCTCGGCGAGTTCGAGGACGTAGGGCGCGAGACCCTCGGGATGGCCCGCGACGGCCGTGAGCAGCCGGGCGCGC
>CAMLMQ010000072.1 GCA_946481135.1 uncultured Microbacteriaceae bacterium
CAGTCGTCGAGCGACTCGCCGGGGGTTCCGTAGATGAGGTCGAGGCTCACCTGCAGTCCCGCCTCGCGCGCCCACCGCACGACGAGCGGCACACGCTCGGGGTCGTGCGTGCGTTCGAGCACCCGCAGCACGTGCGGCACGGCCGACTGCATCCCGAAGCTCACGCGCGTGAATCCCGCGGCGGCGAGCGCCTCCAGGGATGCGGCGTCGACCGAGTCGGGGTTGGCCTCGGTCGTGACCTCGGCGCCCGGTGCGAGCCCCCACGTCGAGCGCACGACGGCGAGCATGCGCGCCAGGTCGGCGACGGGCAGCAGGGTGGGAGTGCCGCCGCCGAAGAAGACGGTGGATGCCGGCCTCCCCGGCAGTCCCGCCGCGTCGAGCACGCGCGCCGCGAGCCCGACCTCGGCGATCGCCTGCCCGGCGAAGTCGGACTGCTTGACGCCGCGGATCTCGCTCGCCGTGTAGGTGTTGAAGTCGCAGTAGCCGCAGCGCACCCGGCAGAACGGCACGTGCAGGTAGACCCCGAAGTCGCGCTCCCCCGCTCCCTCGGCGACGGTGTCCGGCAGCCGGCCGTCGGCGGGGGCCGGGTCGGCGATCGGGAGGGCGGACGGCATCCGACGATTGTCCCACCCCGCGGGTCGCGCCCGCCGAGCGGCGCCCGCCCCTCGGCGAGGATGGATCTGTGGCCACACACCTGCTCTGGGACATCGACGGCACGCTCATCGTCAACGACTTCAGCGGCGTGAGCATCTATGCCCGCGCGTTCGAGCGCACGACCGGCGCGCTGCCGACCGAGCGCCCGGCGAGTCCGCACGGGATGACCGAGGGCCAGCTGCTGCGCGAACTGCTCGCCATCCACGGCCACGACGTGGGCCTGCACGACACCCTCCGCGCCCACCTCGACGAACTGTCGGTCGAGGAGCACGCGACCGGGTTGCGGCGTGAGCAGTGCGCCGGCGCGGCGGACGCCCTGGCACGCTTCGCCGAGCTCGGCTGGAGCAACGGGCTGCTCACCGGGAACGCGCCGGAGCGCGCGCGCTTCAAGATGCTGCAGGCCGGCTACGGCGAGGAGCCCTTCGACTGGGAGCGCTCGTTCTTCGGTCATCAGTCCGCCGACCGCCACCACCTCACGGGCCTCGCCGCTTCGGCCCTCGCCGGACACACGGTCGTCATCATCGGCGACACCCCCCTCGACGGCGCCGCCGCGGCATCCGCCGGCTTCCCGTTCCTCGGGGTCGGCACGGGGTCGTTCTCGGCCGACGAGCTCGTCGCCGCGGGCGCGTTCGTCGCGGTGGAGTCGTTCGCGACCGGACTCGACGCCGCCGTCGAGGCGATCGCGGCGCTGCCCGTCAGCTGAGCGAGCCCGCGAGCACCCGCTCGTAGCGGCGCGTGTACGCCTCCTGCAGCGCGCGCAGCACGGGGTAGCCGAGCCACAGCAGCGGGTGCGCCGGACGGGAGAACGCGCGGATGCGCAGCCACACCGAGGCGTCGGCGTGCCGCTCGACGACGAACGCCTCCTCGCCGCTCTCGGGATGCCCGCGCAGCGTGCCGTAGGCGAACCCGCGCCGGTCGGGCTCGTCGACCAGGTACACGACCTCGAACGGGATGTGCACCGGCCCGAGCCTCAGCACGCCCCGGTCGCCGACCCGCACCGGGGCGGAGCCGTCCGCGGGCAGCCCGGCCACGGGCCGCAGCCCCGCACGTCGCTGGATGCCGAGCCGCATCACCTCGTCGCTCGCGAAGCGCCAGCGTTCCGGACCCTCCCCGAGCCGCACGAGACGCTCGATCGGCCGGAACCCGTGAGGCGGATGCTCGCGCAGGTCGTCGCGCCTCGTCGCGCCGACGGCGGCGTAGGTGAGCGTCACGTCAGCGGCTGCGCCAGCGCGTGCTCATAACGCGACAGGAACCACGCCTGCGCGAGTCGCAGCACCGGCAGCAGCAGCCACCAGGCGCCGCCGGCGGGCCGCGAGATCGAACGGATGGTGAGCCACACCGAGTCGTCGCCATGACGCTCGACGACGAACGACTCCTCGCCGCACAGCGGATGCCCGGGAAGCGTCCCGTAGACGAACCCGCGGCGGGTGGGCTCGTCGATCACCTGCACGACGCGCACGGGCTCGCTGATCGTGAACGGTCCGCGTCCGAGTTGGAGCACGGCGCTGTCGCCCGCTCGCACGAGCCGCTCTCCGGTGTCGGCGAACATCTCGTCCGCGGTGAGCGTCGCGGCCTGCACGGGCTCGCCGGCGTCGTCGAACGTGACCGGGATGTAGGTGTTCTCGACGACCTCGGCGGGCGCGTCGACCCGCGTCACGCGGAAGCCCGACCGCGTCTTGATGCCCCAGCTGAGCGTCTCGGTCCACGCATGCCGCCAGCGCTCCTCGCCGTACCCCACCCGTACCCGGCGTTCGATCGCGCGGAAGCCCGTCGGCGGGTAGCGCAGCAGGTCGGCAGCCTGGGTCGCCCCGATCGCGGCGTACGTCACGGGACGCCGCCACATCTCATCGGGGTACACGGGCATCCTTCCATTGTCACCCGAAATCGGCGCGGTGGGCGCGCACGGCCGCGCTCACCCCGGGGAGTCGCCCTCCAGATCGGCGACGAATCGCGCCGCGAGCCGCTTCGGCGCGCGCGCGATCCAGCTGTCGGTCACGACCTCGCGCAGCCTCGCCGGGTCGACGTGGTCGACGTGGTCGAGCGCGACGAGGATCGCGGGGAAGTCGTCGAAGTGGGAGGTGGTGAAGAACGCGCGGGGATCCTCGTCGATCAGCGCGAGCTTCTCCCCCACGTCGAGTGTCGACACCCCGATCACGTCGCCTGCGGGTGCCGCGTCGCCGAGCTCGGCGAGGTCGCGGGCGCGCAGCGGACGCACCCAGGCGAACACGTTCGCGCCGACCTTCCACGTCGGCAGGCCCATCCGCGTGCCGGGTTCCGCCTGCGGCAACTCGCGCGCGATCGCCCCGACGTCGTCCCACGTGGCCGCCATGCCGCGACGCTACCGCCCGGCACCGACGGCGGGGACTACTTCTTGTCCTTCTTCTCGACGTCGCCCGAGAGCGCGGCGATGAACGCCTCCTGGGGGACCTCGACGCGGCCGACCATCTTCATGCGCTTCTTGCCCTCCTTCTGCTTCTCGAGCAGCTTGCGCTTGCGGGTGATGTCGCCGCCGTAGCACTTCGCGAGAACGTCCTTGCGCATCGCGCGGATCGACTCGCGCGCGATGATGCGGGCGCCGATCGCGGCCTGGATGGGCACCTCGAACTGCTGCCGCGGGATGAGTTCGCGCAGCCGCCCGGTCATGAGTACGCCGTAGGCGTACGCCTTGTCCTTGTGCACGATCGCACTGAAGGCGTCGACCTTGTCGCCCTGCAACAGGATGTCGACCTTCACGAGGTCGGCCTCCTGGTCGCCCGCCGGCTCGTAGTCGAGCGACGCGTACCCCTGCGTCTTCGACTTGAGCTGGTCGAAGAAGTCGAAGACGATCTCGCCGAGCGGCATCGTGTAGTGCAGCTCGACGCGGTCGGTGCCGATGTAGTCCATGCCGCCGAGCGAGCCGCGGCGGCTCTGGCAGAGCTCCATGATCGCGCCGACGTAGTCCTTGGGCGCGAGGATCGACGCCTTCACGATCGGCTCGCGCACGCTCGAGATCTTGCCGTCCGGGTACTCCGACGGGTTCGTCACCGTGACGGTCTTCTTGTCTTCGGTCTGCACCTCGTAGATGACGCTCGGCGCCGTCGTGATGAGGTCGAGACCGAACTCGCGCTCCAAGCGCTCGGTCACGATCTCGAGGTGCAGCAGCCCGAGGAAGCCGCAGCGGAACCCGAAGCCGAGCGCGACCGAGGTCTCGGGCTCGTAGTTGAGGGCGGCATCCGACAGCTTCAACTTGTCGAGGGCGTCGCGCAGGTCGGGATAGTCGCTGCCGTCGATCGGGTAGATGCCCGAGAACACCATCGGCAGCGGCTCGGTGTAGCCCGGCAGCGGCTCGGCGGCCGGCTTCTGCGCGGTCGTGACCGTGTCGCCGACCTTCGACTGGCGCACATCCTTCACACCCGTGATGAGGTACCCCACCTCGCCGACAGCGAGGCCCTTCGACGCGGTCGGCTCGGGGCTCGAGACGCCGATCTCGAGGATCTCGTGCGTCGCGCGCGTCGACATCATCTGGATGCGCTCGCGCGGGTTGAGGCGCCCGTCGACCATGCGCACGTACGTGACGACACCGCGGTAGGGGTCGTAGACGGAGTCGAAGATCGCCGCGCGCGCGGGGGCGTCGGCATCCCCGACGGGGGCCGGAACGCGCTCGACGACCCGGTCGAGCAGCGCCTCGACCCCCATGCCGGTCTTGCCGCTCACGCGCATCACGTCGTCGGGATCGCCGCCGATGAGGCCCGCGATCTCGTCGGCGTACTTCTCGGGGTCGGCCGCCGGCAGGTCGATCTTGTTGAGCACCGGGATGATCTCGAGGTCGTTGTCGAGCGCGAGGTAGAGGTTCGCGAGCGTCTGCGCCTCGATGCCCTGCGCGGCGTCGACGAGCAGGATCGCGCCCTCGCACGCGGCGAGGCTGCGCGACACCTCGTAGGTGAAGTCGACGTGCCCGGGGGTGTCGATCATGTTGAGCGCGTAGGTGTCGCCGGCGAACTGCCACGGCATCCGCACGGCCTGGCTCTTGATCGTGATGCCGCGTTCGCGCTCGATGTCCATGCGGTCGAGGTACTGGGCACGCATGTCGCGGTCGGCGACGACGCCCGTGATGCCGAGCATCCGGTCGGCGAGCGTCGACTTGCCGTGGTCGATGTGCGCGATGATGCAGAAGTTCCGGATGCGCGACGGGTCGGTCGCGGCCGGCTGCAGGGGCGAAGTGGCGCGGGGCATGTCGGCCCATTGTCTCAGACCAGCCGCCCCCGGTACGCCGCCGCGGTCAGCGGACGTCGACGCGCATCCGCTCGCCGTCGGCGCTCTCTCGCAGCGCGCGAAGCCCGGTCGCCACGTCGAGCGGTCGCCACGGCGGGCCGGCGGGGAGGCGGCGCAGCGCCGGTGTGTACCGCGCGAGCGCACCGAGATCGTGCGGATCGGACGCCGCGCGCAGTCCGAGCAGCCGGGGCTCCGCCCCGTGGCGTCGCACGACCTCCTCGAAGCGGGCAGGAGTCGCCCGTCCCGGCGAGTCGACCCCGTGCTGGAAGACGAGCAGTTCGACGCGCGTGAAGGGCTCGGCGGCGGCGAGGTAGGCGTCGAGCGACTCGAGCGCCTCGTCGACGGGGAAGAACGTCCAGAAGGGCACGAGGCCCGCCCGGAACGACTGCCACGGGTCGCCGAGCACGAACGACGGCACGATGAGGGAGTCGCCCGCCCCGCCGCGTTCCCGCGTCCAGCGCCGCAGCACGTCGGCGACGGGGCCGGCCGCCGACTGCGGGCCGTCGAGCCGGACGTGCACGACCGGATGCCCCGAACGACCGGCCCACGCGACCGCCGCCTCGACGAACCCGGTCGGCGCACCCCACTCCGCTTCCGGCGCGACCTCGTCGGCGACGGGCGCGAACGGATGGGCGAGGTGCTGCTCGGGCGTGGGACCGCCGCGACCGCCCGTCTGGAACACGTGCCGCTCCGCCACACGCGTGACCGGCCATTGCGAACGGTCGTCGACCACGACGAGCGGTGCGCCCGGTGCGAGCCGACGGGCGAGGAGCCGCTCGTAGGCCACGGGAAGCGTGGTCCACTTCACCCGGAAGTAGGCCAGACGCGCGGTCATCAACTCGTCCTGGGCGGGATCGTGCATCTGGTGCAGGTCGAGGGAGGGATTGGCGTCGAGCAGGGGGACGGCGGCCTCCCGCCCGAAGGCGAGCGCCACGTCGGGTCGCTCGGGATCCCCTAGCCGGCGCACGGGGACGAGCACGGTGCTCGGCAGCCACGGCACCTGCATCGCCGCGGCGAGATGGGCGATCGCACCGTTGCTCGAGCCGACGACGACCGCGGGGTGGACGGCATCCGGATAGGCCTCCGCGAACGCGGCGGCGATCGCCTCACCGTCCACGTCGCCGAGACGGCGCGGGTCGACGCCCTCGGAACCGCCGATCCGTCGATAGAGCTCCCGCACGAGCGGCCACGGCATCCGACTCGCCGCACGCACGATCGGGCCCATGATCGGCGGGTTGCCGAGATGGCGGAGCGGTCGCTGCTCGAGCGCGGCGACGACCGACGCGTGCAGGACGCTCGCGGAGTCGAATGCCGCGACCGCGCGGTCGGGGTCGAGACTCACGGCGGTACCTGCACGCCTCCAGGGAACGCCGCCCCGCCGGCGAGCACCACCCTTTGCGCGGCACCCGGGCCGGTGCTACCGCCTAGCATCGACGGATGCCGATCCCCGACTTCGTCCGAGCCCTGCGCGAGAAGGTCGGCACGGCGCCGCTGTGGCTCAGCGGCGCGTCCGCCGTCGTCGTCGACGGAGACCGCATCCTGCTCATCCGCCGCGCCGACGACGGGCAGTGGACACCCATCACGGGGATCATCGACCCGGGCGAGGAACCCGCCGTCACGCTCGTGCGCGAGGCACGGGAGGAGGCGAACGTCGACATCGCGGTCGAGCGCCTCACGTCGACGTGGGTGACGCGGCCGATCGTCTACTCCAACGGCGACCGCGCGCAGTACCTCGACCTCACGTTCCGCTGCCGGTATCTCGGCGGCGACCCGCGCCCCGTCGACGGCGAAGCGAGCGAGGTGGCGTGGTTCCCCCTCGACGGGATGCCGGCGATGAGTTCCGAGATGACGGCCCGCGTGCGGCACGCGCTCGAGAACGAGGGGCCCGCGTACTTCGCACGCGAGCCCCTCGGATGGTCGTAAGCCGTCGGATCAGAACCAGCCGAACGCCCAGCTGCCGAACGCGATCGGCAGGGCGAACGCGAGCGCCGACAGGCCGAGGACGATCCAGCCGAACAGCGACACGAAGCCGGTGACGATCGCCCAGGTGGCCATCGTGCGGGCGGTGGGCTCGTCGCGGTAGCCGATGAAGCCGAGCACGACGCCGACGATCGCGAGCGGAGCGAATCCGGTCGGGATCGAGACGATCGAGAGGATGAGGCCGATCAGGCTCATCCGGTTGGCCGGCGGGGCGTCGGTGGAGGCGGCCTGGGGCGGGGTGGCCGTCGTCTCGACGGCCGGGGTGAGGGTGTCGGTGGTCATGTCTCGAACCTACGGATGCCGCGAGTCCGGGACACTGGGGCGAACCCCCGGATCCGGGGGGCGGCGGCCCACCCGCGTTGCCCGCGGGCGCCCGATCCGGTAACGTAGCCCCTTGGTTTCCGCGTGGTCTTTCCTCCCACGCGATTCGGCCGGACGCGTCCCTCTACCGCTCCGGTAGAGAACGCCCTTCCGAACAGAAAGCACAGGCATGGCCAACATCAAGTCGCAGATCAAGCGCATCGGCACCAACAAGAAGGCGCAGGAGCGCAACAAGGCGGTCAAGAGCGAGCTCAAGACCGCGATCCGCTCCACCCGTGAGGCGATCGCCGCGGGCGACGCCGCGAAGGCCCAGGCCGCCCTCAAGGTCGCCACCAAGAAGCTCGACAAGGCGACGAGCAAGGGCGTCATCCACGCCAACAACGCCGCGAACCGCAAGTCGGCCATCGCCAAGCAGGTCGCCGCGCTCGGCAGCAAGTAACCCACTTCCACGAAGGCCCTCGTCCCCCACGGGACGGGGGCCTTCGTCGTTCGCGGGCGTCGGAGCCTCCGCGAAGTGCCAGAACACGCCGTACCGGCCACGCGAGATCCCCGGAAAGGGGCACTTCGCGCACCGAGGGTCAGCGGAGGGAGCGGTCGGAGAGGTGCTCGATCATGCGCTCGAGGGCGTAGACGGGGTCGCGGCCGCCGCCCTTGACCTGGGCATCGGTCTCGGCGAGTACGTCGATCGCGCGGCCGAGGCCGGCATCCGTCCAGCCCTGCAGGTCGCGCCGCGCGCGGTCGACCTGCCACGGGGCGAGGCCGAAGCGCTGGGCGAGCTCGTTCGACGAGCCGCGCTGCCCCGCGAGCTTCGCCATCGTGCGGATCTTGCTCGCGAAGGCGGCGACCATCGGCACCGGGTCGGCGCCCGACGCGAGGGCGTGCCGCAGCAGCCCGAGCGCCTCGCCGTGCTGCCCGGCGATCGCGGCGTCGGCGACGGCGAACGCGTTCACCTCGACGCGGCCGCCGTAGTACTTCGCGACCGTCTCCTCGGTGACGTCGTCGGAGGTGTCGGCCAGCAGCTGCTGGCACGCCGCCGCGAGCTCGGCGAGGTCGTCGGAGAAGGCGCTCACGAGCGCACGGAGGGCGCCACCTGTGATCTTCCGGTTCGCCGCGCGGAACTCGGCGACGACGAAGTCCTGTTTGTCGCTGTCGCGCTTGAGTTCGGCGCACACCACCTCGATGCCGCCGCCCGTGCCGGCGCGGATCGCGTCGAGCAGCTTCTTGCCGCGCGTGCCGCTCGGGTAGCGCAGCACGAGGTAGGTCTCGTCGGCCGGGGAGGCGATGTAGGCGAGGGTCTCGTCGAGGAACGCGTCGGTCATCTTGTCGACGTTGACGACGCGGATCAGCCGCGGCTCGGCGAAGAGACTCGGGCTCGCGAGGGTGAGCAGCTCACCGGGCGCGTAGGCCCCCGCGTCGATGTCGGAGACCTCGAGGCTCGGATCCTCGGCGCGGAGGATGTCGCGCAGCAGCCGGATCGCGCGGTCGGCGAGCACGGTCTCGGGGCCGCTCACGAGCACGATCGGCGCGGGGCGCACCTGATCCCACGGCAGCTGCGGAATCGCCGTCTTCGCGCCGCGCGCGGCCGGCGCGGCACGGCCGCGGGAGGGAGTCGCCATCGCCAGCCAGGCTACCGCGCGGTCCAGACGTCGACCGCGCCGGGCTGCGCCGCCGGGGCGACGAGGATGAGCCCGTGCAGGTCGGTGCGCAGCGCCGCGGTACCCGACGCGGCGAGGATGCCGAGCAGCGACTCGGTCGGGTGCCCGTAGTCGTTGCCCGCGCCGACCCCGATGAGTCCGACCGTCGCGTCGAGGCGGGCGTAGAGCGCCGGGGACTGGTCGCCGGAGCCGTGGTGCGAGACCTTGACGACGTCGACGCGGCGGAGGTGGACCGCACCACCCAGCCGCGCCTGCGCCTCCGCGCCGAGGTCGCCGAGCATCACCGACGACAGGCACGAGGGTTGCGACCCACACGACCACCGCAGCGCGACGCTCGCGTCGTTGCCCGGGTCGGGACCGCGCGGCGGTGGCCAGAGCACCTCCCACGACAGGCCGCCGAGCACGCCCCGGTCGCCGCGCTCGACCCGCTCCACGACGGCACCCGCCGCCGCGAAGGCGGCGAGCAGCCGCTCGTCGGCCGGCTCACCTGGCGGGCCCGTGAGCACGCGGTCGACCCGGCCCACGACGGCGTCGGCCCCGCCGACATGGTCGAGGTCGAAGTGGGTGAGCACGATGAGATCCAGACGCCCGACGCCGAGGTCGTCGAGGCACGCCCGCAGGGCCGCCGGATCCGCCCCGAGATCGACGAGCGCGAGCGCGGCACCGCTGCGCACGAGCGTCGCGTCGCCTTGCCCGACGTCGCACATCGCGTACTGCCACTCCCCCGGCCGGGTCAGCCGGGTCACCGCCGCGCCGCCCACGGCCGTCGCCGCGTAGGCGACGAGCGCGACGACGCACACCGCCCGGGCCACGCCGCGCGGTCGGCCCGAGGCGAGCAGCGCCACCAGCAGCGCGACCTCGACCGCGACGAGCAGCACCACCCCGCCGAGCCCCACGACCCACGCGCCGCGGGCGCCCGGCAGCCCCGCGAACAGCGTCGCGACGGCCGCGATCCACGACGAGGGCAGCCAGGCGAGCCACGCCACGGCGAGTCCGAGCGGCGGCGCGAGCGCACCCAGCAGGCACGCGACGAGGCCGAGCACCGTCGCGACGGGAGCGGCCGGAGCGGCCAGCAGGTTCGCCGGCACCCCGTACACCGCGAGCGACGGATCCAGCAGCAGGATGACCGGCTGGCACGCGAGCTGGGCGGCGAGGGGCACGCTCACGACCGCCGCGAGCCCCGCGGGCAACACCCGCCCGAGAGCGACCGCGAGCGGCCCCGAGAGCAGCAGCAGCCCGGCCGTCGCGAGCACCGAGAGGGCGAAACCGTAGGAACGTGCGAGCCAGGGGTCCACGGCCAGGAGGACGAGGGTCGCCGCGCTGAGCACGGGAACACCGAGCGACGGGCGACCCAGGCCGACCGCCCCGAGTGCCAGACCCGCCATCACGGCGGCGCGCAGCACGCTCGGTTCGGGGGTGACGAGCACGACGAAACCGAGGAGGGCGGCCACCGCGACCGCGAGGCGCGCGGGTCGAGGGAAGCCGAGCAGCGCGGTGAGGGCGAGCATCCCGCCGACGACGATCGCGCAGTTCGCGCCCGACACGGCCGTCAGGTGGCTGAGCGACGACGCCTTCATCGCCGCGTCGAGCCCGTCGGTCACGCGCGTCGTGTCGCCGATCGCGAGCCCGGGCAGCAGCTCGCCGCCGGGGTCGGGCAGCGCGCGCGAGGACTCCAGGAACGCCGAGCGGATGCCGTGCGCCCACGCCAGCAGCGGCGGCGGCTCGGCGATCGTCTCGACATCGCCGCGCGGGTACACGAGGAACGCGACATCCTCGCCCGGCGCGGTCGCGCCGAGACCGCCCCGCAGGGTCACCGTCGCTCCGATCGGCGGCCCCGCACCCCCGCGGTCGCCGAACACGAGCACGGGTGCCCGGGTGCCGGCGACGACGCCGTCGAAGCGGCCGTCGACGGCACGGCCCGTGACGACGATGTCGAGGTCGAGCGACCGGCCCTCGCGCGCGGCGACGACGAGGGCGTCGGGAGTCCGAGCCGGGGCGGCGAGCGAGATCGAGCCGGCGACGAGCGCGGCGCCCGCGACCGCCACCGCGACGAGCACGAACGCGCGCCGTCGGCGGGCGACGAACACCGCGGCCACGGCCGCGAGCACCGCGACGCCCGCGATCGCGGGCGCGACTTCCGGGATGCCGACCCCGACACCCGCCACCGTCCACCCGACGACGACCGCCGAGAGCAGCCGCCAGGCGCCGGGCACCTCGCGGCTCACACCGTCACCAGGTCGCGGAGCGCGTCGAGCTTCGCCTCGCCGATGCCGCCGACGTCGAGCAGGTCTTCGATCGCCTCGAAGCGTCCGTTCCGCTCGCGCCAGGCGAGGATCTTGGCCGCCGTCGCCGGCCCGACGCCCGGGAGGGTGTCGAGCGTCGCGGCATCCGCGGTGTTGAGGTTGACGCGGCCGTCGCCCGTGAGCCCAGGCGCCGCCACCGACGCCGCCCCCACCGCGGGGACGACGATCTGCTCGCCGTCGCTCACGAACCGCGCGAGGTTGACTCCACCCGCGTCGGCCGCGTCGGTGAAGCCGCCCGCCGCGGCCACGGCATCCACCGCGCGGTCGCCGTCACGCAGTTCGTAGAGCCCCGGCTCACGCACCTCGCCGAGGATGTGCACGTAGATCGCTCCCGTCGACGCGACCGCGGCGTCATCACCCGGGCCCTCGTCGGGCGCGATCACGGTCGAGCTGCCGCGCGGCATCACCGCGGTGGCGAACACCCCGATCGCCAGCCCCGCGAGCACGACGACGAGCGCGACCCCCGCCACCCGTCTCACGCGGGCGCGGCGCGGGTCGGGGCCGGAGGTCGCGCTCACCCGAGAACGCTAGAAACCCCACCGCCCCCGCATCGCGACCGCCCCGAAGCTCGTGGACATCCCGCCGCGAGAGGGGTTCGGGAGGGGCGCGCGAGACAATCGGGGAAGGGGTCCCCGCTCTTGTCTCGCGCGCGCCTCCCGGACCCCGACTCAGGAACGCGTAGCGATGTTCACGAGCTTCGGCGCGCGCACGATGACGTTCACGATCTCGCGGTCGCCCACCGAGCGCTTGACGGCATCCGACGCGCGGGCGAGCGCTTCGAGCTCGGCGGTGTCGATCGTCGGCGACACCTCCAGGCGGTCGCGCACCTTGCCGTCGACCTGCACGACGGCGGTGACGGAGTCGGCGACGAGGAGGGTCGGGTCGGGCTTGCGCAGTCCGGCGAACGCGACGCTCGGCTCGTAGCCGAGGCGCTCCCACATGTCCTCAGCCGTGAAGGGGGCGAACAGCGACAGCAGCACGGTGACGGCCTCGATCGACTCGCGCACCGCGGGGTCGCCCGCCCCGGGACCGCTGTCGATCGTCTTGCGGATGAGGTTGACGAGCTCCATGAGGCGCGCGACGACGACGTTGAACTTGAAGGCTTCGAGCAGGCCGGGGGCATCGCTGAGCAGCTGGTGGGTGGCCCGACGCAGCGCCTTGTCGCCGTCTTTCCAGACGACGTCGGGCGGCGAGGTGACCTCGCCCGAGATGCGCCAGGCACGGGCGAGGAACTTCGCCGACCCGGTGGGCGAGACATCCGCCCAGTCGATGTCGTCCTCGGGCGGTCCCGCGAACGCCATCGTGAGCCGGAGCGCGTCGGCGCCGTAGGAGTCGAGCTCGCTCGCGAACTCGACGAGGTTGCCGCGCGACTTCGACATCTTGGCGCCGTCCATGAGCACCATGCCCTGGTTGAGCACGGCGCTGAACGGCTCGGTGAAGTCGATGTAGCCGAGGTCGAACAGCACCTTGGTGATGAAGCGCGCGTACAGCAGGTGCAGGATGGCGTGCTCGACGCCGCCGACGTAC
>CAMLMQ010000073.1 GCA_946481135.1 uncultured Microbacteriaceae bacterium
GACGACCCGGTGCGCGTCTTCGAGCGCTTCGCGACCCTCGACGGCATCTCGAAGGGACGGGGGGAGATCATCCTCGGCCGCGGCTCGTTCACCGAGTCGTTCCCGCTCTTCGGCTACGCGCTCACCGACTACGAGCAGCTGTTCGAAGAGAAGCTCGACCTGCTGCATGCCCTCCTCGACGAGGGTCCGGTCACCTGGGAGGGGCAGACGCGCGCCCCGCTGACGAACCAGCACGTGTACCCGAAGACCGAGTCGGGCCGCATCCGCGCCTGGGTCGGCGTCGGCGGCAGCCCCGAGTCGGTCGTGCGCGCGGCGCGCTACAACCTCCCGCTCACGCTCGCGATCATCGGCGGCGCCCCCGCGCGGTTCGCGCCGTACGTCGACCTCTTCCACCGGGCGCTCACCCAGCTCGGCAACCCCGACCTGCCCGTCGCGGTGCACTCGCCCGGCTTCATCGCCGACACCGACGAGGAGGCCGCCGACATCCTCTGGCCGCACCAGAAGACGATGTTCGACCGCATCGGTCGCGAGCGCGGCTGGGGTCCGATGACGCGCGACCACTTCGACGAGGAGATCGCCCACGGCGCCCAGCACACCGGCAGCCCCGAGACCGTCGCCCGCAAGATCGCCGACACCGTGCGCACCCTCGGCATCCAGCGCTTCGACCTCAAGTACTCGGCCGGAACGATCCCGCACGAGCACCTCATGCACGCGATCGAGCTCTACGGCCAGGTCGTCATCCCGCGCGTGCGCGAGCTGCTCGCCGAGGAGCCGGCCGAGGCGGTCGCCGCGCGCTCCTGAACCGGCGCGCTCCTAGACTCAGGCCCGTGCCCGACGCCGCCCCCCGCCCCGCGCGCCCGAGCCGGTTCGAGGGGCTGCGGATGCGGCTCGGTCTCGGGATGCGCGGTCCCGCGGGCGAGGATGCGCACCGCGTGCGCCGCGTGCGCGGCGCCGTGTACTACACGAGCCGCCAGGAGCACGACCGCCTGACGATCTACGTCGAGCGCTTCCCGGGGTCGGGTGCCCCCGGAGAGCCGACCTACGTGCTCGTGCACGGCATCGGGGTGTCGTCGCGGTACTACCGCCCCCTCGCGGCGGAGCTCGCGCGGTCGGGACGCGTCTTCCTCGTCGACCTGCCCGGCTACGGCGCGGCACCCGATCCGCGCCGAGACGTGGGCATCGCCGACCACGCGGAGGTGCTCGCCGGGTTCCTACGACGACTCGACGTGCCCGATCCCGTGATCGTGGGTCACTCGTGGGGCGCGCAGGTCGTGTCGATGCTCGCGCGCCGTCACCCCGAGGTGCCCCGCACGGTCGTGCTGCTCTCGCCCACGCTCGAGCCGTCCGCACGCACGGCCTGGCGGGCCGTCGGGCGCCTGCTGCACGACGCCTTCCGGGAGCCTCCGCGGGTCTTCTGGATCGCGGTGACCGACTACCTCGTGCGATGCGGGCTGCGCTACCTGCTCCGGCAGATGCCGCACCTGCTCGACGACCGCCCGGAAGACCGGGTCGGCGAGCATCGCGCGCACACGCTCGTCGTGAACGGCGACCGCGACCCGATCGTCTCCTCCGAGTGGGCTCGCCGACTCGCGGACGCGCATCCCGACGCCGAGTTCCGCGAGGTCCGTGGGCCGCACGTCATCATGCACACGCAACCCGCGACGATCGCCCAGCACATCACGCGCTTCGTGGCGCAGAGTGGATGACGTGGAGCTTCGTCGGCACGCCCGGCACCTGCTGGGCGACTACCCGAATGCCCTGCGCATGCGCGGGCTCGGCCTCGCCCGCCCGGTCCCCCCGCGGTATGCCGCGGGTGCGAGCCGCCCGGTCGTCCTCGTGCCCGGAGTCTACGAGCGCTGGCACTTCCTCCGACCCTTCGCCGACCGCCTCGCCGACGCCGGCCACCCCGTGCACGTGCTGCCCGAACTCGGCGTCAACGCGCGCGCGATCCCGGCCACGGCGGCGCGCGTGCTCGCCGCACTCGAGCGGCTCGACCTGCGCGATGTCGCGCTCGTCGCGCACAGCAAGGGGGGACTCATCGGCAAGGCCGCGATGCTCGAGGATGCCGACGCCCGCATCGACCGGCTCGTCGCCGTCGCGACGCCGTTCGCGGGATCACGGATGGCCGACCTCACCCTCGTGCCGGCGCTGCGCGCCTTCCGACCGCGGCACCCCGTGATCCGACGGCTCGTGTCGGAGCGCGAGGTGAACACGCGCATCACGTCAATCTACCCGGCGTTCGATCCGCACATCCCCGAGGGCAGCGCGCTCGAGGGAGCGACGAACGTGCGGCTCGACGTCGTCGGGCACTTCCGGGTGCTGGAGGACCCGGCGGCCATCGAGGCCGTGCTCGCCGCCATCGAGGCCTAACCGCCCGCCGCGAGGGCGGGGCCGGCGACGACGAGCAGGGCGACGTCGACGAGCGCGGCGACGATCACGAGCCGGAAGGCCCAGCGGCTGCCGCGCAGGCCGAGCACGACGGCTGCGGCGGAGGCCGCGAGCGACAGGCCGAGGCCGACGATCGCGAGGGGCGTGAGGCCGAGTCCCGCGGCGAGGGCACCCGCCGCGCCTGCGAGGGCGGCACCGGCGAGCACGGTCGAGACGCGGGGTCCGAGGCGGTGCGGCAGGCCGCGCACCCCGGTCGCGGCGTCGTCGTCGAGGTCGGGCAGCACGTTCGCGACGTGCGCGGCGACGCCGAGGAGGGCGCCCGCGACGACGGCCCACCACGCCGGTGCCGCCGGGTGCGGGAGGGCCGTCGTCGCGAGGGCGGGCAGAAGCCCGAAGCTCACGACGTAGGGCAGCGGCGAGAGCATCCCGTGCTTGAGGCGCACGTTGTAGGCCCAGCCGCCCGCGAGCGCGACGGCGTGCACGACGGCGAACCACCCACCGAGCAGCGGCGAGAGGGCGAGCGCGCCGACGGCGGTGACGAGCGCGGCCGTCCGCACCGCGCCGACCGAGATCTCACCCCGCGCGACGGGTTTGTCGCGCCGGCCCGCCGCACGGTCACGGTCGGCGTCGAGCCAGTCGTTGGAGAACCCGACCGAGAGCTGGTTGAGCGCGAGGACGGCGCCGAGCAGCAGCAGTCTCCCGAGGTCGAGGCCCACGGCGAGACCGAGCAGCACGACGATCACCGTCACCCCGGCCGCGGGCACCGGGTGGCTCGACC
This sequence comes from uncultured Microbacteriaceae bacterium, assembly GCA_946481135.1. The sequence continues at coordinate 3,167 of CAMLMQ010000073.1, forward strand.
CGAGCAGCGAAGCCGTCGTGCGCATCGCCTCAGCGTACGGCCGTGGCCTAGCATCCCGTCATGGCCCGACGTCGTGTGCTCGCCGCGGGGGCCGTCCTCGCCGGGCTCATGCTCGTCGGCTGCACGGCCCCGCCGCCGGCCCCGCGCGAGCCCCCGCGGCCGTGGGCCGAGGTCGAGGAGGCGGCGGTCGATCCTCTCGACACGTACGTCGGCGCGCGGCTGGAGGCGATGACGCTCGAGCAGCGCATCGCGAGCCTCGTGATGGTGCACGTCGCGGGCTACGACGCCGGCCCGATCCGCGCGACGATCGACGCCACGGGCGTCGCCGGGGTGATCTTCATGGGCGACAACGTCGCCTCCGCCGAGCAGCTCGCGGCCGTCTCGGCGGACCTCAGCGCCGACCCCGGGCTGCCGGCGATCACCGCGATCGACCAGGAGGGCGGCGTCGTGCGGCGGCTTCCCGACACCGGCCCCGGCGCCCTCGCCCTGCGGAGCCAGGACCCGGCGGCGACCGAGGCGGCTTTCCGCGACCGCGCCGCCCTCGTCGCCTCCGCCGGAGTCGACATCAATTTCGGCGTCGTGGCCGACGTCACCGCCGACCGCCGGTCGTTCATCTATGCGCGCACGCTCGGCGACGACGCCGGATCGGCGGCCGCCCGGGTCGCCGCCGCCGTGACCGGGGAGCGCGACACCGTGGCCTCGACGCTCAAGCACTTCCCCGGCCACGGATCGGTCGCCGGGGACTCGCACGTGAGCGTGCCGACGACGGCGATGTCGCTCGACGAGTGGCGCGCCACCCAGGCCCCGCCGTTCGCCGCCGGGATCGATGCGGGGGCCGAGCTCGTCATGCTCGGACACCTGCGCTACAGCGCCGTGGATGCCGCCCCCGCGTCGCTCTCGCCGGCCTGGGTCGCGCTGCTGCGCGACGAGCTCGGCTTCGAGGGTCTCATCGTCACCGACGACATGGTGATGCTGCAGAACTCCGGCGAGCCCGCCTACGCCGACCAGGCGGCGAACGCGGTCGCCGCCCTCGCCGCGGGGGTGACGCTGCTGCTCTACGTGGGTCCGGTGGATGTCGCGGCGGTCGTGGCGGCCGTCGTCGCCGCCGTCGACGCGGGCCGCATCCCGGTCGCGGCGATCGACGACGCGGCGCGACGACTGCTGGAGTTCCGGCGGGAGCTGTCGGGCCGGGAGGGTCCGTACCTGCACTGCGGCGACGTGTGCCGCACCCTCGCGAGCTGACCCACGGGTCAGGTGATCTCGAGCAGCGGGAGACCGAGATACGTCGCATAGCGCTCGGCCGCCGCAGCCACGCCGCGCCGCGCGCGGGCGGACAGCACGTCGAACGGGGCGAGCTCGATCCGCACCCCGCCGGCGGTCACCGTGCGGCGCCAGGTGCCGGCGACACGGCCGCCGACGACGATCGTCGCGAGGAACATGCCGTTGCCCCCGGGAACGACGTCGGAGAGCGGCCGACCGTCGAGCGCAGCCGAACGATCGGAGTAGCCGAGCAGGTACTCGTCGAACCCCGGGAGGAGGTGCACGCCGTCGGCGGCGTCGGCAAGCCCCGGGCTCATGAGATAGGTGGTGCCCCCGACCTCGAAGGTCTCGAACTCCGCCGCGACGTCGGCGAGACCGGCTCGCACGTCGGTGAGGGTGAGTCCCGACCACCACGCGAGGTCGCGGTCGGTGGCCGGGCCGCGTGCCGCGAGGTAGCGCCGCGCGAGTTCGCGCAGGGCGGCGTCACGATCCAGGCGACGCGGATGGGGCGCGATGTCGTCGAGCAGCGCCCAGGTGTCCTTGCCACTTGCGAGCACCGCGACGCCGCGCTGCGCGAGGCGCACGAGCAGGTGGGCGCCGCGCTGACCGCTCACGTCGAGACCCTCCTCTTCGAGGGCCGCGAGCACGTCCCGTCGGGGGAGTCGGCGGCCGCCCGCGAGACGCTCGCGGACGATGCGCTCCGCCGTGTCGAAGTCGCGAGCCTCGAGTCCGAGCTGGCGGTGACGCGTCGCGGTGGCCCGCAGCTCCCGGTCGGCGGTGAGCGACAGCATCCAGCCGAGTTCGTGCGGCTCGACGACGTGCAGGGTCGACCGGACCGGCCACGAGCGCACGAGCTCCGCCGCGCGGATCGACGACTCGACGGTCGCGAGCGTCGCGCCCGAGCGGAGTCCGATCGACCACAGGACGCCCGCGAAGTCCTGGCCCTGCAGGGCGAGCAGTGCGCGCACCGCGTCGACGGGTGACGCGGCACCCGGATCGGCGATCCCGAGGGCGGCGAGGCGCAGGGCCGTGAGCCGGCGCCGATCGGCGGCGAGGGCGGGGGTCACCCGATCAGTATTGCGCCGCGCACCGACGCCCGGGCGTGACGGGGGAGTGAGATCAGTCGAGCGGGAGGGTCGGCAGCTGCAGTTCGTCGTCGCCCGAGGTGACGAGGATCGTCGGGCCCGAGGGCTCCGGGGCGGCCTGCGCCGACGAGGGCGAGACGGCGAGCACGCCGCCGACGGCGATCGACACGACGCCGAGCCCGAGGCCGACCGTCGCGAGACCGCGCACGACGGTGAGTCGCGCCGAGCGGTGCATGCCGAAGACCATCATCGCGAGTGCGACGAGGGCGGTCACGCCGGCCGCGACGATGACGGCGGCGAAGAGACCGGAGTCGGGGGCGGGGAGCGCGGCGGCGTCGAGCGCGACGAACATGCGTGCTGTTCCTCTCGGGGGATAGGAACCGCGGGTCTGGGGGACCTGACCGGCCGGGGGAGGCTGGATGCGGGGAGTGCCTGGAGGGGGGTGGGGCGGGGGTGATCGGCGTGTCCGCACAATGGAGGACACGGCGACCATCTCCGAAGGTAGCGCCCGGCGCCGAGGACGGTCAAGAACGCATCGCCCCCGTCTTCGGGGGAGCCCCGGAACGGGGTCAGAGGATGCCGGCGGCGGTCAGCTGCTCGCTCAGCCCGGCCCCGTCGGGAGCCGACAGCCACGGGATCGCGGCCGGGGCGTGCGCGCCCTGCGTCGAGCGTCCACCCGCGAGTACGGCTTCGCCCGGGGTCAGCCGACGGATCGCGACGGCGCGCACGTGCCGCGGATGCTCCGTCGCGAAGTCGCCGTAGATCTGCTCGTCGTGCTGGCCGTCGTCGCCCACGAGCAGCCAACGGATGCCCGGGAACTCCTCCGCGAGGCGCTCGAGACTCCGCCGCTTGTGCTCGGGTCCGCTGCGGAACCAGTGGTCGGGTGACGGCCCCCAGTCGGTGAGCAGCAGCGGACCGCGGGGGTACAGATTGCGCGTGAGGAACCGCGTGAGCGTCGGCACGACGTTCCATGCGCCCGTCGAGAGGTAGACGACCGGGGCACCGGGGTGCGCGCGCGTCACCCGCTCGTACAGCACGGCCATCCCGGCGACCGGGGTGCGTGCGTGCTCGTCGAGCACGAACGAGTTCCACGCGGCGAGGAAGGGGCGCGGCAGCGCCGTCACCATGACCGTGTCGTCGATGTCGGACACCATCCCGAATCCCGCCGACTCGTCGACGACCATCACGGGCTCGGCGACGGCGTCCCGCCCAGGCAGCACGATGTCGACGGTGCCCCACCCCGGCGGCAGGTCGGCGTCCACGCGCGCATCGAGGATGCCGCCCCGGTCGGTGCGCACGGTCGTCGGGACGCCGCCCGCGACGACCGTGACCTCGGCGCCGCGCACCGGCACCGACGTGAAGCTGCGCCACCCGCGGACGCTCGTGAACCGGTCGACGCCGGGTTTGCGCAAGACGACCCGGCCCAGCACGCGCACCCAGCCGTCGCCGCCATAGCCGACGAACGGCACGACGGTCGGCACCCGCCCGGCGCGGCGCGCCCAGGACGCACGCAGACGATGGATGCCGTCTCCGACCCGCACCACGAAGCGCAGTGCCGGTCCCGCCATGCCCCCAGTGTGTCAGACCCGGATTCGCCCGCTGGAGCACCCGCACGGCGTAGACTTGAGAACGGATCAGGACGCGAGGAGAACCCGATGGCACAGACGCATCTCGAGGCTCCGCGGGTCGAGGGAACCGCGGTCATCCGCAACGAACCTGTTCAGGCCCGCAGCGCCGCTCGTCTCACCGCGCTGCTCGACGCCGCCGCGCACGTCGTCCACGACATCGGCTACGAGCGTCTCACCACCGCGATGGTGGCGGACCGCGCCGGTGCCTCGATCGGCACCGTGTATCGCTACTTCCCCGACCGCATCGCGGTGCTGCAGAGCCTCGCCGCGCGCAACTCGGAGCGCACGAGCGGCCGCGCCGTCGCCGAGATCGCCGACCCCGAGCACGGCGACTGGCTCGCCGCCCTCAGCGCCGCGTTCCAGCACGTCGTCGATGCCTACCGCGACGAGCCGGGATTCGCGTCGCTGCGCTACGGCGACACGATCGATCTGCGTCCCGCGGCGGGTGCGCCGGCGATGCAGTCGTTCGCCGACGCGCTGTTCGACGCGCTCGTGGCACGTTTCTCGCTCGACGGATCCGATGAGGCCCGCACGGCGTTCGCGGCGGCGGTCGTCGCGTCGGACGCGCTGTGCGCCCGGGCCTTCCGGCAGGACCCGGCGGGGGACGCCCGCTACCTCGAGGCGGGCCGAACCGCGACCGTCGCCCTGCTCGCGCCCTTCTGGTCGTAGTTCACCGTCAGTCCTCGCGCGTCGTCGTGTCGCCGTCGCCCGGGCGGTCCCAGTGGCGCGCCTCGGAGCGTTCGAGCAGCTTCTTCACGACGACGACCGCGATGACGAAGAGCACGATCGCGCCGACGAAGAGGTACCCGGCGAAGTGCACGGTGCTCGCGAGTTCGCGGTAGGAGACCGCGGCGACGGAACCGAAGGTCACATAGAGCAGCGCCCACAGGACGCACGCGGGCGCCGTCCAGGCGATGAACCTCCGGTAGCTCATGTTGCTCATCCCGACCGTCACGGGCACGAGCGAGTGCAACACGGGCAGGAAGCGCGAGACGAACACCCCGATCCCACCGCGTCGGTCGATGTAGTTCGCCGCGCGCTCCCAGTTGCGGGTGCCGAGACGTCGCCCGAGACGTGAGTCGCGGATGCGCGGCCCGAAGAAGCGGCCGAGCGCGAAGCCGACGCTCTCACCGCCGAGGGCGCCGACGATCGCCGCCCCGAGCAGTCCCACGTACTGCACCGGGTTCTGCACCGCCGTGGCGGCGACGAGCACGATCGTGTCGCCCGGGACGACGAGCCCGATGAGGATCGAGGTCTCCAAGAAGATGCCGAGGCCGGCGAGCAGGGTGCGCGCGATCGGGTCGACGCTCTGCACGAGGTCGAGCACCCAGAGCAGAGCGTCGTTGATCCATTCGTTCACGCGGCCGCCTCCGGCAGCGGCCGCCGCAGCGCGTCGAGGCGTCGGCGCCACGCATCGAGTCGACCCGGTTGCTCGGCGGTCGCGGGGCCGCCGACCCAGGAGGTCACGATGCGGATGCCGTGCAGCGCGTTGAGCGCCCACACCTCGCAGCCGTCGAGCTCGTCGGGGCGCACCCCCTCGTGCAGCACGTCGACGCCGGTCGCCGTCGTGAGGGCGAGCACGCTGCGCAGGGTCACGCTGTCGATCCTGGCGATCGAATCCGAAGGAATCCCCAGAGCGTCGCCCCGCCACCACGCGAGGCAGGTCGTCGAGCCCTCCGCGACCCAGCCCTCGGGGGTGAGGAGCACCGCGTCGCCGGCGCCGAGCGGCTGCACCGACGTGCGCAGCCGCACCATCGCCTCGAGGTCGGGCCCTTTGACACGCGGCCTCGTGCGCGGGTCCGAGCCGTCGAACGTCGCGAGCACGATCGATCGGCTGCGCTCCGGCGCGGGCCTCAGCCGGAAGAGCAGCTGCGGCGCGCCGTGCTGGATGCGCAGCTCCACCCGGGGGAACCAGTCGCCCACGCGCGGGAGGGCCGCGATCGACGCCGCCCAGAATGCCGCCGCGTCGTCGGGGTCGACGAGGTCGGCGGGGAGGGCGTCGAGGAAACGCGAGCGGTGCAGATCGAGGGCGAGCACGGTTCCGTCGGTCACGAGCCAGGAGTCGGCGACCACGACCGCGGCGGGTGCGACGTCGCAGTCGTCGCGGGCTTCGAGCACGCCGCGACCCCACCGGAAGGTCACGGCCGCCGCGCTCATAGGATCAGGCTATGCGTCGTCGGCTCCTGCGCCACTCCCTCGCGCACGGGCTCGACCCGGAGGCCGCGTTCCGCGCCCTCGCGACGGGCACGCACGACGCGTTCTGGCTCGACAGCGGACGACACGGCGTGCATGTGCTGGGGGTGGGAGAGCGCATCCTCCCCGAGCGCGGCGCGGTGCTGCCGACGCTCCGAGCCGAGCTCGACCGCGAGCCGATCGAGCTCTACCGGGCCTACCCCGACTTCGACGGCTTCCGTCTCGGGCTCGTCGGCTGGGTCGGCTACGAGGTGCGGGAGGAGACCACCGGGGTGCCCGTGACGCGGCGGTCCCGGCATCCCGACGCCGCCTTCCTCCGGGTCGACCGCGCGCTCGCGATCGACGTCGACCGCGGCACCGCCGACCTGCTCGCGCTCGGGGAGGAGTGGACGGGCGAGCTCGCCGACTGGCGCGACGACCTCGAGCGGCGGCTCGCCGACCCGCCGCCGTCGCAGGTGCATCCGTCCGCCGACGTGGCCGTGCGCTGGCGGGACGACGAGGCGACCTACCTCGCGAACGTGCGCGCGTGCCTCGACGCCATCCGCGAGGGCGAGACGTATCAGATCTGCCTCACGACGACGGCCGAGGTCGACGGCACCTTCGACGACGTCGCGAGCTACCTCGCGCTGCGAGCGGCATCCTCCAGCCACCACGGCGGGTTCCTGCGCATCGCGGGCACGAGCGTGCTGTCGGCGAGCCCCGAGCGGTTCCTCGAAGTGGATGCCGAAGGGCTCGTGCGCACCCGCCCGATCAAGGGCACCCGGCCCCGCGCGAGTCTGCACGTCGCCGACGAGGAGCTCGCGAACGAGCTCGAGGAGAGCGAGAAGGAGCGCGCCGAGAACGTCATGATCGTCGACCTCATGCGCAACGACCTGTCGCGCGTGTGCGAACTCGGGTCGGTCGCCGTCACGAGCCTGCTCGCCGTCGAGAGCTACCCGGCCGTGCACCAGCTCGTCTCGGAGGTCGAGGGACGGTTGCGGCCCGGACTCACCGCCGTCGACGCCCTCGGCGCGTGCTTCCCCGCGGGGTCGATGACGGGGGCGCCGAAGATCCGGGCGACGCAGATCCTCGACACACTCGAGTCGGGTCCGCGCGGCGTCTATGCCGGCACGTTCGGGTTCTTCGGCTACGACGGCCAGGCCGACCTCGCGATGGTCATCCGCACGATCGTGATGGATGCCGACGGCGCCTCCGTCGGCGCGGGTGGCGGCATCACGACCCTCTCCGACCCCGACGAGGAGTACGCCGAGATGCGGCTCAAGGCGCGCGCCCCGCTCGCCGCCCTCCGCCTGCCTCGCTGACCCACGTCCCGCACCGGAACGGCGGAGGCCGCGCGCGCGTTGACTACGCTGGACGGGGCCGCCAGGCCCGACGAGGACGAAGAGGCAAGACGTGCAGCACGACCGCGACCCCGAGAACGACTACGACATCCGGCGCATCCAGGAGAAGTGGCTCGCGCGCTGGCAGGAGACCAAGCCGTTCGAGACCGCCGGCGTGCCCGACACCAAGCCCCGCAAGTACGTGCTCGACATGTTCCCCTACCCGTCGGGCGACCTGCACATGGGCCACGCCGAAGCGTTCGCGTTCGGCGACATCATCGCGCGGTACTGGCGCCAGCAGGGCTTCAACGTGCTCCATCCGATCGGGTGGGACTCGTTCGGCCTCCCCGCCGAGAACGCCGCCATCAAGCGCGGCGTCGACCCGCGCGAGTGGACCTACTCCAACATCGCGCAGCAGAAGGCGTCGTTCATCCGCTACGGCAACAGCTTCGACTGGAGCCGCGAACTGCACACCTCCGACCCCGAGTACTACAAGTGGAACCAGTGGCTGTTCCTCAAGCTCTACGAGAAGGGCCTCGCCTACCGCAAGGCGTCCTACGTCAACTGGGACCCGGTCGACCAGACCGTGCTCGCCAACGAGCAGGTGCTGCCCGACGGCACGTCGGAGCGCTCGGGCGCCGTCGTCGTGAAGAAGAAGCTCACGCAGTGGTACTTCAAGATCACCGACTACGCCGACCGCCTGCTGGATGACCTCAACCAGCTCGAAGGCTCGTGGCCGAGCAAGGTGATCGCGATGCAGCGCAACTGGATCGGGCGCTCCACCGGCGCCGAAGTCGAGTTCGAGGTCGAGGGCCGCAGCGAGAAGGTGCCGGTCTTCACGACGCGCCCCGACACGCTGTTCGGGGCCACGTTCATGGTCGTCGCACCCGACTCCGACCTCGCCGCCGAACTCGTCGCCGGATCGTCGGCCGAGGTGCGTATGGCCTTCCAGGACTACCTCGAGCAGGTGCAGCGGGCCACCGAGATCGAACGCCAGGATGCCGACCGCCCCAAGACCGGCGTCTTCCTCGACCGCTACGCGATCAACCCCGTCAACGGCGAGCGTCTGCCGATCTGGGCCGCCGACTACGTGCTCGCCGACTACGGCCACGGCGCGATCATGGCGGTGCCCGCGCACGACCAGCGCGACCTCGACTTCGCGATCCGGTTCGACCTGCCGGTGCGCGTCGTCATCGACACCAACGCCCCCATCACGGGCGCCATCCCCGTCATCACGCCCGAGATGCTCGAATCGGGCGAACTGCCCGCGCTCGACCCGAAGAGCACGGGGGAGGCGCTGCACGGCGACGGGCGGCTGATCAACTCCGGCCCCCTCGACGGCCTGAGCGTCACCAACGCGAAGCTGCGCGCCGTCGAACTGCTCGAGCAGCGAGGGGCCGGCCGCGCCGCCAAGACCTACCGCCTGCGCGACTGGCTCATCTCCCGCCAGCGCTACTGGGGCACGCCCATCCCGATCCTGCACGCCGACGACGGGTCGCTGCATCCCGTGCCCGAGGAGCAGCTGCCCATCACGCTGCCGCCGACGGAAGGCCTCGACCTCAAGCCGAAGGGGTCGTCGCCGCTCGGCGCCGCCACCGGGTGGGTCGAGACGACGCTGCCCGACGGCCGACCCGCCCGCCGCGACCCCGACACGATGGACACCTTCGTCGACTCGTCGTGGTACTTCCTGCGGTTCCTCAACGCGACCGACGACACCCGCGCGTTCGACCCGGCCGAGGCGTCGAAGTGGGCGCCCGTCGACCAGTACGTCGGCGGGGTCGAGCACGCCATCCTGCACCTGCTCTACGCGCGCTTCATCACGAAGGTGCTCTTCGACCTGGGGTACGTCGACTTCACCGAGCCGTTCAGCGCCGTGCTCAACCAGGGCATGG
>CAMLMQ010000074.1 GCA_946481135.1 uncultured Microbacteriaceae bacterium
GTCTTGAGCATCGAGATGGTCTCGTTGCCGGTCGGCGGGATGATGACGCGCATCGCCTGCGGCAGCACGATGCGGCGGAAGATCTGCGAGCGCCGCATCCCGAGGGCTTCGGCGGCATCCGTCTGCCCCGGGTCGACGGAGAGCAGACCGGCCCGCACGATCTCGGACATATACGCCCCCTCGTTGAGACCGAGTCCGAGGATCGCGGCGAGCATCGGCGTGATGAGCACGTTCGTGTCGGCCTCGACGAGCGGGGGGAGGAACGGGATGCCGAAGCCGAGCGTCGGATAGAGCGCGGCGAGGTTGAACCAGAAGATGAGCTGCACGAGCAACGGGGTGCCGCGGAAGAATCCGACATAGGCCGATGCGGCACCCGACACGACGATGTTGCGCGACTGTCGTCCGATCGCCATGAGCACTCCGATCACGATGCCGATCAGCATGGCGACGACCGTGAGGTACAGCGTCGTCCCGAGACCGCGCAGGATGCGCCCGTCGACGAAGTAGGCCGCGACCTCGCCCCAACTGAAGTTCGGGTTGGCGACGACCGACTGCACGAGCATCGCACCGAGCAGCAGGATGACGGCCGCCGCGACGAGCTGCCCCCAACGCCGCACGGGCACCACCCGGAGCGGGACCTCGTGCGAGGCCCCGCTCGGGCGCGTGGTGCGGTCGATCACCTGTCAGTTCTCCGACTGCGACGGGTCGGTGAAGACCTCAGCGGTGTCGACGGCTCCGCCCTCGACACCGAACCGCGCGAGGTTGTCGAGGTAGACCCCGTCATCCATGAGCTTCTGCAGGGCGGCGGCGACCGCCTCGGTGAGCTCGGAGCCCTTCGGGAAGGCGAGCCCCCACAGGCTCGGCTCGTAGTTGAGGTCGATGACCTCCATCGCGCCGTCGGACTGCTCGGCGGCGTAGACCGCGGGGGGCAGGGCGCTCACGGTCGCCTCGACGCGGCCCGAGGTGAGGGCGAGCACGGCGTCCGCAGCGGCGGGGAACGTCGAGACCACGATCTCGGGCTCGCCCGCGTCGAGGCAGTCCTCGTTCCACGCGGGCAGCACGACGGTCTCCTCGGCGGAGCCCTTGAGCACGCCGACATCGTGACCGCAGACGGTCTCGAGCGAGAGCTCCTGCGGGTTGCCGCCGGGCACGAGGAGGGTCGTGCCGCCCTGGAAGTCGCTCACGAAGTCGACGGACTCCAAGCGCTCAGCCGTGATTCCGAGCGCGGCCGCAGCCAGGTCGACGCGGCCGGCTTCGAGCGAGGGGAAGAGGGCGTCGAACTTGATGTCCTCGAAGACAATCTCGACGCCGAGCACCTCGCCGATGAGTCGCATCTGCTCCGGTTGGGATCCGGAAAGGGTCACGCCGTCCTCGGCGAGGTCGAGGATCGGCGGGTAGCCGGGGCCGCTCGCGACCGTGATCCGTCCGGCGTCGCGGATCGCGTCGGGCAGCAGCTCGGCGATCGCCGTGTCGTAGAGGTCGCTGTCGCCGGGCGCCGGACCAGCGGCGGGGGCGGCGCAGCCGGCGAGCGCGATGCTGGTCGCCGCGAGCGAGGCGGCGAGCGCGAGCCGGGGAAGGCGGGTGCGGGTCATGAGGGGTCCTTTCGGGGTGCGGAGCAATCGGAAGGGAGCGCGCTTCGGCGCGGACGCGGGGCGCCTCGTGAGGCCCCGTCGACCCGTCGCCCGGGTGAGTGCGGCCACTCTAGGAAGCGCGCATTCCGCCGCCGTTACACTGCGCACAGGATGCAAACCCGTGACGTGCGGTTTGCGGGTTCCGAACGGAGGGTGTGGTGGTCGCACACGTCGAACGGGGCCTGACTGTGTTGAGGCTGGTCGCCGGGCGCGAGGACCCGACGGCGCCGCTTCCGGTCGGCGAGATCGCCCGCCGGGCGGGCCTCGGCCTCAGCGCGACGTCACGCCTCTGCGCCGAACTCTCGCGCCTGGGCATGCTGGAACGGGCCGCCACCTACGGCAGCTACCGCCTGGGGGCCGCGGCCGTCTCGCTGTCGGGCCGCGCTGCGGCATCCGTCGCCCAGACCGTGCGGTACGCGCTCACCCTCGCAGCTCAGCAGACGGGCGAGACCGCGCTCCTCGTGGCGCCCACGCCCGACGGTCCGGTCGTCGTGGCCGCGGTCGAGTCGATGTGGACGCTGCACTCCCCCGCGGCGGTGGGTGAGCGCGACCTCGACCCGCGCAGCGCGGCGGCGCGTGCCTGCTCGGCCGCGGCCGACGGCGACGCCGACGAGGAGGGCCTTCTCGTCTCGACGGTGGGCATGAGCGTCGAGGTCGCCTCGCCCGTCACGGCGCCGAGTGGGGAGCGGGTCGCGGTGCTCGCGCTGCGCCTGCCGGTCAACCGTCGGGATCCGGTCGGCACGCGCGCGCGGCGCGCCGTCGTGCTCGCCCGACGCACCGTCGAGAAGGCCCTCGAGGCGGCGCTCGAGACGCGGCCACGTGCGACCCAGGCCCCCGAGCCCGGTCCGGTCGCGGACCGGGCTCGGCCCTCCGCACTCGCCGCCGCGATCGACGTGCTGCGCCACCTCGCGGCGACCCCGGACACGACGGCGGGTACGGCGCGGGCCACGGGGCTGCGCGTGGATCGGACCCAGCGCCTCCTCGAAGCCTGCCGGGCCGCCGGATTCCTGCACTCCGCCGACCTCGATGGGCGCCGGCGGGTTTCGTGGGCACTGCACGGCTGGTATCGAGCGGCGAGCATCCCGACGATGGTCGCCCACGGCACGGCGCGGGTCGTCGAGGTGGCGCACGCGACCCGCACGTGCGGCTTCATCACCGTGCTCAAGGGCATGCGCAGCTTCACGATCGTCGAGGAGCTCGCGATGGCCGGCGCGGGGCTGAAGATGGCGCCGTGGCTCGGGCGGGCGCATCCGATCGTCGGATCGGATGGCGGCCCCGCGATGGTGATGGACTTCACGCCCGAGGAGATCACCGTGCTCTTCCCGAGCCGCAACACTCCGCGCGAGCTCACGCGCTTCCTCGAGCGCACGCGCCGGGTCGTGCGCGACGGGGTGCTGTCGATGCAGGCGTTCGAGGATGCCGGCATCGTGTCGATGTCGGCGCCGATCCGCGATGCGAGCGGAACCGTGACCGGTGCGGCGTGCCTTGTCGGCACGACCGACTACATGGAGGCGCACCGCGCGAGGTTTCTGGCGGAGACCCGCGCCCTGGGCGATCGGATCTCGGCCCTGCTCGCCGCGCCCGCGACCTAGCGGCGTTGTGAGCCGAGCGATCGCACGCGGCACGCGAGTTCGAGCGCGAACCGGTTGTCGGGGTCGTCGAGGTCGAGTCCGAGGGTCTGCTCGATGCGCCGGATCCGGTAGTTGACCGCGTTGGGATGGAGGGTGAGAACCTGACCCGCCCGGACCAGCGAGTTGCGGTGCCCCAGATACGCGAGGAGCGTTTGCACCGCGGTCGCGGCCCGTTCGGGACCGAGCGCATCGAGGGGAGCCAGCACGTCGTCGAGCAGGCGACGGCTGAGCGGAGAGGCGTAGAAGTCGAGCAGCACCCGCCGCAACCCGGTGACATCGGTCACCTCGACCGTCCCGGCGCGCCCGGCCGCGATGGCCGACTCGACCGAGATGCGGGCCTCGGCGGCGGACTGGCGGAGCCCGCTCGGCCCGAGCTGCGGCGCACCGAGGCCGAGCGTGTACACCCAGTCGCTCCCGGCGATCGCGGTGGCGTGTGCGCGCACCTCCTCCGCGATGTCGCGCAGGCGACGCTGATGGTCGCCTGCGCCGTGCTCCTCGCTCGTGACGAGCACGATGTCGTCGTGCCACAGTGCCACGTGCCACTGCTCGGGACGCCCGTCGACGAGTTGCAGCGCGAACAGCTCGATCGCCGACTGAAGGGCGGCCGGGGGCCGGGCGGTGGGGTCGGTGACGTGGGTGGGCCGCAGCCAGCCGACGACGTGCGAGAGCTGCAGCGGAAGTCCGAGCTGCACGGCCTCCGCCGCGAAACCGTCAACGCGAGCCGACTCGGCGAACAGGAGCTCGAGGATGAGGTCGGCGCGGGAGCGGATCGGGGCATAGCGGTCGCGCAGTTCGTGCTGCAGCGCCCGGCTGAGGATCGACGCGATCACGGGGATCGCGTGCTGGACGGCAGGGTCGGCCGTGGCGGCCACGAGTCGCCCGACGGGCACCTCGCCGATGCAGACCGCGTCCGGCTGAGTCCAGTCGACGACGACGCCCTCGTCGAGGGTCAGCTCCGTGCCGAGAGCCCGGCTGGCGGTCGCGAGGATCTCGGCTCGCGCGTCGACCGGGTGCCGGGCGGCCACCGCGCCGACCTCGTCGATCGCGAACTCGGCGCGCGCGAGCGACTCGGCGGCGCCGCCGCGCACGATCCGGTCGAGCACGACGCCGAGCTCGGCCGGCGACCGGGCGTCCGCGAGCAGCACCGGCATCCCGCGACGATCGGCGACGAGCCGCGCGGTGTCCGGCAGCGACGACGTCCCGGTGATGATGAGCGCGGTGAACTCCCGGGCGACCGCCTGCCGCACGGCGATGTCGAACTGGTAGGGCGAGGGAACCCGTCCGAGTGGCGGGGCGGCCACGACGAGCGTCTCGGGCGTGACCGCGTCGAGCGCGTCGAGCGCGGCGGTCTCCACGCGCGTCACGGGCACGTCGGTTCGGAAGCCCGCGACGAGACGCAGGCCGAGACGTTCGCCTTGGGCGAGGATGTCGTCGAGCAGCACTTGGTTGATGAGCACAGTATGACGGCAGATCTAGTGTTGATGACACATTGAGTCATCGCAACGACATCCCTACCGTCGGAACATGCCTCAGCCGGACAGCGTCGCGCGCACCCCGCGCCGGACGATCGAGCGCGACGACGTCGCGCCCCTCGCGGCGGGCGCCGCGATCTTCGGAACCGGAGGCGGCGGCGCCGTGCACACGGTGCAGTTGGCCGTCGAGATCGCGATCGAGGAGCATGGCCCCGTCGAGCTGCTCCAGGTCGGCGAGCTGGGTCCCGACGACGCCGTGCTCATCATGTCGGCGATCGGGGCACCGAGTGTCGGCATCGAGATGCTCTCGGCGGCGTGGCAGCCCGAACGCATCGTCGCGGAGGTCGAGCGGGACAGCGGACGCACGGTCACGGCGCTCATGGCGGCGGAGATCGGGGGGAGCAACGGTGTCGCACCCGTCGGATGGGCCGCCCGCCTCGGGCTGAAGGTGCTCGACGCCGACGGCATGGGTCGCGCGTTCCCCGAGGCCACGATGATCTCGATGAACGTCGCGGGCCTCCCGTGCGAGTTCGTCGTGCAGTCCGACGCGGTCGGCAACATCGCCATCCTCCGCCCCATCGACATGGGCTGGCTCGAACGGCATGCCCGAGCGCTGACCGTCGCGAGCGGAGGCATCGCGATCGGCGCGCACTATCTGCTCACCGCGCAGACCGCGCCCGGGGCGGTCATCGAACGCACCGTCAGTCGCGCGATCGACGTCGGGCACGCCCTCCTCGGCTCCCCCGATCCGATCGCGGCGATCTCGACCTCGCTCGACGCCGCGACGCTCGTCGGCGGCAAGCTCGTCGACGTCGAGCGGCGCACCGAGGGCGGCTTCACGCGCGGCTCGGTCACGATCGAGGGCACGGGGGCGGACCGCGGCCGGCTCGTGCGCGTCGAGGTCCAGAACGAGAACCTCATCGTGCTCGAGGACGGCGAGGTGATCGTGAGCGTTCCCGACCTCATCACGATCGTCGACACCGAGACGGGCGAGGCGATCTCCACCGAGATGCTGCGGTTCGGGCAGCGCGTCTCGCTGCTCGCCTGGCCGTGCGACCCACTGTGGCGCACCCCGCGGGGCCTCGAGCTCACCGCGCCGGCGGCCTTCGGCTACGACCTGCCCTACGTGCCGTTCGACGCCGCGGCCGCCCGCGTCCCGACGAAGGCGGCACGGTGAGCGCCCCGCGCACGCTGTCGCTCGGCGTCGACGTCGGCGGCACCAACACCGATGCGGTCGCCCTCGACGGCGCGGGCCGCGTCATCGCATGGACGAAGCAGCCCACGAGCGAGGACGTGACGGGCGGCATCCGGGCCTCCATCGCCGCCCTCCTCGCCGACCTCGGCGCACGACGCGCCGAGATCTCCCGGGTCATGCTCGGCACGACGCACGCGACGAACGCGATCGTGCGGCGCCGCGACCTCGACCGGGTCGCCGTGCTCCGCCTCGGCGCCCCCGCGTCGAGCGAGTATCCGCCCCTCTCCGGCTGGCCAGCCGACCTGCGCGACGTGGTGCTCGCGGGCGCGGCGATCGTCGGCGGCGGCCACCTCGTCGACGGCTACCCCCTCTCGCCCCTCGAACCCGACCGCATCCGCCGGTTCCTCGACGAGCTCGAAGGACGCTTCGACGTCGTCGCCGTGACCGGCATCTTCGGCCCCTCGTTCCCCGAGCAGGAACTCGCCGTCGGCGACCTCGTCCGCGACCACATCGGCGACGACGTGCCGATCTCGCTGAGCCACGACATCGGCGCGCTCGGCCTGCTCGAGCGCGAGAACGCGACGGTGCTCAACGCCGCCCTCCATGGCGTCGCCCGCGATGTCACGCAGGCCCTGCTCACGGTGGTCGCCGAGGAGAACCTCGACGCGACCACCTACTTCGCGCAGAACGACGGAACGCTCATGGCGGTCGAGTTCGCGACGCGGTACCCCGTGCTCACGATCGGCTCCGGGCCGGCGAACTCGATCCGCGGGGCGGCCTACCTCTCGGGCGTCGCCGACGCCGTGATCGTCGACGTCGGCGGCACCACGAGCGACCTCGGCGTGCTGTCGGCGGGCTTCCCCCGCGAGTCGACGCTGCCGCGCGAGGTCGGAGGGGTGCGCACCAACTTCCGGATGCCCGACATCCTCAGTCTCGGCATCGGCGGCGGCACGATCGTCGACCTCGCGACGGGTGCGCCGATCGGCGACTCGGTCGGCTACCGCATCGCCGAGGAGGCCCTCCTGTTCGGCGGCACGACGCCGACGCTCACCGACGCCGCCGACCTCGCGGGGGCGTCACCGGTCGCCGGGCGGACCCTCGGCGACCTTCCCGGCCCGACCCGGGACGCTCTCGGCCGGGCCCTGCGCGCGGCGCACGACCGCATCGAATCGGCTGTCGAGCGCATGTCGCTCGGCCGGGGGCTGCCGCTCGTCGTCGTCGGCGGAGGGGGGTTCCTCGTACCCGACAGGGTCGTGGGAGCGACCGACGTCGTCCGCCCCGCCCAGGGAGACGTCGCCAACGCCGTCGGTGCGGCGATCGCGCTCGCCGGGGGGCGGGCCGACGAACTGTGCGACTACGCGGACCGCGCCGCGGCGATCGAGTCGGCTTCGAAGGCGGCGACCGGGCGCGCCATCCAGGCCGGCGCCGACCCCCTGCGGGTCGAGGTGGTCGAGGTCCTCGAGATCCCCGTGTCGTATGCCACCCGGCCCACGCTCAAGGTGTCGGTCAAAGCCGCCGGGCCTCTCGCCCGCCTCGAGACGCAGCAGCACCACCCCCAGTGATCACAACCGACAGAAAGCGAAAGCACATGAGAAACAGGCACGTTCTGACGGCCGCGGCCGTCGCGGCCACGGCCGCCCTCGCGCTCTCCGCGTGCGGTACGTCCGGCGAAGGAGGCGGCGGCGACTACGTCTCCGGCGGCACCTTCGTGAAGGCGCTCACGGGCGACCCGGGCAACCTCAACCCGTTCAACGCCGTCTCGTTCGACACGATCGAACTCATGACCGCCGGCTACGAGGCGCTCGTCTACGTCGACGCGCAGGGCGAGCACTTCCCGTGGCTCGCCGAGAGCTGGGCCGAGGAGAGCGGCACGGAGGTGACGTTCACGCTCAAGGACGGGATCACCTGCCACGACGGCACCGACTTCACCGCCGAGACAGCGGCCAACAACATCAACTACCACGCCGACCCCGAGAACGCGACGTTGCTGCACGGCACGCAGGTCACCGCCGACATGTCGGCGAGCGCCGACGGCTCAGTCCTCACGGTCACGAGCGCCGTCAACGACCCGTTCCTGCTGACGAACGTCGGCACCGTGCTCATGGTGTGTCAGGCCGTCATGGACGACGTCACGAGCGTCGACGACACCGTCAACGGCACCGGGCTGTTCGCGCCCGACGTGTTCGAAGCCGGGTCGAGCTACCTGTTCACCAAGCGGGACGACTACACGTGGGGCCCGTTCGACGTCACGAGCGACACGGTCGGGCTGCCCGACACCCTCGAGTACCGCATCGTCGACGACGAGTCGACTCGCGCCAACCTGCTGCTCTCGGGCGAGATCAACGCGGCCGGCGTGATCGGTCCCGACGCGGCGCGACTGGATGCCGCGGGCCTGGAGTTCCAGGGCGTGCGCAACTCGGTCGGTGAGATGCTCTTCAACGAGCGGGCCGACCGCCCGACGTCGGACCCCCTCGTCCGCGAGGCGCTCGTGACCGCGCTCGACCGCGAGGAAGTGGGTGCCGTGATCGCCGACGGGAAGGGCATCGAGGCGATCTCGCTCGTCACGAAGCCCCCGCTCATCTGCGTCGAGGAGGAGCCGCTGTGGACCCTCGTCGAGCACGACCTCGATCGTGCCGCGGAACTGCTCGACGAAGCCGGCTGGACGGTCGGCCCCGACGGCAACCGGGTGAACGCCGACGGCGAGCCGCTCGTCATCAAGTTCATCTACGACGCCCCGACGGCCACGCACGGACCCGCCGCGGAGCTCGTGGCGGAGATGTGGGCCGAGATCGGCATCCAGACCGAGCTCAGCGCGAACGACGCCGCGGCGTGGTCGGAGCAGCTGTTCTCGACGTTCGACTGGGACACCGGCTGGGTGCAGATCGCCCCGAACAGCCCCGTGCAGAACGCGATCTTCTACGACGCCGCGGGTCCGGACGAGGGCGGGCTGAACTTCATGTTCGTCGAGAACCCCGAGTACGAGGCGCTCGCCGCCGAGGCACGCACCGCGAGCCCGGAGGAGGCCTGCGACCTGTGGAACCAGGCCGAAGCCGAGCTCATCGACCGGTTCGACGTGTTCCCGCTGATCGACAACATCATCCCGATGTACGGCACGGGCGCCGACTTCGACGCCCCGAACTACATCCTGCCCACCTCGATCCGGATGCTGGGCTGAGATCATGACGCTCCCCTCGCTCGATGCGGCGCCGACGGCCGGTGCGCCCGGCCGCGCGCCCACCGGGCGGGGGGAGCGTCGCCTCTCGCCGCGCGCGTCCTTCGTGCTGCGCCGGCTCGGACGGATGCTCGTCGCGCTCGCCCTCGTCGTCGTCGCGACCTTCGCCGTCATCCACCTCATCCCCGGCGACCCGGTGCGCGCGGTGCTCGGGCCGAGTGCGCCGCAGGAACTCGCCGACCGCCTGCGCACCGAGCTCGGTCTCGACCTGCCCATCCACGTGCAGTTCGTCAACTACGTCACCGGTCTTGTCACGGGCGACCTCGGCACCTCGGTGCTCACCCACCGTCCCGTCGCCGACGTGCTCGCGGCCCGACTCCCCCCGACTCTCGCGTTGGCCGCGTCGGCCTTCGTCGTCGCCGCGCTGGGAGCCCTCCCGATCGGGGTCGCGACGGCGATCTCCGCCCGCCACGGGCGGCACCGCGTGCTCGACCTCGTCGTCGGCGGCGTCGTGGGGTTCTTCATCGTGCTGCCCAACTTCCTGCTCGCGGTCGGGCTCATCGCCCTGTTCGCGATCGGCCTCGGCTGGTTTCCGCCGGCGGGCTGGGGCGACCTGCGGGAGGCGGTGCTGCCGGTGCTCGCGCTCGCGATCGGGCCGATGGCCTACCTCGCGCGCATCGTGCACGTCGAGATGGTGCACGTGCTCGACGCGACCTACCTCACGACCGCGCGCAGCAAGCGCCTGCCCGCCCGGCTCGTGTACTTCCGGCACGCGCTGCCGAACATGGTGACGTCAGCCCTGACCATCGGCGGACTCCTGCTCACCGGACTCGTCGCGGGCACCGTGCTCATCGAGACCGTCTTCGCGATCCCGGGTCTCGGACTCACGATCGTCGCGTCGATCGCGTCGAAGGACTACACCATGATCCAGGGCGTCGTTCTCGTCTACGCGCTCCTGGTTCTCGGCATCACCCTCATCGTCGACCTCGTGCTGCTCGCGATCGACCCCCGCTCCTCGATCGCGGAAGGATGACCGTGACCGCTGCTTTCCGCTCGCGCCTCCTCACTCCGTCGGGGCTCGCCGCCGCCGTCGGACTGATCGCACTCGCCGTCGTCGCGATCGTCGGCCCGTCCGTGTGGGGCGACGCGGCCGGTGCGACCGACGTGCCCGGCCGGCTGCAGGGGTCGAGCCCGGAGCACCCGTTCGGCACCGACGAGCTCGGCCGCGACGTGCTCGCCCGCGTGCTCGTCGCGACGCAGCTCTCGCTGCTGCTCGCCCTCGGCGCGACGGCGATCTCAGCGGTCGGCGGAATCGTGCTCGGCCTCGTGCCGACCGTGTTGCCGCGCGGCCCGCGCCGCCTGCTGACGGGGCTCATCGACATCCTGCTCGCCTTCCCGTGGCTGCTGCTCGCGCTGTTCTTCTCCGTCATCTGGGGCGCGAGCGCGACGGGAGCGATGCTCGCGGTCGGGTTCGCCGGCATCCCGACCTTCGCGCGCCTCACCTACACGCTCGCGTCGTCGATCATGGGCCGCGACTACGTGCGCGCCGCGCGCATCGTCGGCATCGGGCCGATCGGCGTGCTCGTGCGGCACGTGCTGCCGAACGCCTCCCCCGCTCTGCTGGTCAACGTCGCGGTCAACGCCGCGGGCGCGCTGCTCGCGTTCGCGGGTCTGTCGTTCCTCGGTCTCGGCGTGCAGCCGCCCGAGTTCGACTGGGGCCGCCTGCTGCGCGAGGGCATCACGCGCATCTATGTCAACCCACTCGCGGCGATCGGGCCCGGCATCCCGATCGTGATCGCGGGCCTCGTGTTCACCGTCACCGGCGAGTTCTTCGCCGCCTCGCCCCGGCGCGGCGTGCTGACCCGGCGAGGGAGGGGGCTGCGACCCTTCCCCGCCGCGACGCCGCACGCCGCGCCGGTCCCCTCCGCGGCACCCACCGGCGCGTCCGACGGCGCGGAGGAGCACATCGTCGTCGCGCGGAATCTGCGCGTCTCGTTCCCCGACGCCGAGGGCGCGCGGGTCGAGCGCGTGCACGGCGTCTCGCTCGACATCCGTCCCGGCGAGATCATCGGCATCGTCGGGGAGTCGGGCTCGGGCAAGTCCGTCACGGCGATGGCGATCGCGGCCCTCGTCGAGTCCCCGGGCGAGGTGACCGCCGACGAGCTCCGCTTCCGCGAGGTCGACCTGACCCGCCCGCTCGACGCCGCCGGGCGCACGCGACTCGGCCTCGAGCTGTCGATGGTGTTCCAGGATCCGCTCACCTCGCTCAACCCCTCCCTCACGATCGGACGCCAGCTCACCGAGGCGGTGCAGGTGCACGAGGGCATGAGTCGCGGCCAGTCGCACGCGCGGGCGGTCGCGGCACTGGAGTCGGTCGGCATCCCCGAGCCGGCGAAGCGGATGGGTCAGTATCCGCACCAGCTCTCGGGAGGGCAACGACAACGCGCGATGATCGCGATGGGTCTCATGGGCCGTCCCCGGCTCGTGATCGCCGACGAGCCGACGACCGCCCTCGACGTGACGGTGCAGCGACAGGTGCTGGCCACCCTGAAGCGGGCGCAACGCCTGACGGATGCCGCCATCCTCTTCATCTCGCACGACATCGCCCTGGTCTCCGGACTCTGCGACCGCGTGCTCGTCATGAAGGACGGCCACATCGTCGAGGAGTTGCGCGCCGACCGGCTCCTCGTCGACGCCCGACACCCGTACACCCGCGCCCTCATCGCATGCGTACCCGACATGACGAGCGACCGCACCCGACCGCTCCCCGTGATCGGCGAGCTGGAGACCCGGGAGATCGAGGAGCAGCCGCGATGAGCACGCTCAGCATCCGCGACCTGAGTGTGCGCTACGGCACGGGGCGGCACGCGCACCTCGCCGTGGACGGCGTCTCGCTGACAGTGCCCTCAGGTCGCACGCTCGGCCTCGTCGGCGAGTCTGGCTCGGGCAAATCGACGGTCGCGGCCGCCGTCGTCGGGCTCTCGCCGGTGAGCGGTGGCACGATCGAGCTCGACGGCGTCGACATCACCGGGCGCTCGGCCGCGGCGCGCGCAGCCCGACGTCGGGTGCAGCTCGTGTTCCAGGATCCGTTCTCGGCCCTCGACCCGCGGATGTCCATCGGGGCGTCGATCGCCGAGGCGACGCGCGCGACCGGTCGTCGTTGGTCGCGGGGCGACGTGCGCCGCCGTGTCGCCGAACTCCTCGACCGCGTGCACATCGACCCGAGCCGAGCGGGCGAACTGCCGCGTGCGTTCTCGGGGGGTCAACGCCAGCGCATCACGATCGCGCGCGCCCTCGCCGGGGAGCCGTCGGTGCTCATCGCCGACGAGATCACGTC
>CAMLMQ010000075.1 GCA_946481135.1 uncultured Microbacteriaceae bacterium
TTCGTCGAGCACGACATGCACGTCGTGCGGCACATCGCCGACTGGGTCATCGTGATGGCCGAGGGTCGCATCGTCGCCGAGGGCGATCCGGTCACCGTCATGAAGAACCCGGCCGTCGTCGACGCGTACCTCGGCGCCCATCAGGACGTCGACTTGGGCGTCGTCACGGGGCGGTACTCCGCCGACGGTCAGCCCGCGATGTCGGCGGAGGAGATCCTCGCCGAGGGCGAAGCCGAGCTCGAGAGGGAGGAGGACGCGAAGTGAACACTCTGACCGCTCCCGCCGTCGTCGACGTCCGCGACATCACGGCGGGCTACCTTCCCGGCGTCAACATCCTCAACGGGTGTTCGCTCGTCGCGCGCCAGGGCGAGCTGATCGGCATCATCGGCCCGAACGGCGCCGGCAAGTCGACCCTCCTGAAGGCGATCTTCGGACAGGTGCAGGTGCGCACGGGTTCGATCACGCTCGACGGCGACGACATCACGAACCTCAAGGCGAACAAGCTCGTCGCGCGCGGGGTCGGCTTCGTGCCGCAGACGAACAACGTGTTCCCGAGCCTCACGATCGAGGAGAACCTGCAGATGGGTCTCTTCCAGAAGCCGAGGGTCTATGCGGAGCGGCTCGAGTTCGTGACCGGCATCTTCGCGGAGCTCGGCAAGCGGCTCAAGCAACGCGCCGGGTCGCTCTCGGGCGGCGAGCGCCAGATGGTCGCGATGTCGCGGGCACTCATGATGGACCCGAAGGTGATCCTGCTCGACGAGCCCTCGGCCGGCCTGTCGCCCGTGCGTCAGGACGAGGCGTTCATCCGCGTCTCGGAGATCAACAAGGCCGGCGTGACGACGATCATGGTCGAGCAGAACGCCCGGCGCTGCCTGCAGATCTGCGACCGCGGGTATGTGCTCGACCAGGGTCGCGACGCCCACACGGCGACGGGGCGCGAGCTGCTGAACGACCCCAAGGTCGCCGAGCTCTACCTCGGCACGCTCGGCCAGTAGGCCGGGCACCAGCGCCACCGGTGACGGCGGGCGCGCCTCCCCTCGAGGCGCGCCCGCCGTTCTGCGTCACGCGCCCGCAACTCCTGCGGGTGCGCCGTGCGTCGCGCACACGGGAACGCCCCCCGACCCGGAGGTCGAGGGGCGTTCCGTGCAGTGCTGTCTGCGGGAGGCTCAGTACGCGGTGTACGTGTTGTCCTCGCCGTAGATGTAGATGCCGATCGACGCCTCCGTCGGGTCGCCCACCTCGTCGAAGGTGATCGGGCCCGAGATGCCGTCGTAGTCGGCCGTGCCACCACTCAGGATGATGTCGGCGCAGTCGGCGAACGTCGTGCAGGTCTCGCCGTCACCCGAGCCGCCCGAGACCTCCTGGAGGTACTCGGCCACCGTGGCGCCGTCGGTCGCGCCACCCGCTGCCAGCGAGGCCAGGGCGAGCAGGATGACCGCGTCGTACGACTCGGCCGCGTAGCTGTACTCCTCGAGCGCCGGCAGGCCCTCGGCCTCGACCCACGCGTCGAGCTCGGCCGTGAAGTCGCCGAGCGTGTCGATCGACAGACCGGGAAGCGTGCCCTTCGCGCCGGTCAGCGAACCGGCGGCGAACTCGTCGCCGAAGTTCGCCAGGTTGCCGTCGACGAAGTAGAGGTTCTCCGCGGGGAACTGGCCGAAGATGCCGGGCAGGATCGAGGAGACCTCCGCGAACGTGATGAGCGCGATCGCGTCGGGGTCGGCGGCGAGCACCTCGTTGATCTGGGTGTCGAACGTGGCGTCACCGGTGTTGTACTGCGGGGCCGCGACGACCTCGCCGCCGGCGGCCTCGAAGGCCTCCGTGACGTAGCTCGCGAGACCGGTGCCGTACGAGTCGTTCAGCACGATCATGCCGAGCGTCTGGTGGCCGTCCTCGGCGATCAGGTTGCCGAGCACCTCGCCCTGGAGCACGTCCGACGGCGCGGTGCGGAAGTACAGCCCGTTGTCGTCGTAGGTGGTGAAGGCGTCCGAGGTGTTGGCGGGCGAGAACTGGATGACGCCCGCGCCGGTGACCTGGTCGATGAACTGCAGCGACGTGCCCGACGACGCGGCACCGATGATGGCGGTCGGGTCGAGGGCGAGGAGCCGCGGGATCTCGGTCTCGAAGGCGCGGTTGTTGTTGTCGCCCGAGTCGCCGTACTGGATGTCGATCGTGAGACCGGTCTCCTCGGCGTAGTCGTTGATCTGCGAGACGGCGTAGCCGACACCGGCCTCTTCGGGCGGGCCGAGGAACGCGAGGTTGCCGGTCTGCGGCAGCGCGGTGCCGAGGGTCATCGTGTAGTCGGCGATCGCCGTCGGCTCGTCGGCCGGCTCCTCCGTCGCCGCGCAGCCGCCGAGCACGAGGGCGCCGGTCGCGAGGATCGCGATCCCGCCGATCGTGTTCTTCAGTCCGCGCGACCGGAAGGCCGAGCCTGAAGTCGTGATGCTCATGTCACTCCTTGAGTGGTTCTTGACAGGACACTAGGGCCGGACCGGGTCCGACCGTTTCGATAACCGTAGTCCCGCAATGCACGCGAGACGATTCCGGACTGTTTCGAGCATGTAACGCGACGGAATCGTTACATCTGCGCGATTCGGGCTATCCGATCACCGACGCGGTGCGCGCGTACTTGTTCTCGGCGTTGTAGGCCACGAGCTGGTACGTGCCGCGTGCGGGGTCGCCCGCGGCGTCGAGGTTCGTCGAGCCGCTGATGCCGTCGTAGTCGATGTCAGGACGGTTGCGCAGCACGTCGAGGCACTCCCCGAAGCTCGTGCACTTGATGCCCCCGACGGAGGCGTCGCGCAGGGTGCGGGCGACGGCCGGCCCGCCGTCGTCACCCGCCGCCACGGCCGCGAGCGCCGCGAGCACGGTCGCGTCGTAGGCCTCGGCGCCGTAGCGGGGGTCGGCCATCCCGGGGTCTTCCTGCTTGAGCTTGGCGATGAACGCGTCGTCGGGGGCGAGACCTTCGATGAGCCCGTTCACGCCGTTGAGGAGACCCGCCGGCAGTGCCTGCGAGTAGTCGGCGAGGTTCTGGCTCGTGAGCCAGAGCTTCGCGCCGCCGTAGCCGGCGGCCGACAGCTGGCTGATGAGCGCTTTCGTCTGGTCGCCGTTGTCGGGGGTGGCGAGCACGACCGCGGCGGGCTCGGCGGCCTTCACCGCCTCGACGGCAGCGGCGAGGGCCTCGGCGTTCGCATCGGCCGCGACCGGCACGAGCTCCAGTTCGAGCGGTTCGCTGCGGGCGGCCGAGGCGACGCTCTCGAACGCGGCGGCGAGCGCGTCGCCGAGGTCGCCCTCGCGATAGACCAGGGCGGCGGAGACGATCTCCTTGTCGGCGAAGACGTCGGCGAGCACGACGGCCTGGTGCGGATACGACGGGATGGTGCGGAAGAACATGCCGCCCTCGTCGAGGACCGTGAGCTGCGGGTAGGTCGCCGAAGGCGACACGAGGGGGACGCCGGCCTCGGCGGCGGGCACGAGCAACCGCTGGGCGAGCACCGACGACGAGGGACCGATGACGACGTCGGCGCCTTCGGCGACGAGCGCGGCGAACGAGGCTTCCGCGGTCTCGGTGGTCGCGTCGCCCGAGTCCTTGCTGATGACGACGACCTGCTGGCCGGCGACGCCGCCCGCCGCGTTGATGTCACGGGCGGCGGCACGCACGCCGGCGACCTGGGCGGGCGAGACGAAGGCGAGACCGCCACTCGCCGGGAAGAGGGTGCCGATCTTCAGCACGCCGTCGCCCGTGGGCGTGAACGTCGGGGTCGGGGTCGGCGTGGGGGCGGGCGTGGGCTCGCCGGTGCTGCACGCGGCGAGCGCGGCGACGGAGGCGACGGCGAGCGCCGCGACCGCGGTGCGGATGAACGGGCGCATCCTGGTCTCCTTCCGGCGGGACGGTCGCCACCCTATCGGGCGCGCGGCCCCTGCTTCGGGAGGCACGTCAGACGCGCTCGAGGGTGGCTCGGCGCGGGGGTCGCGCGGCGACGATCATGTCGGTCATCAGCACGACGAGCGCGACCCAGACGAGGCCGAACCCGATCCACCGCTCCAGCGGCATCGCCTCGTTCAGCACGAGCCAGCCGAACAGGAACTGCAGCACGGGCGCGAGGAACTGGGTCATCCCGAGCGCGACGAGCGGGATGCGGCGCGCCCCGGCGGCGAACAGCAGCAGCGGCACGGTCGTCGCGACGCCCGCGCACAGCATCGCGATCGTGTGCCCCACGCCGTGCTGTCCGAACTGCACGCCCCCGCCGACGACACCGACGAGCACGAGTTGCACGATCGCCACCGGGGTGAGCCACGCCGTCTCGAGCGTCAGCCCGCCGATCGCGTCGACCCGCGGCCCGACGATGCGCTTGATGAGTCCGTAGAACCCGAAGCTGAAGGCGAGAATGAGGGCGATCCAGGGCACGCTGCCGTACCCGATCGCGATCACGAGGATGGCGACGGTCGCGATGCCGAGGGCGATCCATCGCGGGAGCCGGACGCGTTCCCGCAAGACGAGCACGCCGAGCAGCACCGTCACGATCGGGTTGATGAAGTATCCGAGCGACGACTCGATGACGTGCCCGGAGAGCGCGCCGATCACGAACGTCTGCCAGTTGACATAGATCGCGATCGCGGCGGCGAGCATGAGCAGCACCGCGCGTCGGTCGCGCAGCAGCACGAGGAACGGACGCCATCCGCGCGTGACGGTGAGCAGGAGCGCCGAGAAGACGAGCGACATGATCACCCGGAAGGCGACCACCTCGAACGGACCCGACGGAGGCAGGAGCAGGAAGTACGCGGGGAGGAACCCCCACAGCCCGTAGGCGCCGACGGCGAAGAGGAATCCCGACCGGCTCTGCGGGGGCGGAGCGGGCGGCACCTGCTCAACCTACTCCGGTGCCGAGTCGATGCCCGGACGCACGGAGGCCCCGCACTCGCGTGCGGGGCCTCCGGGGAAACCGGGTGTCAGCCGACGATCGCGAGCACGTCGCGCGCCGAGAGCACGAGCAGGTCGTCCCCGCCGAACTTCACCTCGGTGCCGCCGTACTTGGAGTAGATGACCTTGTCGCCGACCTTGACGTCGAGCGGAACGCGGTTGCCGTTGTCGTCGATGCGACCGGGGCCGACGGCGACGACCTCGCCCTCCTGGGGCTTCTCCTTCGCGGTGTCCGGGATGACGAGACCCGACGCGGTGACCTGCTCGGCGTCGACCTGCTTGATGACGATGCGATCCTCGAGCGGCTTGATGGAGACCGACACAATGACCTCTTTCTGGAAGACCCTGTTGCTGAAAAGTTCGGGGTTGGCACAGTCGGACTGAGAGTGCCAAGAACACCCTAGCGCGTCATTAGCAGTCGTACAACGCGAGTGCCAGTCGACGGGCGGCGTCGTCCGCGCGGGAGAATGACCGGATGGATGTCGCCGACCTGCGTCGCCTGCTCTCCCCGGAGGGGCTGCGGCTGCTCGACGAGGTGGGACGCCTCGAGGCGACGGCCGACGTCGTGCGCATCGTCTCCCGCCTGCGGGCCGCCGGCCATGACGGGGGGCTCGTCGCCGCCGTGTTGGAGCAGGCGCGGCTCCGGGCGCGGGCCGTGCCGAAGTTCGGCGCCTTCGCCGACCGGATGCTGTTCACGCCCGCCGGGCTGGAGCAGGCGACACGGCTGCGGGTCGCGGCGCTCCACGCGGGACGGTTCGCCGCCGCGGGAGCGGACGTCGTCGCCGACCTCGGATGCGGGATCGGCGCCGACGCGATGTCGATCGCCGCACTCGACCTCGGTGTCGTCGCGGTCGAGCGCGACGAGCTCACCGCCGCCGTGGCCGCCTTCAACCTCGCGCCGTTCCCCGCCGCGCGGGTCGAGCACGGCACGGCCGAGGAGACGGACCTCGCCGGGATCGGGGCGGTCTGGCTCGACCCCGCCCGCCGCGACGGCGCGCGACGCCTCACCGACCCGGGCGACTGGTCGCCGTCGCTCGACTGGGCGTTCGATCTCGCCCGTGAGCTGCCGGTCGGCATCAAGCTGGGCCCGGGCCTCGACCGGGCGCTCCTGCCCGACGACGTCGAGGCCCAGTGGATCTCGGTCGACCGGGAGGTCGTCGAGCTCGTGCTCTGGTCGCGCACCCTCGCGCGGCCCGGCGTCGGTCGTGCCGCGCTCGTGCTCGGCGCGCACGGCGCCGCCGAGCTCACGTCGGCGGCGGACGCCCCCGACGTCGATCCCGGCCCTCTCGGCGACTACCTCGTCGAACCCGACGGCGCCGTCATCCGCTCCCGGCTCATCGGCGACCTGGCGCGGACGCTCGGCGGCCGGATGCTCGACCCCACGATCGCCTGGATCACGACCGACGCGCCCCCGTCGACACCCTTCGGCCAGGCGTTCCGCGTCGTGGAGCGCTTCCCGCTCGACACCAAGACGCTCGCCCGCGAACTGCGCGCCCGCGGCGTCGGCACGCTCGAGATCAAGAAGCGCGGCGTCGACGTCGACCCCGCGCGGTTCCGCACGCAGCTGCGCCTCGAGGGCGAGGCGAGCGCGACCCTCGTGCTCACCCGCATCGCGGGAGCGCGCGCCGCGATCCTCGCCGAACGGGTCTGACTCCGTCTCGGCCGGTGCGTGCCGCGCTCAGGACCCGAGGGAGGGGTTCATGCCGACCCAGACCGCGCCGACCGTGAGCAACGTGAACACGAGGATGACGAGGTAGATCACGAAGAAGAGCACGACGAACCCGGTGACCGCGTAGCCGATCGCGAGCGCCGCGATCGCGAACTCGCGGCCCGGCTCGCCCGTCCGGCGGATCTGCGAGAGCGCGATGTGGCCGCAGACGATTCCGGCGATCGAGACGAAGAAGGACAGGATGAAGCCGACGAGGGCCATCGTGTTGATCGGCGGCGTCGGGGCCGTCGGCAGCGCCGGAGGAGGCGGGGAGACCTGCGGGGCGGGCTCGCTCATGTCTTCAGCATGCCCCGCCCGGGCGACGAGGACAAACGCCGCGTCGCCCGGCCGGGCGACGATCAGTACGTCGAGTAGGTGCCGACCGTGCTGAACATGATCGCGAAGAACGCGACGTACGCGATGATCACGAGCAGCGTGAGGGCCGTCAGCGCGTAGCCGATGATGAGGCCCGCGAGCGCGAGACCGCGGCCGCCCTCACCCGTGCGCTTGATCTGGCCGAGCGCGATGTGGCCGCAGATGATGCCGCCGACCGGGATCACGATGCCGAGCACGAGCGCGAGGATCGCGAGCGTGTTCGTCGGCGGGGCGTAGTAGCCCGGCGCGGGCTGGCCGTAGGCGGGGTACGCGGGCTGGGCGGGTGCCGCGGGCTCCGTCGGCGGCGCGGGTGCGGCGGGCGGCGTGGAGCCGTCGGCCGGCGGGACGGGCGGAACCGGGGGCTGAGGATCGGTCATACCGTCAAGTCTGCACCACGGTGACCGGAAGCGTGGAGTCCGCTCCGAAGTCGTCCGACGGCGGGAACCCAGCGTCGACGAGGCGGGCGCCCAACGCGGCGATCATCGCGCCGTTGTCGGTGCACAGCGACAGGGGCGGGATGCGCAGGGCGATCCCGGCGGCGGCCGCGCGTTCGGCGGCGAGCTCGCGCACCCGGGCGTTCGCGACGACCCCGCCCCCGAGCAGCAGGCGCGGCACCCCGAGGTCCCGGCACGCCGCGATCGCCTTCGCGGTGAGCACGTCGGCGACCGACTCCCGGAAGGAGGCGGCGACATCCGGGATGTCGAGGTCGTCGCCCGCCTGCTCGACGTGCCGGGCGACGGCCGTCTTGAGCCCCGAGAACGAGAAGTCGTACCGGTGCTTCCCGGCATCCTTGGCGTGCGTGAGGCCGCGCGGGAAGCGGATGGCCTCGGGGTCGCCGTGGGCGGCCTCCGCGTCGATGCGCGGCCCGCCGGGGTAGGGCAGTCCGAGCAGGCGCGCGACCTTGTCGAACGCTTCGCCTGCGGCGTCGTCGACGGTCTCGCCGAGCAGCTCGACATCGCTCACGAGGTCGCGCACGAGCAGCAGCGACGTGTGCCCGCCGCTCACGAGCAGGGCCACGGTCGGCAGCTCGAGCTCCCCGCCGTCGTCGCGCAGCAGGTCGGCCCCGACGTGTCCGACGAGGTGGTTGACGCCGTAGAGCGGCTTTCCGAGCGCGAACGCGAGCGCCTTCGCCGCCCCGACGCCCACCATGAGGGCGCCCGCGAGGCCCGGGCCCGCGGTGACGGCGATCGCGTCGAGCTCGTCGAGCGTGACCCCCGCCTCCGCGAGCGCGGCATCCAGCGTGGGGCGCAGCGCCTCCAGATGCGCGCGGGCCGCGACCTCCGGCACGACGCCGCCGTAGCGGGCGTGCTCGTCCATGCTCGAGGCGATGACGTTCGCGAGCAGGGTCGTGCCGCGCACGATGCCGACCCCGGTCTCGTCGCACGAGGTCTCGATGCCGAGCACGAGCGGGCCGGTCATGCGAGCGCCGTCTCGGGATCGGGCACCTCGAGGCGCATGATGACGGCGTCGAGGCCGTCGGGCTGGTAATACCGGGGTCGCACGGCGATCCGCACGAAGCCCAGCCGGTCGTAGAGCGCCTGGGCGCCGGGGTTGTCGGCGCGCACCTCGAGGAAGACCTCGGTCGCGCCGCGCCTCCGCGCCTCGGCGAGGAGGGCGAGCAGGAGGGTGCGGCCGAGACCGCGCCGACGCGCGCGCTCCGCGACGGCGATCGTCTGGATGTCGGCCTGAGCCGCACCGTCGGGCGCGCGCAACCCGGCGTACCCGTCGACGGCTCCGTCGTCGGCCTGCGCGACGAGGTAGTGACCGTGCGGGCTCGCGAGCTCGTCGGCCATCGTCTCGGCACTCCAGGCGTCGGTGGGGAAGGTCGCGGTCTCGAGCGCCATGATCGCGTCGAGGTCGTCCGGCTCGGCGCGGCGCAGCATCCAGCTCATCGCGGAGCCACCGTCACGTCGGGGGCGCGCAGATAGAGCGGCTGCTCGGGGCCGAGGGGCCGTCCGGCGGCGAGCAGAAACTCCGCGACGAGGCCGAGCGACCCCGCGCTCACCTCGACCGGGTCGAGCACGGTGACACCCGGATGACGGCGCACGACGTCGTCGAAGGCACCGCCGCGCTCGGCGAGGACGGGCCCCTCGAGCCGGCGGACCCCCGCGTCGTAGAGGCTCCAGGCCACCTCCCGGCGGCGGGCGTCGGTGACCACGAGCACGCGCTCGTCGTGTCCATAGGCGATCGCATCGTGCGACACGACGGGGTGCACGGGAACGTCGACCCCGGCGGCGAAGGCCCGAGCCGCGGCGATCCCGACCCGCAGTCCGGTGAAGGGGCCGGGCCCCATCCCGGCGGCGACCCCCGTGACCTCGCGCGGGGTCGCGCCGGCGGCGCCGAACGCCGACCTCAGCAGGGTGCCGATGGCCTCCGCGTGGCGACGCGTGCCGGCCTCGTCCGCCTGCGCGAGCACGCGGCCGTCGGCGACGAGGGCGACACTCGTCCCCGCCGAGGTGTCGATCGCGAGCAGCACGCGTCGAGCCTACGGTTTCGGCGCGCTCATCCGCCGAGCGCGGCGTCGAGATCGGCCCAGCGGTCGCCGTGCCCGGTGACGACGACGTCCCGCGCGTCGTCGGCGGCATCCCGGGCGATCGCGACGTCGATCCACGAGTCCGTGACGCCGTCGAGTTTGCCCGCCCCCCACTCGACGACGACGATCGCCCCGTCGTAGTCGAGGTCGAGGTCGTCGAGTTCGCGCGCCGTCGCGAGCCGGTAGGCGTCGACGTGCACGAGCGGCACCCCCGCCGCGGTCGGATGCTCGCGGGCGAGCACGAAGGTGGGGCTCGTCACCGCACCCCGGGCACCGAGCGCCGCGCCGAGTCCGCGGGTGAGCGTCGTCTTGCCCGCCCCGAGCGGACCGTCGAGCACGACGAGGTCGCCGGCCCGCAGCAGCGCGGCGAGCCGGGCCCCGAGCGCCTCCATCGCATCGGCGTCGGCGATGCGCAGCCGCGTCGTCATCCGTGCGGTACCCGCGGAACGCGTGGGCCCACGCGCGTGACGATCTCGTAGCCGATCGTGTCGGCGGCGGTGGCCCAGTCGTCGGCGCCCGGGACGCCGCGCGCCGGATCGCCCCACAGCACCGCGCGATCCCCCACGGCCACCGGGGCGTCACCGACGTCGACGAGGAACTGGTCCATCGCGATGCGGCCCACCTGGCGGAACAGTCGCCCGCCGATGGCGACGTGCGCCCGCCCCGACGCGGCACGGGGAACGCCGTCGGCGTAGCCGAGCGGAACGAGCGCGAGCGTCGTCTCGCGGTCGGTGCGGTCGAGGAAGCCGTACGACATCCCCGTACCCGCGGGCACCCGGCGCACCGCGGCGACGGTCGCCGAGAGCTCCATGACGGGCCGCAGCCCGAGCGCCGCCGGGTCGATGTCGCCGCCCGGGTGGAGTCCGTAGAGCCCGATCCCGAGCCGCACGAGGTCGAATCGTGCGTCGGGCCGGGTGAGCGCCGCCTGGGTCGCGGCGAGATGACGCAACTCGGGGTCGAGTCCGGCGTCGTGGGCGGCGTCGAGCAGTTCGACGAAGAGTGCCGTCTGAGCGGCGTCGTCCGCATCCGACGTGTTGGACAGGTGCGAGAAGATCCCCCGCACCCGCAGGCGCGCGCCGCGCTCATGGTCGGCGGCGCGCGCGAACGCGGCGATCGCCTCGGTGGGCCCGAAACCGTTGCGGGCCAGGCCCGTGTCGAGCTTGAGCTGCACGGTCGCCCCCGCGGCGGCGGCGAGCTCGAGCTGATCGAGCGTGCTGACGCCGAGGTCGATATCGTGCTCGGCGGCGGCCGACGCGTCGGGCTCGGTGCCGTGCAGCCACGCGAGCAGCGGGGTGCGGATGCCGGCCTTCCGCAGGGCGAGCGCCTCGTCGAGGTCGGCGGTGCCGAGCCAGTCGACGCCCTCCTCCTCGAGGGCGCGCGCGACGGCGACCGCGCCGTGCCCGTAGGCGTCGGCCTTGACGACGCCGAGCACGCCGGCGGGAGCGACCTTGCCACGCAGGATGCCGAGGTTCGACCGCAGCGCCGCGAGGTCGATCCGAGCTTCGCGCATCACCGTGCGCCCCGCATCACAGCG
Organism: uncultured Microbacteriaceae bacterium; assembly: GCA_946481135.1. The sequence continues at coordinate 11,069 of CAMLMQ010000075.1, forward strand.
CCTCCGTGACGACCTGAGCGATCGCGACCCCGGCGTCGTGCGACATCGAGAGGTGCACGTGCGTGATGCCCCGGCGGGCGGCGATCTCGGCCGCGGCCCCGCTCAGCACCATCGAGGGGTTGCCGTCGGCATCCGACACGACCTGCATGTCGTGCCAGGCGACGCCCGTCGTGTCGCCGAGCGCCTTCATGAGCGCCTCTTTCGCCGCGAACCGCCCCGCGAGGGAGCGCAGAGGCAGGTCGCGTTCGCTCTCGGCGAACAGCCGCTCACGCAGGCGCGGAGTCCGCCCCACCGCACGCTCGAACCGCGCGAGGTCGACCACGTCGACGCCGATCCCCGCGATCGCCATACGCGGCTACTCCACCGTGACGGACTTGGCGAGGTTGCGCGGCTGGTCGACGTCGAGCCCCTTCGCGGTCGCGAGTTCCATCGCGAAGACGTGCAGGGGCACGACGGCGAGCATCGGCTCGAACAGCGGCGCCGCGAGCGGGATGCGGATGACCTCGTCGACGAACGGCAGCACCTCGACGTCGCCGATCTCGGCGATCGCGATGACCCGGGCCCCGCGTGCGCGGATCTCCTGGATGTTGGAGACCACCTTCGCGTGCAATGAGTTCGGGTCGCGCGGCGACGGCACCACGACGATGACGAGCTGACCGGGCTCGATGAGCGCGATCGGTCCGTGCTTGAGCTCGCCCGCCGCGAAACCCTCGGCGTGGATGTAGGCGAGCTCCTTGAGCTTGAGGGCCCCCTCGAGGGCGATCGGGTAGCCCGCGTGGCGGCCGAGGAAGAGCACCGACTGCACGTCGCCCATCCACTGCGCGAACTCCGCGATGCGCTCGCCCGACGACTCGACGACCTTCTCGAGCTTCGCCGGGATGTTCTGCAGCTCCTCGGCGAGCGCCGCCACCTCGGCGGGTCCCAGCTTGCCGCGCAGGGTCGCGAGGTGCAGCCCGAGCAGGTAGAGCGCCGTGATCTGCGCGACGAACGCCTTCGTCGACGCGACCGCGACCTCGGGTCCCGCGTGGATGTAGACGACCGCATCCGATTCGCGCGGGATGGTCGCGCCCTGGGTGTTGCAGATCGAGATCGTGCGCGCCCCGAGCTTCTTGGCGTGCTGCACGGCGACGAGCGTGTCCATCGTCTCGCCCGACTGGCTGACCGACACGACGAGCGTGCGCTCGTCGATCACGGGGTCGCGGTAGCGGAACTCGTGCGCGAGCTCGACGTCGACGGGGATGCGCGCCCACGCCTCGATGCCGTACTTGCCGACGAGGCTCGCATAGGCCGCGGTGCCGCAGGCGAGC
>CAMLMQ010000076.1 GCA_946481135.1 uncultured Microbacteriaceae bacterium
AGTTCCTCGCGTTCAACCTGCCGTACGTGCTCATCCCGCTGCTGCTGCTCATCCGCATGCGCAAGCCGATGCCGTTCACCCGTCGGTTCTGACCGGATGTACGCGACGGTCGACGAGCTCACGAACGCAGTCGAGAGCCTCGTCAAGGAGGCGAAGAACGGGCTGTCCGTTTCTCGAGGCGCAGCCGACGGGTTCGGAAGGACGGGGGTGCCGATCCTGGAGGTCGCGGGCTTTTCGGGGGGATTCGTACGGGTGTGGGAAGAGGGCGGGCGCGGCGACTTCCTCTTCGAGGTCGGGACGACCGACGACTTCGGCGCCTGGTGGGGAACGCGGCGCCGTGTGCAACAACTGCTGCCGCACCTGATCGTGGAGTTGGCACAGGGGCACTTCGAGATCGTGGCCGGGCGCATCACCGCAACGGTGGAAGGTAGGGCGATCTCTTTGCGTGAGCAGATGTGACCGTGGCTCTCGGCGCATGTGAGTAGCTCGCGCGGCCCGGAGTGGCATCCGCGGGCGGCAGTACGGCCGCGGGTGCAACCAACTGCAGCGGAAGAGGTCAGCCCGCCCAGGCCGACGGGCCGATGCCGCCGTCCTTGAGGGTCTTCAGGTGCTGCTTGCGCAGCATCTTGCCGAGCGGGTAGATCGCCGAGAACACGACCATCGGCGCCCGCAGCGCCGGGTTGAGGATGTGGTGGTTGTCGTAGGTGCGCTCCCACCGCCCGACGTAGCGGTAGTAGGCCTTCGGGTTGGAGTCGAGGCGGCGGGCCGACATGCCCGACACGATGTCGGAGCTGTAGGCGACCTTGTGCCCCCGTTCGAAGAGATGGATCGAGAGGTCGAGGTCTTCGTGCATCTCGTCGGCCTCGTCGGCGCACACCGCGTCGCGGATGTCCTCCCACGCACTCGCCCGGATCGCCATGTTGCATCCGAGCAGGAAGTGGTAGTCGCGGGTGAGCTTCAACATCGCCTTGCGGATGTTGTCGTCGGCTCGCGCCCCCCAGCGGCGCAGCGGCATGTCGTAGTAGATGACCGGACCGGTCGCGGCGCCGACGCTCGGGTCGGCGAACGTCTTCTGCACCGCCTCCACCCACCCCGGTTCGAGGATCGAGTCGGCGTCGATGCGCCCGTAGACCTCTCCCGTGGCGACCTCGAAGCCGCGGTTGCGCGCCGGGATGATGCCCTGCCGGTCCTCGTCGACGACGACGAGCGGCGCCTCGGGGAACTCGGTCTTCAACGCCTCGAGCATGAGCGCGGTCTTGTCGGTCGACCGGTTGTTGACGACGACGATCTCGTGCGCGGGCACGGTCTGTTCGAGGGCGGCGACGACGCACGTGCGGATCGTGCGCTCCTCGTTGTACGCCGGGATGACGATCGAGACGGTCGGTCCACCGGTCATGGCGCCACCCTACCCCGCGGGTGCGAACGGGCGGAGGGCGGCTACCCCACCGGTCGCGCGAGGAGGGCGACCTCGACGGCGCCGCCCTTCGTGGCCTGGCGTCCGACCTCGACGAAGCCGAGGCGGGTGTGGAAGGCGAGCGACCCCGGATTCGGCGGGCGCACGTTGACCTCGCACGTGATCTCCGACGCGCCGTCGACGCGCGCGGCCTCCTCGACGGCGTCGTACAGCCGCGGCCCGACGCCACGCCCCTGCAGCCGGGGTGCGAGCACGATGCGGTCGACGTAGAGGAAGTCGTACGAGCGGGCACTGAACCACGCGTAGTTCTCGCTCGGATAGTCGAGCCCCGGCGCGAGGGCGATGACGAAACCCGCCGGCTCGCCGTCGTCGGCGACGAGGGCGAGGCGACTCATCGCGAGCAGCGCCGCGAACTCGTCGGGCGGTGTGATCGGCACCGCGGGATGGGCGCCGTCGTTGATCGCGACGAGGGCATCCAGATCGGCGGGCACGACGGGACGCAACGCGACGGGCATCCGATCAGGCTACGGGTTCGCGGTCGTCCGCGACGTCGGTTACTCGCCGTGGCCGATGTTGGCGTGGGAGCGCAGCCAGGTGAGCGGGTTGACGAAGGTGCCCGCCGCATCCTGGATGGTGAAGTGCAGGTGGGCGCCGAAGCTCTGCCCCGTGTTGCCGACCCGGCCGACGACCTGACCGCGCTCGACGGTGTCGCCCGGGGAGAGCGACAGCGACCCCGCCTGCATGTGGGCGTACGAGCTGCGGAAGACGACCCCATCGATGACGTGTTCGATCGTCACGTGGGTGCCCCACGATCCGTCGGCGACCGTGGAACCGACGACGGTGCCGTCGGCGATCGCCTCGATCGGCACCCCGGCACCCGGCGTGAAGTCGATGCCGGAGTGCATCGACGAGCAGCCCTCGCACGAGCGGTAGCCGAAGAACGACGAGATCGTCGTGCCTTCGGCGAGCGGCCACTGCACGAGGCTGAACTCGGACACGGTGAAGCCGTCGCGCGGCGTCTCGAGGGCCTCGACCGAGGCGGCCCACGCGGGCGTGACCTCGTAGCGCTGAGCGACGGCCGCGAGGTTGGCCTCGTTGATGGCGGCGACGGCGACGGGGACGGTGAGTGAGCCGGCGACCGCGAGGCATGCGCCTGCCGCGGTCACCGTGAGGGCACGGCGGAGAAACAACTGCATGGGGAAGGAGAGAACTTTCGGTCGGGAGCCATCCGGAGCCGGATGACGGATGGCGCGACGGCCGTCGACCATGGTGAACGGTCACTCTGGACGAGTCCTGGCAGAACCCTGGCCATCCCCGCAGAGTGCTTAAGTCTCGGTGAACTCCTGGTCAAGCCCTTGGCGGCGCCGACTCCGCGGTGCTGTCATGGGATCCAGCCCGAAACTGACGACGACGGAGGGCGCCATGTTGGAAGTGACCACAGCCATCAGCGGGGTCTATCGGGTCGCCGCCGACGGCCATGTGGCGGGCTACATCGTCGAGGCCGGCTCGGTCTACGTGAGCCTCCGCGGCGAGGTCTACAACACCTCGGTCGAGATCGGGCAGTCGCGCGACCTCATGGACGCCGCGCGAATCCTCATCGCCGCGTAAGGGCCCCGCGCCCCTAGAGTGGGCGCGTGCCGCAGACGTCCGACTCGCCTCGTGCCACGGTCTCGTCGCTCGATCTGTCGAAGCGCGATCTCACCCTCGACCTCGCCCGCGTCTTCTGCGTGCTGCTCGTCGTCGTCATCCACCTGCTCTTCATCGGGGTGGGCCGGGATGCCGACGGCGACCTCGTGATCTCGCGTCCCCTCGAGGAGCAGCCGTGGTTCGACGCCGCCACGTGGGTCGGACAGATCATGCCGCTGTTCTTCGTCGTCGGCGGCTTCGCGAGCATCACCGCCTGGCGCAGTTCGGTGCGCCGCGGCGGCACGGCGGCCGACTACGTGAAGACGCGGGTGCTGCGCCTCGCGCAACCGTCGTTCCCGCTCTTCGTGTTCTACGCCGTCGTGATCGGTGGCGCGACGATGCTCGCGATCGCCCCCGATCTCGTCGCGACCGTCGTGGTCGGCGCGGGCGCCCCGCTCTGGTTCATCGCGGCCTACACGCTCTGCCAGTCGCTCGTGCCGGTCATGGTGCGCCTGCACGCGCGCGCCGGAGCGGCGACCCTCGCGGTGCTGCTCGCCGGGGTCGTCGTCGTGGACGCCGTGCGCTACGCGAGCGGGATCCCCCAACTCGGCTACCTCAACATGGCCTTCGTCTGGCTGCTCGTACAACAGCTCGGCTTCTGGTACGCCGACGGATGGTTCGCCCGTCGCGCGTGGTGGCAGCTCGTGCTGCTCGTCGCGGCGTGCTACGCCGGCATCGCGGCGCTCACGCTCGTCGGCCCGTACTCCACGAACATGCTCGATCTGCTCAACCCCCCGACGCTGCCGCTCGTGCTGCTCGGGCTCGCACAGGCCTGCCTGTTGCGACTGCTTCGACCGGCGCTCGCGGAGCTCATGTCGACGCACGCCGCGCGCGCCGTCGTCTTCCTCGTCGGATCGCGGCTCATGACCATCTACCTGTGGCATCTGCCGGTGATCATCATCCTCGCGGGACTCTCGCTGCTCATCCCGGGAGCGAGCCCCGAACCCGCGAGCTCCGCGTGGTGGTGGTCGCGCATCCTCGTGTACCTGCTCGTGCTCGGCGCGCTGTTCGCGCTGTCGCTGCTCGTCGGCCGGTGGGAGCAGCCGATCGAGGCCGGTCCGACGCCGCCGACCGCGGTCGTCGTGGTGGGGGCGGCGCTCACCTTCCTGCCGACGTTCCTCGTGATCGAGTACTTCCTCGGCCTCGTGCTCGCGATCGTGGGAGCCGTGTGCCTCGGGGTCGCGGTGCTGCTGCTCGGCCGATGGCCGGGCGCGCGGAACGTCCCGGCTTAGAAGCCGAAGTCTCCGCCGCCGAAGTCCCCGCCGAAGTCGCCCCCGCCGAAGTCGCCGCCCGCGTCACCCGAGGCGTCGGCACCGCCGTCGGTCGCCTCGCCGCCGCCGTACCCGCCGTCCCACGGCAGGAATGCGCTCACGAGGGCCGACCCGATGACGTATCCCGCCACGGTGCCGAGCAGCGTGCTGCCGACCATCGAGCCGAAGCTCGGCCCGGCCAGCGTGCGCTCCATCGAACCCGGTTCCCGCATCTCGCGGCGGGTCGCCGCGCGGGCGAGGGTCGCGGGTTCGCTCGACAGGGGACGCTCCCCCGTGCCGGAGCCCTTGCTGAGCTCCTCGTACACCTGGGCGCGCTGCGACTCGGTCAGCCGCGAGAACGCCTCCGCGTGCACCTGCTCGATCGTCTCGGGCGGCGCCGTGCGCAGCAGATAGCGGTAGCGCTCGACGGCTCGCTCATCCTCGGTCGGAGGGCGGCGGCGGGACGTCGCGGGGGCGTCGTCCTGCTCGCTCGTGCCGAACAGCCTGTCGAGGAATCCCATGCTCGGACGATACGGCCGCCGTCTGAACGGCTGCTGGGCCGACGCTGAGGATCAGCCCGCGACCGACGAGGCGCTCGCCGGCACCGGGGTCGGCTCGGTCTCGCCGGGGATGACGATCCACGCGACGACGTACACGACGAGCTGCGGACCGGGCAGCAGCAGGGATGCGACGGTCAGCACCCGGACGACGGTGACGTTCCAGCCGAACCGCCGGGCGAGGGCGGCGCAGACGCCGCCGATCACGCGGCCGGTGCGGGGTCGACGCAGTTCGCTCATGGCTCCATGGTGGACGGGCCCAGCGGAGGGGCCCAGGGGGCTAGCCCCCGAATCCGCGTCCGGGCCGGAGCTAGGCTGGCGGCGATGAGGTCACTGACGGAGGCGCAGATCCGTGGGTCGCTCGTGAACGCGGCTCCCGGCGAGGCGGAGAAGATGCCCGTGCCCGGCCTCCACGAGGTGGTCTGGGACGACCGGGAGTACCTCGGCTGGCGCGACCCGGGTTCGCCGCAGCGCGGCTATCTCGTGTACTGGAGCGGCGACGAGCCGATCGGCATCGCGCTGCGGGCCTCGGAGGTGCGTCTCCGCGCCGGCTCCGCCATCTGCTCGCTCTGCAACACCCCGCAGCCGGCCGGCCAGGTGACCATGTTCAGCGCCGCGCGCGCCGGCGACGCGGGCCGTGCCGGCAACTCGGTCGGCACGTACATCTGCGCCGACCTCGCCTGCTCGCTCCTCATCCGCATCGCCCCGCCGGCCTCCGACTGGATGCCGCAGCCGGCCGCGACCATCGCCGAGCGCGCCGCCGGTCTCGCGTCCCGCGTGCGCTCGTTCGGTGGGCGCGTGCTGGAGTCCGCCGCCTAGGTGCGGGTCTCGACCGCGGTCGAGGCGGCGATCGCCGGGAGCACGCGGCGCATGTACGGCGCCCAGGCGAGGCGCACGATCGCGGCGACGAGGGCCCCGCGACCCGGCAGCGGCTCGAAGCCGTAGGTCCAGTCGATGCGCGAGCCGTCTCCGTCGGGCGTCACCCGCCATCGGGCGCGCGCGCCGACGACGAGGTGCCCGAACGCTCCGGTGAATCGCGAGAGGTCGTAGGAGAAGACGGGGGACTGCGCGGAGGTGATCGTCTCGGTGACGGTGCCGCCATCGGAGAGCACGAGCGTGCGGGTCTCGCCCACCGCATCCCAGTGCCCCGTCTGACCCCGCACGCCGACGACCGCCGGCAGCACGCCCCAGCGCGGATAGAACCGCGTCGGGTCGTGCGACCGCAACCGCGGGAACACGCCCTCGGGCGCAGCGGCGACGAACGCGGAGGCGGAAGCGGACCGGAGGCTCACGCGAGGAGTTCGGAGCGCCGACCGATCCGGTCTGCCGGGATCGGTCAGTCGACGCGCTCGAGCAGGTGGAACGGGATGGCGAGCGACAGCGACACGGCGATGATGCCGCCGCCGAAGGCCCACCCGTGCCACTCGGGCGGGAACGCGAACGAGTAGCCGAAGAGCGCGAACCCGCCGAGGAACAGCGCGAGCGAGACGAGGAACGCGAACACCTTCATGAGGCCCATGGTAGCGGCGACGGGCGCGCCGCCCCAGCCGTCAGGCGGGTGCGGCGAGGTCGGCGACGACCCCGGGGAGCGCGGCGCACAGGTCGAGGATCGTGAACGGCCCCCCACCCGACGCCCGGCGCGCGGCCTCGCCGTGGATCCAGGCCGCCGCGGCGGCGAGGGGTGCGATGTCGGCACTCGCCTGGATCGCCGCCGCGTTCGACGCGACGAGCGCCCCGAGCACGCCCGCGAGGGCATCCCCCGCCCCCGCGGTCGCGAGCCAGGGCGTCGCGTGGCGCACCCGCAGCGGCTCGGCCCCGGCCGCGACGACAAGCGTCTCCGCCCCTTTGAGCAGCACCGTCGCGTCGAGGTCGGCGGCCGCTCGGCGGGCCGAGGCGACGCGATCGGCGAGCACGTCGCCACGCTCCATGCCGAGCAGGCGCGCGAGTTCCCCGGCGTGCGGGGTCAGCACGACCGGTCCCGTCGCGCGCTCCCTCAGGCCCAGCGCTCCGGCGTCGAGCACGACGGGTCGCCCGTCGGCGAGAGCCGCGTCGAGCTGCATCCGCGCGAGTTCGTCGCGGGTGTCGGCATCCTGCCCCGACCCGATCACCCACGCCTGCACGCGTCCCGGCGCGGTGACCGCCTCCGGTCGCCGCTGCAGCACGAGCCTGGTCGCACGTCCCGGGCCGAGGTAGCGCACCATCCCGACCCCGGTGCGTAGCGCCGCCTCGACGCCGAGCACCGCCGCCCCCGGATACTGCGGCGAGCCGGTGACGAACCCGACCACCCCGCGCGTGTACTTGTCGTCGTCGTCGGTCGGCACGCGGATCGCGCCCCGTGCCTCGTCCCGTCCGAAGGAAGCGCTCACCCTCCCCACGATAGGTTGACGCGGTGAACGCCCGACAGCATCCGATCGACATCCCCGGACGCGTCGTCGTCTTCGACTACGGCGAGGTGCTGTCGCTCTCCCCGAGCGAGCGCGATCGGGCCGAGCTCGTCGAGATCGCCGGGGCCGCGCCCGAAGCCTTCTGGCACGCCTACTGGGCGCACCGTGACGACCTCGACCACGGGGTGGTCAGCGTGCCCGACTACTGGGGCCGGGTGGGCGCCGACCTCGGGCTCGAGTTCGCCGCCGCGCAGCTGCAGCAGCTGTGGGCGGCCGACTTCCGCTCGTGGATCAGCGTCGAGCCCGGCAGCATCGACGTGCTCGCCGACCTGCACGCCGGCGGCACGCGGCTCGCGCTGCTCTCGAACGCCGGTTTCGACTTCGGCGACGCGTTCCGCCGCGCCCCGTTCTCGGTCTACTTCGAACAGGTCTTCGTGAGCGCCGAGCTCGGGCTGCTGAAGCCCGATCCCAAGATCTACCGCCACGTCGCCCGCGAGTTGGGAATCGAGCCGACCGACATGGTGTTCATCGACAACAAGCACGTGAACGTCGCGGGCGCCGAGTCGATCGGAGTCACCAGCCACGTCTTCACGGGAGTCGGCGCGCTGCGCACCTTCCTCGTCTCGCTCACGGAAGGAGCCTCCGCATGACCACGCTGTTCGACCCGATCGAACTGCGCAGCCTCACCGCACGCAACCGCATCTGGGTGTCGCCGATGTGCCAGTACACGATCGAGGCGCGCGACGGCGTGCCGACGGACTGGCACCTCGTGCACCTGGGGTCGTTCGCCCGCGGCGGCGCCGGCCTCGTGCTCGCGGAGGCGACGGGTGTCACCCCCGACGGCCGCATCTCGGCGCACGACACGGGCATCTGGAACGACGAGCAGGTGGCCGCGTGGCGTCGAGTCACCGACTTCGTGCGGAGCCAGGGGGCGCTCTCCGGGCTGCAGCTCGCGCACGCCGGACGGAAGGCGTCGGTGTGGCCCGAGTGGGGCTTCCCCGGCCGGAAGGGCACGATGCCGCTCGCCGACGGCGGCTGGACGACGGTGTCGGCGTCGGCGATCGCCTTCGACGGATACGACGCCCCGCGCGCCCTCGACACCGACGAGCTGCCGGGCATCGTCAAGGCGTTCCGCGCGGGCGCCCGACGCGCGCTCGACGCCGGCTTCGACCTCGTCGAGGTGCACGCCGCGCACGGCTACCTGCTGCACCAGTTCCTCTCGCCGCTGTCGAACGAGCGCACCGACGACTACGGCGGGTCGCTCGAGAACCGTGCCCGCCTGCTGCTGGAGGTCGTGGGGGCGGTGCGCGCCGAGGTCGGCGACGAGGTGCCCGTGCTCGTGCGGTTCTCGGCGACCGACTACGTCGAGGGCGGTTGGGATGCCGAGCAGACCGCGACGGTCGCCGGCTGGGCCCGGGATGCCGGCGCCGACCTGTTCGACATCTCGACGGGCGGACTCGTGACCGGGGTCACCATCCCGTCGGGCCCGGGCTACCAGGTGCCGTACGCCGAGAGCGTCGCGGCCGACGCCGCCGTGCGCGTGTCGGCCGTCGGACACATCACCGAGCCCCGTCAGGCGGCCGACCTCATCGAGTCGGGGCGCGTGGACGCCGTCATGCTCGGCCGCGAGATGCTGCGCGACCCGCACTTCGCGCTGCGTGCCGCGACCGAGCTCGGCGTCGACGTCGACTACTGGCCGCCGCAGTACCGACGCGCCCGGCTCTGACCGTCCCCGCGCCGAGGGGTCGCGATTCGGGCTTCTGGCGGCTCCAGAGCACCCGAACGCGACCCCTCGGCAGGATGGCAGGGTGCGTCAGCGACGCCGGGTGGCGTCCTGCACCTCGCCGACGAGCGTCTCGATGATGTCCTCGAGGAACAGCACGCCGCGGCTCGCGCCGTGCTCGTCGAACACGCGGGCCACGTGGGCGCCCGAGCGCCGCATGAGGGCGAGCGCGTCCTCCAGTTCGGCGTCGCGGAACACCGTGATGAGCGAGCGGATGCGCTTCGGCGGCACCGGCACGTCGAACTCGTCGTCGCGCAGGTCGATGACGTCCTTGATGTGCACATAGCCGGTCGGTTCGCCGAGCTCGTTCACGAGCACGTAGCGACTGAAGCCGTGCTGCGCGACCGCGCGCTCGACGTCGGCCGGGGTGGCGTCCTCGGGCAACGTGACGAGCGCGTCGGAGGCGACCGCGACATCCCGCACCCGCTTCTCGGTGAACTCGAACGCGTTGCTGAGCGTGCCGGTCGTGTCGGTCAGCACGCCCTCGCGCGTCGACGTGCGGATGATCGTCTGCACCTCTTCGGCGGTGAACGCGCTCGTCGCCTCGTTCTTCGGCTCGACCCGGAAGAGGCGCAGGATGCCGTTCGCGATCGCATTGAGCGACCAGATGACGGGCTTGAACACCGTCGCGACGGCGACGAGCGGCGGCGCGAGGATGAGCACCGCACGATCGGGCACCGAGAACGAGATGTTCTTCGGCACCATCTCGCCGAACACGACGTGCAGGAACGAGACGACGACGAGCGCGATGATGAACGCGATCACCGAGATCACCTCGACCGGCCACCCGGTGAGCGCGAGCGGGATCTCGAGCAGGTGGTGGATCGCCGGCTCCGACACGTTGAGGATCAGCAGCGAGCACACCGTGATGCCGAGCTGACTCGTCGCGAGCATGAGGGTCGCGTGCTCCATCGCCCACAGGGCGGTGCGCGCGGCACGACCGCCTGCCTCGGCCCTCGGCTCGATCTGCGAGCGGCGCGCCGAGATGACGGCGAACTCCGCGCCGACGAAGAACGCGTTGACGACGAGCAGGATGCCGAGCCAGGCGATGCCCCACCAGTCGACTCCCGCGATGCCCTCCTCCGCGAAGACTGCGAACGGGCTCATCGCTTCGCCTCCGTGATGACGGTGAGCTCGCCCGTGTCGACGGCACGCGGGGTGAAGCGGATGCGGTCGATGCGTCGACCGTCCATCCGCTCGACGCGGAAGACGCCGGCCTCGATCTCGACCGTGTCGCCCTGCTCGGCGAGGCGCCCGAGCTCGGCCATCATCCAGCCGGCGACGGTCTCGTAGGGGCCGTCCTCGGGCACGACCACGTTGGCGCGGTCGGCGAGTTCGTCGGGGCGCAGCGCGCCGGGGAAGGTGAGCCAGTCGCGGCTGCGCACGACGTCGGCCCGTGAGCGGTCGTGCTCGTCGGAGACCTCGCCGACGAGCTCCTCGACGAGGTCTTCGAGCGTCGCGACGCCGGCGGTTCCGCCGTACTCGTCGACGACGACCGCCATCTGGAACCCGCGGCCGCGCAGCTCGCCGAGCAGGGTGTCGAGCTTCATCGTCTCCGGCACGCGGAGCGCGTCGGACTGGAGAGCCGTCACCGGCACCTCGGCGCGACGCTCGCGCGGCACCGCGACCGCCTGCTTGAGGTGCACGAGGCCGATGATGTCGTCGATGTCCTCGTCGAACACCGGGAAGCGGGAATAGCCCGTGCGGCGCGCGAGGTCGATCACGGCCTCCGCGGTCGCGGCGCGCTCGACGCCGGCGATCCGCGGACGGGGCGTCATCACGTCGGATGCGGTGTGGTCGGAGAAGACGAGGGTGCGAGCCAGCAGCGTCGCGGTGTCCTGGTCGAGCGACCCCTGACTCGCGGAGCGCCGCACGAGCGAGCGCAGCTCCTCGGCCGTGCGAGCCGCCGAGATCTCCTCCTTCGGCTCGATGCCGATCGAGCGCAGGATCGCGTTCGCGGTGCCGTTGAGCAGCGCGATCGCGGGCCGGAAGACGAACGTGAAGAGCGTCTGGAACGGGATCACGATCTTCGCCGTCTGCCGAGGCACGGCGAGCGCGAAGTTCTTCGGCACGAGCTCGCCGATGATCATCGACAGCAGGGTCGCGAGGGTGACGGCGACGATCGTCGCGATCACGGGGACCGCGCCCTCGGGGATGCCGAGGGAGGTCAGGGGCCCCGCCAGCCAGCGACTCACGACGGGTTCCAGCGTGTACCCGGTGAGGAGCGTCGTGAGCGTGATGCCCAGCTGCGCGCTCGACAGGTGGGTCGACGTGATCTTGAGCGCGGCGATCGTCATCCCGAGGCGGGTCTCACCGCGGGCCTGACGCGCCTCGAGCTCGGGGCGGTCGAGGTTGACGAGCGCGAACTCGCTCGCCACGAAGAAGCCGGTGCCGACGGTCAGGAGGATCCCGACGCCGAACAGGAGGATGTCCGTGCTCATCGGGCTCGCCCGATCGTCGGCGAGGGTCTATGGGCAGACGGGGGATCGTCCACGGAGGTGTCAGTGTCCCTTCGCGGCGGCTTTCGCCGCCTTCTTGAACTCGCGAACCTTCGCGAGCGATTCGGCATCCACGATATCGGCAACCGAACGATGGCTGCCTTGCTCGCCGTACGAACCTGCGGCGGACTCCCAGCCGGCTGCCGTGAGCCCGTACTGCTTGCCGAGGAGGGCGAGGAAGATCTTCGCCTTCTGCTCGCCGAACCCGGGCAGGGCCTTGAGCCGCGTGAGCACCTCCGCGCCGTCGGGATCGCCGTCGGTCCAGATGCGTGCGGCATCCCCGCCCCAGTCGGCGACGAGCGCCGCGCACAGCGCCTGCGTGCGTTCGGCCATCGACCCCGGGAACCGGTGCACGGCGGGGGTCTGCTTGAAGAGCTCGACGAGCTTCTCGGGGTCGGCCGTCGCGATCGCGGCGGCATCGAACGCCCCGAGCCGCTGCTTGATCTTCGCCGGTCCTGCGAACGCCGTCTCCATCGGCACCTGCTGGTCGAGCAGCATCCCGATCAGCAGCGCGAGCGGCTCGTCGCTCAGCAGCCGATCCGCGTCGGCGTCCCCCGTGATGTGCAACTCCGGCATGCCGTGAGCTTAGGCACCCCGCCGCGGGTTGAGTAGCGGGGCGCCCCGCCCCCCGGGGAAAAACCCGGCGCCCCCACGGGGGGGGTGGGTTGGACGGGGCCGCGCCCGCGCGCCCCCGCAACCCCCCCCGG
>CAMLMQ010000077.1 GCA_946481135.1 uncultured Microbacteriaceae bacterium
CGATCGTCGGCATCACGGTGCCGCTCTTGCCGACGAGCCACTCGGCGGCCTCGATGCCCTCGGGCGTGTTGAACGCGACCGCGGTGCCGTCCTCGGTCAGGAACTCCCCGCCGTTCTGCGCGAGCGCCTTGTAGTACTCGTAGAACGAGACCGGCTGGTGGTCGCCCCACACGCCCGCGGCCTGATCGGTCAGCGCCTCGGCGGCGGCCCGCTCGTCTTCCCAGGTCCAGTCGTTCGTCGGGTAGTCGAGGCCGGCCGCGTCGAAGAGGTCCTTGTTGTAGTAGAGGACGACGTCGGAGAACGAACTCGGCAGCGCGTACTGCGTGCCGTCGGTCTGGTACGCCTCGAGCAGCGACTCGCGGTAGGCACCCGGGTCGGCGACGGGGATCTCGGCGAGCACGCCGTCGGCCTGGAACTGCCGGTAGTTGGCGTACTCGATGTCGAAGACGTCGCTCACGGTCCCGGCGGCGAGGTCGGTCTGAAGGGCCGTGCCGTAGTCGCCGTAGGGCAATGTCGTGACCTCGACGGTGATGTCGGGGTTCTCCGCCTCGAACGCGTCGACGATGGCCTGGAGATTCTCCTCGTTGCCTCCGTTCGAGATGAAGTTGGTGTACGTGATCGTGACGGGGCCGTCGTCGGCGGGCGCGGTGCATCCGGCGAGGGTGAGGCCGCCGATCGCGGCGACGCCGACGACGGCGAGCAGCTTGCGGTTCATGACTGCGTTGTCTCCTTGTTCTCGGGGTGAATGGTGCGGTGCTGCGGTGTGGGCTGCCGGGATCTCATGAGGGGTCTCACTTGATCCCGGAGCTGGCGACGCCCTGGATGACGTATCGCTGGGCGAAGAGGTAGAGCGCGAGCATCGGCAGGATGCTCACGACGGAGCCGGCCATGACGATGTCCCACGCGGTGGTGTACTGGCCCTGCAGCCCGGCGAGCGCGACCGGCAGGGTCTGCAGTTCGGGGCGGCGCAGCACGACGAGGGGCCAGAGGAAGGAGTTCCAGCTGCCCATGAACGCGAAGACGGCGAGGGTCGCGAGAGCGGGACGGATGTTGGGCAGCACGATGAGAGCGAAGATGCGGAAGTGCCCCGCACCGTCGAGCGTCGCCGCCTCGTCGAGCTCGCGCGGCACCTGGTTGACGGCCTGCCGCAGCAGGAAGATGCCGAACGCGCTCGCGAACGTCGGCAGCAGGGCGCCGAGGTAGGTGTTGATGAGGCCGAGCGCCTTGAGTTCGACGAAGAGCGGCACGATGAGCACCTGCAGCGGGATCATCATCGTCGCGAGGTAGATCGCGAAGACGACGCCGCGACCGCGGAACGGTAGTCGACTGAAGGCGTAGGCGGCCGTCGCGCTCGTGAACAGCTGCACGACCGTCGTCACGACGGCGAGCCCGAGGCTGTTGCCGACGATGCGCAGGAACGGGCGCTCCGAGAACAGGCGGGCGTAGGCCTCGAGCGACGGGTCGGTCGGCACGAGCGACGGCGTCATCGTCAGCCCGGCACCGGGGGTGATCGACGTGACGATCGTCCACAGGAACGGGAAGAACATGACGGCGGCACCCGCGACGATGACGGCGTGCAGCACGACGGAGCGCGGCGACCAGCCCCTAGCCATAGGTCACCCACCGGCGCTGCCCGATGATCTGCACGACCGTCACGCCGAGCACGACGACGAAGAGCATCCAGGAGAGGGCGGATGCCTCTCCCGCCGCTCCGTAGCGGAAGGTCAGGTCGTAGATCTGCTGCACGACGACCTGGGACGCGCCCGCCGGGCCTCCGCCGGTCATCGCGTACACCTGGTCGAAGACCTGGAAGCCGTTGATGAGCGAGATGACGAGCACGAAGAAGGTGCTCGGGCTGAGCAGCGGCAGGGTGACGCTCCACAGGCGGCGCCACCATCCCGCCCCGTCGACGCGTGCCGCGTCCTCCAGCTCGGTATTGATCGCCTGCAGTCCCGCGAGCAGGATCACCATGACGAAGCCGAGGTCTTTCCAGACCGACGCGAGGATGACCGACGGCATCGCCCAGTAGGGGTCGGTCCACCAGCCGGGGCCGTCGACGCCGATCCAGCCGAGCGCGGTGTTGACGACGCCGTTGGCGGGGTTGAGCAGCCAGCGCCAGATGAGGGCGACGACGATCCACGACGTGACGACCGGCAGGAAGTAGACGCCCCGCCAGAACGCCCGACCCTTCAGGCGGCTGTTGAGCGCGAGGGCGAGGAACAGCCCACCGACGTAGACGAGGGGCAGGTAGCCGCCGATGTAGAAGAGCGTGTGGAGGAAGACATCCGCGGTCACCGGGTCGGTGAGCAGCTGCGCGTAGTTGTCGAACCCGACGAAGACGGGCTCGCGGATGAGGTTCCACTCGGTGAGGCTCACCCACGCCGCGGCGACCATCGGGCCGAGCGTGAACATCGTGAGCGGGATCGCCGACGGCAGCAGGAACGCGAGCACGACGAGCGCATAGCGCACCCGCCCGCGACGCACGGGGCGGCGCGGAGCCACGTCGGCGCGGTCGACGAGGCTCGTCTGCAGGGTGGAGACGCTCATCGGTCGCCTTCGGGCACCGAGTGCTCGACGAGGCGCTCGCGCACGAGCCGGCCCTGGTCGCCCGCGACGCCGTCGGAGTCGAACGGGGTCGCGAGCACGAGCGCGGCGGCGCCCTGCGCCCAGCTCTCGTCCTGCCAGGTCTCGACGACGACGCCGATGCCGCGACGCAGCGGCAGCAGCGCCGAACGGAAGGCGGGTTCGAAACCGTAGGCCCAATGCGGCCAGGCGGCCGTGCCCTCGCCGAGCAGGATCACGAGCTCGGGGTCGAGCACCTGCACGACCCCCGCGAGGGTGCGGCCGAGCAGGTGGCCCGCCTCGCCGAACAGGGCGGTCGCGGCCGCATCGCCCTCGTCGGCCGCGGCCCGCAGGGCGGCCATGCCCGCGCCCGCTCCGATGACACCGCGCTCGCGCGCCGTGCGCACGAGCGCCGCCTCGCCGATGACGGCTTCGAGGCATCCGGTGTTGCCGCAGCTGCACACGGGGCCGGCCTCGAGCACCGGCGTGTGGCCGATCTCTCCGGCGCCGCCCGTGGAGCCGCGCAGTACGACCCCGTCGACCACGAAGCCGGCGCCCACACCGGTACCGATCGTGACGACGAGGAAGCTCGTGTGCCGACGCCCGACGCCGTAGAGCCGTTCGGCCATGGCGAGGGCGTTGACGTTGTTCTCGACGATGACGGGCAGGCCGAGTTCGCGGCGCAGCGTCGCGCCGAGCGGTGCCTGGTTCCAGCCGAGCTGGGTGGAGTCGACGAGGCCGCTGCCCTGGCGGTCGACGCTGCCGGGCACGCCCACGCCGACGCCGAGCAGCCGGGTCGACGCGCCCCCGGCGATGAAGCGGGCGAGCAGCCCGGCGAGGTCGGCGAGGTACGTCGAGGCCGCGGCGTCGAACGGCTCGCTCGCGCTGCGCACCACGGCGCCGTCGATGCCGACCTCGACGAACGCGACGTGGTCGGCGACGACCTTCACCCCGATCGCGCGGGCGTCGGAGGCGGCGAGACCGAGCATGCGGGCGGGTCGGCCGCCCTGTGACGGCGAGTGGTCGAGCTCGACGATGAGTCCCTCTGCGAGGAGATCTTTCGCGAGCTGGGTGAGCGACGCCGGCGACAGGCCGAGCTGACGGGCGAGGTCGGCGCGCGAGGCCGGACCCTGGGCGCCGAGGTGCGCGAGGATCGCGGAGCGGTTCACATCCGCTCGTGCGCTGGGCCGGATCGCCATCGATCTCTCCTGACTTGGGGTTACTTCAGGAGTAAATAAAGCAGGCAACAAAGCGCGCGTCAAGCTGGAGTCGGTCGCGACGGCGCACCCTCGCGTCATCCCGCGGCGGAGCGGGCGCGGCATAGACTCAGGCAACTCTCCGAACGCGAGCGAGGTTCATCAGACGTGTCGCCGACGTTCACGCGCGTGCGCGAACACGCCGGGTGGTTCGCCGCGCTCTTCGTCACGGCCACACTCGTCGCCGGGTTGGGCGCGGGCGTCACCGCGCTGCTCGAACGCCAGGCCGTCGAGGGCCTGCGCTCGGGACTCACCGACGGCGCAGGGGCCTACGAGGGGCTGCGCGTGGGCCTGCCCCTCGACGCCGATGCCGACGAGCAGGACACGCAGGTGCGGGCGATGCTCGGTCGTCGGTTCGAATCCGTCACCGTGCCGGTCGAGGTCGACCGCACGGTCCAGGTCGACGTCGACGGCATCCCCGACGGCGGCACGCTGCGGCGGGTGACCGTGCTCGCCCTCGAGGATGCCGAAGAGCGCCTCGACCTCGTCGACGGCGACTGGCCGGGCGACGACGAGGTGCTCGTGCAGGCCGACGCGGCCGTCGAACTCGGCCTCGCCCCGGGGTCGACGCTCGAACTGGAGGGCACGCCGTTCCGCGTCTCCGGCACGTGGCGGCCGGTCGACCGCCTCGACCCGCGGTGGCTGGGTGACGCCATCGTCGACACGGGTCGCTCGGGCAGCGCGTTCGGGCCCGTCGTCGTTCCCGAGTCGGTGCTCGCGGCGTGGGACGAGGTCGAGCCCCAGGCCCGCTGGACCGTCGTGCCCGAGCTGTCGAGCGCCGACATCGCCGATCTCGCCGCGATCCCGGCCGCCTGGACCACCCTCCACCGCGGGTGGGAGGGTGAGGAGGGCGGCCTCACCGGTCTCGCCAAGAGCGGGCGGCTTCTGCAGACGGTCGACGAGCTGCAGAGCCGGGTCGCGGCGTTCCGCGCCGTCGAGCCGCTCGCACTGCTCCTGCTCGGCGCGATCGCGGTCGTCACGTTCACGCAGCTCGCCCGCCTGCTCACGACCCTCCGCGCCGACGAGACGGCACTGCTCTGGTCGCGCGGAGCGTCCGCCCTCGGCCTCGCGACGCGCACCGCGGTCGAGGTCGCCGCGGTGGCGGCCCTCGGGTCGCTGCTCGGCGTCGCCGCCGCCGTCGGCGTGCTGCAGCTCGTCTCCGACGGGCCCTTCCCGCCGCTGACGACGCTGCTCGTGCCGTGCCTCGTCACCACGGCCTTCGCCGCCGCGACCGCCGCGCTCAGCACGGCGCAGAACGCGCTGCGCCAGACCGCGCGCGAACCGTCCGACGGCGGCGCACGGCGCCGTCGCGTCGCGGGCGGCGGTCTGCTCGTGCTCGCCGTCGCGACGGCCGCGCTGTCGGTGTGGCAACTGCGCCTGTACGGCAGCCCGGTCACGCCGACCGCGGACGGCGGCTCCGCGATCGACCCCGTCACGGCACCCGCACCCGCACTCACGCTCGTCGCCGTCTCCCTCGCGGCCCTCGCCTTGCATCCCGCCGTCGCGCGTCTCGACGAACGTCTCGCGCATCGCGCGGGCGTGGGGCGTCTGCTCACCGCCCGCACGGTCGCCCGACGACCCGAGCTCGTCGCCGCCCCCGTGCTCATCGTCGCACTCGGGGTGGGGTCGCTCGTCACCGCAGCCGGCTACCAGGCCACCTGGTCGTCGACGTTCACCCTGGCCGCACAGCTGCGCGCCGGCGCCGACGTGCGTGTCTCCACCGACGCCCCTGGACTCCCCGCGACCACCGTCGACGGCCTGCGCGGACTTCCCGGCGTGACCGGCATCGCACCCGTGGCGATCGAGACGCTCCAGTTCGGCGCCGGCTCGGGCACGATCGTCGCGGTCGCCCCCGATGCGCTGCGCGACGTCGCCTCGAGGATGCCGGCATCCTTCGACCTCGACGGCGCGTCCGAGGCGATCCGGATCGAGGACCGTGCCCCGGTGCTTCCCGCCGACACGCGCACCGTCACGCTCGCGGTCGAGACCGAGGGCCTCGCGCTCCCGGCCCGATTCTCGGCGATCCTGCGCGACTCGTACGGGCTGCTCGAGGTCGTCGCGCTCGAGGTCGTGGAGACGACAGCGGACCCGGCCGATCCGCGACTCGCGACGACGACCTACCGCGGCGCCGTACCCGATGGATCGGGGCGCGAGCTCCGCCTCGCCTCGCTCGAGGCCCGCGTGCCCCCGGCGGCGGTCGTGGCGTCGGAGGTGGGATCGGTCGAAGTCCTCGGCTTCCGCGCAGAGACGGCTTCCGGGGCGGTCGAGGTGCCGTTCGACGGCGTGTGGTATCCCGACTCGCCGGGTTCGAGCCCCGATCCGGCGACGCCGCTCGACGACGAGCGGGTGGGGTTCGGCGTCGGCGAGATGACCGACCGCGTGCGGCTCACCCCCACGTTCGACGGAACGTGGCGCGACCAGCTGCTGCCGGCCGTCGTCGTCTCGCAGGCCCTCGCCGATCGCTACGACGTCGCGATCGGCGACACGCTGAACTTCTCCGTGCGCGCGGGCACCGGACTCCGGGTGCGCATCGACGGCATCCTCCCCGCCATCCCGACGTCGCGCAACGCCGTCGCGCTGCTGCTCGACCTCGGGCTGCTGCAGCACTACGACTTGCGCCTCAGCGAGGCGCAGCCCGACCCGATGAGCCTCTGGATCGCGACCGACGACGTGGCGGCGACGGTGGCGGGAGCCCGCGACATCCTGCCGGCGAACGGCCGCATCGACCCGGCGGCCGACCCCGCGGGCGCCGAACTGCTCGGTGCTGCGACGACCGCCCTCTGGATCACGGCGCTGGGCTGCGCGACGCTCGCGGTCGCGGGCGTGATCGCTGCGGGGCGGGCGCTGCGTCGCGATCGCCGGCGCGGCATCGCGATCCTCCGCGTGCTCGGACTCAGCCCCGGGGCGCAGGCGGTGATGCGGGCGCGCGAACTCGGCGTGGTCATCGCGTACGGCGGCCTCGCCGGGCTGATCGCCGGCGGGGCGGTCGTGCTCCTCACGGTCGGCCCCATCGCGCGCGCGGCGGTGCCGCGCCTCGACCCCGCGGTACCGACCGCGGTCGCCGTCGAGCTCGGCCCGCTCGGCCTCTCCCTGCTCGCCCTCGCGGTCGCCTTCGCCGCCGTGCTCGTCGCCGCCGGCGCCGACGCGCTGCGCGAGTCGCGCACGGCATCCCCCGCCGAGGAGTCCCGATGAGCGCGCTCGGCACGCCGCGGATGCTCGCGCACCATCTGCGCTCGGGGTTCACAGGCTCGCTGCTCGTGGGCCTGCTCGTGGCGGTCGCGGTGCTCGGCGCCGCACTCGCGCCGCGCGCGCTCGCGGCGGTCGGCACCGAGGAGCTGCGCTTCCAGCTGCGCACGACCTCGCCGCTGCTCGTCGACCTGAGCGGCAGCGGTCGCGTCGGTCTGGCCGAGACGAGCCCCACGGGCGACATCGAGCGCCTGTTCGGCGGCACGGTCGACTCGGTCGCGAACCTGCGCGACCGGCTGTTCACACCGCTCGCCGACGCGGCGCTCACCCCGCAGTGGGTCACCCGCACGCTCGCCGACGACGCGGAGCTCACGGGTCCGCAACGGCTGCGCTTCCTCGTCGACCTCACCGTCGATCTGCGTCTCACCGAGCGGATCCGCGTGATCGACGGCGAGCTGCCGTCGGCGTGGCGACCCGACCTCGACGGCGACGCCCCCCTCGACATCGCGGTGAGCGCCGCCACGGCGGAGGCGGCCGGCGTCGCGATCGGCGACGTGCTCGAGTACGGCCTCGGGCCGCTGCGCGTCGCCGCGATCTACGAGGCGGTCGACCCCGACGACCCCTACTGGATCCACCAGTCGATCTCGCTCAACCCGATCCTCTACCGCGAAGCCGGCAGCCTGCCGACCGTCCGGAGCAGCGTCTACGTCGCCCCGGCGAGCGCGATCCCGCTGCAGAGCGCCCTCGCGAACGGCGAGTTCGACGCCTGGATCCCGATCGACCCCGACGCGATCGCGTACGAGGACCTCACGACGGTCGCCACGCAGGTGCGCAACCTCACGACCTCGACCGCCTACCTGCCCGACGGGGGAAGCCTCGACTTCCGCAGCGGGCTCGCGAACGCGCTCGAGCGGGTGCTCGAACGGGTGACCGCCGTCTCCGCCCTGCTCGCCCTGAGCCTCTCGGGTCTCGTCGGCGTCGTGATCGCGGTCGTCGCACTCGGCATCCGGTCGGTGCTCGCCCGCCGAGCCCCCGCGCTGTCGCTGCTCGCGGCGCGCGGTGCGAGCGCACTCCAGCTGCGGGCGCTCATGGCGCTCGAAGGCGCCCTCGTGACGCTGCCGCCCTCCGCCCTCGCCTTCGGCCTCGCGAGTCTCCTGCTGCCCGGCGAGCCGGAGGTGGCCGGCTGGCTCGGACCCCTCCTGCTCGCCCTCACGCCGATCGTGCTCTTCGCGGCCCTCACCTCCCCCGCCGGGCTGCGACCGCCGCGCAACGATCTGCGGATGCGCGGCGCCTCCCGCGTGCGGCTCTACGTCGAACTCGGCGTGGTGGGCCTCGCCGCGGTGGCCCTGTGGTTGCTCGCCCGGCGCGGACTCGTGCCCTCGGCGGCGGCCGTCGGCGTCGACCCCCTGCTGTCGGCGACACCGCTCCTGCTCGCCCTGGCCGTGTGCGTCGTGACGCTCCGGCTCTACCCCCTCCCGTTGCGGGGCGTGCAACGCGTCCTGCGCGCCCGCGACGGTGCGGTCGGCGTGCTCGGGGCGGCGCGTGCCGTGCGCGACCCGGCGCTCGGGTTCGCGGCGGCGCTCGCGCTCGTGGTCGGCGTCTCGATCGTCGTCTTCTCGACGGTCTTCGTCGGAACGGTGCGTGCGGGGCTCGAGCAGGGCGCCCGGGATGCGGTGGGCGCCGACCTCCAGGTGCGTGGGTTCGCACTCGACGACGACGTGGTCGACGCCGCGCGTGCGGTCGACGGGGTCGACGAGGTCGCGAGCGTGACCTACCTCTCGAACGTGAGATTCGACGAAGGCGCCGACGACCGCGGGGTCACGCTCCTCGTCGCCGACACCGCGACGCTGAACCGCATCCGCCCCGACCTGCCGGCGCTCGACGCGTCGGAGGTGCTCGTCTCGGAGGACTGGGCGAACAGCATCTCGACGTCCGAGGCGGAACTCGCCGGTCGACCGGTGACCGTCGCGGGGGTGATCCCCACGACGGCACTCCCCGGTGTCTCGCGACAGTGGGTGCTCGTCGACGCCGTCACGGCCGCCGACCTCGACGTCGAGTTGCCGTCACCGGAGCGCCTGCTCATCGCCCTCAGCCCCTCGGCGGACCCGGCGGCCGTCGCGGCGGAACTCGACGAGGTCGTCACGGCGACGCAGTCGGCGAACACACGGGCCCTCGTGGTCGTCGACGCCGCCGCGACGGCACTGTGCGAGGCCCGGTCCCCCGCGATCGTCGGCGTGGAGGTGGCGCTCCTGATCGCCGCGATCGTGTCCCTGCTGCTCACCGTGCTCACGGTCCTGCTCGCCTCGATCGCCGCCGCCGCGGCGCGCAACCGCCTGCTCGGCGTGCTGCGCATCCTCGGGATGTCGACCCACCAACTGCGCGGGCTCCTCGCGTGGGAGCTGGGGCCGCTCGCACTCACCGCGCTCGCGGTCGGCACGGCGCTCGGGCTCGGCATCGCGGCCCTCGTCGCGTCGGTGCTCGACCTGCGCCCCTTCGTCGGCGGCCTCGCGCAGCCGACCGCCGTGATCGATCCGATCGCGGTGCTCGCGGCCCTGCTCGTGTTCCTCGTCACCGTGGTCGCCGCCGGCGCGATCTCGGTCGCACTCGGGCGGCGCCTCGCCCCCGCCGGCGCCCTCAAGGTAGGCGACGCATGATGGGAGACGCATGACCGCGCAGATCGAGTGCACCGACCTCGTGCGCATCTTCTCGGCCGAAGGGGTCGAGGTGCAGGCGCTGCAGGGTCTCACGCTGGAGGTCGCCGAGGGCGAGCTCACGGCGATCGTCGGCGCGTCGGGCTCGGGCAAGTCGACGCTGCTCAGCATCCTCTCCGGCCTCGACGTGCCCACCGCGGGCAGGGCGCGCGTCGACGGACACGACCTCCTCACGATGGGTCGGCGGGCGCGCACGCGGTACCGCCGCCACAGCGTCGGATTCATCTGGCAGCAGACGTCGCGCAACCTGCTCCCCTACCTCTCGGCGGCGGAGAACGTCGCGACGCCGCTCGCGATCGCCCGCGTGCCGGCGCGGCAGCGCAGCGAACGCGTCGACGAGCTGCTCGAGATCCTGGGGATCGCCGAACTGCGCGACCGACGACCCGCCCAGCTCTCCGGCGGCCAGCAGCAGCGCGTCGCGATCGCCGTCGCCCTCGCGAACTCGCCGCGCGTGCTCTTCGCCGACGAGCCCACGGGCGAACTCGACCAAGCGAACTCACAACTCGTGTTCGACGCGTTCCGCGACGTCAATTCGCGGCTCGGGGTGACCGTGCTCATCGTCACGCACGACGAGAGCGTGTCGACTCAGGTGCGCCGCACCGTGCAGATCCGCGACGGACGCACCTCGACCGAGGTGCTGCGCCGCACGGCCGTCGACGAGCACGGAGTGGAGCGTCTGCACGCCCGCGAGTACGCGGTGCTCGACCGGGTCGGTCGCCTCCAGCTCCCCTCCGAGTACCTCACGCGCCTCGCGATGCGCGACCGCGTGCGGCTCGAACTCGAAACCGACCACGTGCAGGTGCACCCGACCTCCGAGGAGGAACGATGACCGACGTCGTGCTGCGAGCGACGGGACTGAGTCGCACCTACGGCACGGGCGACACCGCCGTGCACGCCGTCGTCGACGTCGATCTCGAACTGCGCGCGGGCGAGCTGCTCATCCTGCGCGGCGCGTCGGGGTCGGGCAAGACGACCCTGCTCAACCTGCTCGGCGGGCTCGACGTGCCGACTGCCGGCACCGTCGCCCTCGGCGATCGGGTGATGACGGGGGCGAGCGAGACGGAACTCGTCGACCTCCGCCGCCGCGACCTCGGCTTCATCTTCCAGGGCTTCGCCCTGCTCCCGGTGCTCTCCGCGGCCGAGAACGTCGAGCTTCCGATGCGCATCGCGGGGATGCCGGCGGCCGACCGGGAAGAGCGCACCACCGAGCTGCTCGCGGCGGTCGGGCTGACCGGGCACGAGAACCAACGTCCCGACGAGCTGTCGGGCGGTCAGCAGCAGCGCCTCGGGATCGCCCGCGCGCTCGCCAACGAGCCGCGCCTGCTCATCGCCGACGAGCCGACGGGGCAGCTCGACTCGACGAACGCCGACGCGATGATGTCGCTCATCGCCCGACTCGTGCACGAGCGCGGAGTCGCGGCGATCGTGTCGACTCACGATCCCCGGATGGCGCTCTACGCCGACCGGATCATCGAGATCCGCGACGGTCACCTCCGCCACGGTCGTCACCTCGCCGCCCCCGTGGGTTGAGTAGCGCCGCGCGCAGCGCGACGCGTATCGAAACCAGGGACGGCGAAGGGGGGTTTCGATACGCGTGCCGCTACGCGGCGCGCTACTCAACCCGCAGAAAGGTCTCGGTCAGGCGGACTTCTCGCGCCGCTGCTCGGTGCGCGGCACGATCGTCGGCGCCGCGTTCTCGAGCACCGCCGCCTTCGTTACGACGACGCGGGCGACGTCGGCGTCGGAGGGCACGTCGAACATGATCGGGCCGAGCACCTCTTCGAGGATCGCACGCAGGCCGCGAGCACCGGTCTGGCGCAGCTTCGCGAGGTCGGCGATCGCTTCGAGGGCATCCTTCTCGAACTCCAGCTCGACACCGTCGAGCTCGAACATGCGCTGGTACTGGCGCACGAGGGCGTTCTTCGGCTCGGTGAGGATCTGCATGAGCGCGTCCTGGTCGAGCGGTGACACCGTCGTCACGACGGGCAGACGCCCGATGAACTCGGGGATGAGCCCGAACTTGTGGAGGTCTTCCGGCAGCACCTCGCTGAACAGCTCCGACTCGTCGCGCTTGCTGTGCAGCGGGGCCCCGAATCCGATGCCGCGTTTGCCGACACGGGCGGAGATGATGTCTTCCAGCCCGGCGAACGCGCCCGCCACGATGAACAGCACGTTCGTCGTGTCGATCTGGATGAACTCCTGGTGCGGGTGCTTGCGGCCGCCCTGCGGCGGCACGGACGCGACGGTTCCCTCGAGGATCTTCAGCAGCGCCTGCTGCACGCCCTCCCCCGACACGTCACGCGTGATGGAGGGGTTCTCGGCCTTGCGCGCGATCTTGTCGACCTCGTCGATGTAGATGATGCCGGTCTCGGCGCGCTTCGTGTCGAAGTCGGCGGCCTGCAGCAGCTTGAG
>CAMLMQ010000078.1 GCA_946481135.1 uncultured Microbacteriaceae bacterium
TGGGCTCGTGCACGATGAAGCTCAACGCGGCGACCGAGATGGCCGCCGTCTCGTGGCCGGAGTTCTCACGCGTGCACCCGTTCGCCCCCGAGGCCGACGTGCACGGGTACCTCGCGATGATCGAGCAGCTCGAGGTGTGGCTCGCCGAGCTCACCGGCTACGACGCGGTCTCGCTGCAGCCGAACGCCGGTTCGCAGGGCGAGCTCGCGGGGCTGCTCGCGATCCGTGGCTACCACCGCGCCAACGGCGATGAAGGCCGCACCGTGTGCCTCATCCCGTCGAGCGCCCACGGCACCAACGCGGCCTCCGCCGTGCTCGCGGGCATGCGCGTCGTCGTCGTCGCGTGTGACGACGAGGGGAACGTCGACCTCGACGACCTCCGCGCGAAGGTGACGGAACACGCCGCCGAGCTGGCCGCCCTCATGGTCACCTACCCGTCGACCCACGGGGTCTACGAGCACGAGATCCGGGCCGTGACCGAG
Organism: uncultured Microbacteriaceae bacterium; assembly: GCA_946481135.1. The sequence continues at coordinate 483 of CAMLMQ010000078.1, forward strand.
GCGGTGCACGACGCCGGCGGACAGGTCTACATCGACGGCGCGAACCTCAACGCCCTGCTCGGCTACGCGCGCTTCGGCGACATCGGCGGCGATGTGTCGCACCTCAACCTGCACAAGACGTTCTGCATCCCGCACGGCGGGGGCGGCCCGGGCGTCGGACCCGTCGCGGCGAAAGCACACCTCGCGCCGTACCTGCCTCGGGGCGCCGAGAACCCCGTCAGCGCGGCGCCCTACGGCAGCCCGAGCATCCTGCCCATCTCGTGGGCGTATGTGCGGATGATGGGACCCGACGGCCTCACCCGCGCCACCGGCGCCGCCGTGCTCGCCGCGAACTACGTCGCCGCGCGGCTGCGCGAGCACTACCCCGTGCTCTACGCGGGCGACCACGGACTCGTCGCGCACGAATGCATCCTCGACCTGCGCCCCCTGCGCGAGGCGACCGGGGTGACCGTCGACGACGTCGCGAAGCGGCTCATCGACTACGGCTTCCACGCGCCGACGATGTCGTTCCCCGTCGCGGGCACCCTCATGGTCGAACCGACCGAGAGCGAAGACCTCGCCGAGATCGACCGCTTCATCGACGCGATGATCGCGATCAAAGCCGAAGCGGATGCCGTGGGCCGCGGCGAGTGGCCCGCCGACGACAACCCGCTCGTGAACGCGCCGCACACCGCCGAGGCGGTCGTCGTGGGGGAGTGGGCGCATCCCTATCCGCGCGAGCTCGCCGTGTACCCGGCCCCCGGCCAGGTGCGGGCGAAGTACTGGCCGCCGGTGCGTCGCATCGACCAGGCGTACGGGGATCGCAACCTCGTGTGCGCGTGTCCGCCGATCGAGGCGTTCGCCTGACCCCGCGGGTTGAGTAGCGCGCCCGCGGAGCGGCACGCGTATCGAAACCGCGCGTTCGAGCTACCTGGTTTCGATACGCGTCGCCCTGCGGGCGGCGCTACTCAACCCGCGAAGGGTGTGCGATAGTTAGGGATATGCCTAACTATTGCGACGAGGTGGACGGGGTGCTGCGCGCTCTCGCGGACCCGACCCGCCGCGCCGTGGTGGAACGGTTGGCGCGGGGACCGGCCGTCGTGTCGGCGCTCGCCGAGCCGTTCGGGATGGCACTCCCGTCGTTCCTGCAGCACCTGCGCGTGCTCGAGGAGGCGCGGGTCGTCGTCTCGCAGAAGGTGGGGCGTTCGCGGACCGTGAGCCTGCGGCCCGGCGCCCTCGACGTGCTGCACCTCTGGCTCGACGATCATCGCACCCCCGCCGAACGTCACGCCGACCAGCTCGGCATCCACCTCGCCCGCACCGCCCCGAAGGAGGCCCCATGACGCGCGTCCGACTCGATCTCATGATCTCGCTCGACGGCTACGCCACCACGACCGATCAGACCCCCGACAATCCCTTCGGGGAGGACTGGGGGCGTCTCACCGCGGCCTACGCGGCCACGCGCACGTTCCGCGAGCGGGTGTTCCACGACACGACGGGCGCGGGCACGACGGGGGTCGACGACCGGTTCGCGGCCGGGTACTTCGAGAACGTCGGCGCCGAGATCATGGGCGCGGGCAAGTTCGGCCTGCACGCCCACCCCGACGACCCCGACTGGCGGGGATGGTGGGGCGACGAACCTCCGTTCGAGTTCCCCGTCGTCGTGCTCACCCACTCCGTCCGGCCGCCGATCGAGTTCCCGAACGGCACCTCGTTCCGCTTCGTGCAGGCGTCGCCCGAGGAGGCGCTCGCGCTCGCGACGGAGCTCGCGGGCGGGAAGGACGTGCGCATCGGCGGAGGGCCGACGAGCGCGCGGCCGTTCCTCGCGCGCGGCCTCGTCGACGACATCCATGTTGCCATCACCCCGATCGTGCTCGGGCAGGGGATCGGCTTCTGGGACGGGCTGCGCGGTCTCGAGCAGGGCAGGCGTGTCGAGACCGTCGTCGCCGAGAGTGGCGTCATCCACGTCACCTTCACGCGGGAGGGTGCCCGGTGACGCCGCGCAGCCTCGCCCACGCGGGGTTCACGCTCGTGCGCGAGTACCCGCACCCCGTCGCCGAGGTGTGGGCCGCCTTCGCGGTCGAGGCGCGCAAGCGCGCGTGGTTCGGCGCCGACCGCACCGCGGTGGGCGTGTGGGAGTTCGACTTCCGAGTGGGGGGTCGGGACGTCGCCGAGAGCCGCTTCCACGACGGTCCGGTGTCGCGCTACGTCGCGCACTACACCGACATCGTCGAGCACGAGCGCATCGTGACCACCTACGACATGTGGATCGACGGCACGCACATCTCGACCTCGGTGGCGTCGTTCGAGTTCGAGTCAACGGAATCGGGCACGCGTCTCACCCACGGCGAACACGGCATCCATCTCGACGGCTTCGACCTCGACGGTCGGATGCGCGAGCAGGGCAGCGCCGGGCTGCTCGACGCCCTGGGTCGCTCGCTCGGGTGATCCCGCGGGTTTTGATACGCGTCGCCCTGCGGGCGGCGCTACTCAACCGGCGAGGCCGGCGGAGGTCTAGCGTCGAGGGGTGAGACTTCTCGCCGCGTTCCGGGCCTCGCGCCGGCAGCCGCTGCTGCAGGTGGTGAAGTCGGCGATCGCGACGATCGCGGCGTGGCTCGTCGCGGGGGCGCTCTTCCCGGCCCACCTGCCCGTGTTCGCGGCGATCGCGGCGCTCCTCGTCGTGCAGCCGAGCCTCAACCAGTCGGTCGCGAAGGCGATCGAACGTTCCGTCGGCGTCGTCGCGGGCGTCGTCGTCGCGTCCCTCCTCGCGCTCGCCTTCGGCCAGACGACGTGGGTCATCCTGCTCGCGATCGCGGCCGCGCTCGCGATCGCCTGGCTGCTCAAGATGACGACGGGCACCTCCAACCAGGTCGCGATCAGCGCGCTCCTCGTGCTCGGTCTCGGGGCCGCGACCCCCGGCTACGCCGTCGATCGGGTACTCGAGACGCTCATCGGCGCCGCCCTCGGGTTCATCGTGAACTTCGCCCTCGTGCCGCCCGTCGCCCTCCGGCCCGTGCACGAGGCGGTGGATGCGCTCGGCGACGAGCTCGCCGCGTCGCTCGAGCGGCTCGCCGACGCGCTGGAGACTCCGCAGACGCGTGCCCAGCTCGAGGAGCTCATGGTCACCGTGCGCCTCATGCGTCCGATGGTCGCGACCGCCGACGACGCGCTGACCGCCGGGGCCGAGTCGCTCACCCTCAACCCCCGCGGGCGTCGGCGTCGCGACGAGCTGGAGCGACTGGAGCAGACGCTGCGCCGGTTCGGCCCGATCGTCACGCAGGTGATCGGCATGACGCGCGCGTTCTACGACCGCTACGACGACTCCCTCGCCGACGAGCCCGCGGTGCGCGCGATCGCCGAACAACTCCGGCGCGCGGCCCATGACGTGCGCCGCTCCACCCGGCGCGCGCACGCGGAGCCCACCGACCCGCCGACGGCGAGCCTGCCCGCGCTGACCGCGCCGCTCGCGCTCGGGGCCCCATCGTCGGGCCACTGGATTCTCGTCGGGTCGCTGCTGGAGGATCTGCGCCGCATCCACGACGCCCTCGCGGAGTGAGGTCTCGACACGCCGTCGCGCGGCTACTCGACCACCGGGATGCGCCGCGGCGGGGCTAGTCGCCCGGGGGTGTCGGGGCGAAGAGCTCGGGCCAGGCGTTCGCGGCGGCGGGCGCCCCGACGAAGACGACCGCGTCGATTGCGAAGTGCGTGACCACGAACGGGATGACCCGCCGCTCGGGGCCGCGCGTGTACAGCCACCCGAACACGACGCCCATCGCGAAGTTCGCGACGAACGCCCCGTAGCCCTGGTACAGGTGATACGTGCCGCGGATGGCGGCCGAGATGAGGATGGTGGTCCAGCGTCCCGCGCCCGCGTCGCCGAGGCGCGCGAACAGGTAGCCGATCATGATGACCTCCTCCTGGATCGCGGCACGCGCCGCGACGAGGAAGAGCACGGGGATCGTCCACCACTGCTCGGTGAGGTTCGACGCCGAGATGCCGACGCCCCACCCGAGGGCCCGGCCCGTGAGGAAGATCGCGAGGCCGGCGACCCCGATCGGCAGGGCGAGTCCGAGACCGAGCAGCGTGTCGCGCACGGGATGCTTCGCATCGATCCCGAGCCGCGCGAGGTGGGGTCGCTGCGCCCGCCAGAGGAGGAAGCAGACGAGGGCGACCGGGGCGAGGTCGGAGGCGATGCCGAGCAGCTGGTAGAGCAGGTCGAAGATCGGGCGGGAGTCGCGGCTCGGCACGATCGTCGCGGTCTGCTGCGCGATCGGCGTCTCCAGCGTCGCCCGGTTGATGATCGTGACGATCGAGTAGAGCGCGCTCATGCCGAGGGAGACCGCGAGCACGATGACGATCTCGGCGACGATGCGCCCGCGCGACGGCGCGACCGGGATGTCGGCGCTCACGAGGCCGACCGGGGGAGTGCGCAGCGCTCGACCCACGTTGTACAGAAGGCACAATCCCCGTCGAACACGAGAAGGGGCGTTCCGCGGGTCACAGCGCCGATGCTACGCGGCGCATCCGGAGGCAATCGCGGGCATCCTTCCCAGCGAACGCAGGAATCCTGCGTCACGCGCCCGAATCGTGCAGCATCCTCTCGCCGACGCAACGATCCGCAGACTCCGTTTCCGCGATGTAACGATTCCTCTCACGGAGTTTGCCCCCCGGTTGTCGCGTCTTTAGGGTCAGTAGCTATCCGGCGTGGCATGTCGGGGTCCGCCGCCGTGCCACGCTTCTCATTGCACAGGAGGAACATTGCGTACTCGCAGAATCGCAGCTCTCGGAGCTGCGGTCGCGGGCGGTGCCCTCGTCCTTGCCGGCTGCAGCGCTCCGCAGCAGTCCGAGGTCGTTGAGGACAGCACCGTCACCGTGGCCTGGAACCAGCCGTTCTACTCGTATAACGGCAACACGTCGTTCGGTAACGCCACGGCGAACAACAACATCATCTACAGCACCAACTCGTGGTTCAACTACTACAACGACGTGCCCGAGCTGGTTCAGGACACCTCGTTCGGAACCTACGAACTCGTCTCCGAAGACCCGCTCGTCGTGACCTACACGGTCAACGAGGGTGTCGTCTGGAGCGACGGCACGCCGGTCGACGCGGGTGACCTCCTGCTCGTGTGGGCCGCCAACTCGGGCGTGCTCAACGACGGCGACTTCGACCCGTCGGAGTTCACCGACCCCGACACCGGTGAGTTCACCGAGGACTACCCGACCGACGTCGTCTTCTTCGACGGCGCCATCGGCGCGGGCCTCGAGCGCGTCGTCGAGACGCCCGAGATCGGCGACGACGGCCGCTCGATCACGCTCACCTACGACTCGCAGTTCGTCGACTGGGAGCTCGCCTTCCCGCAGGGCCTCCCGGCTCACGTGGTGGCGAAGAACGCTCTCGGCATCGAGGACAACGCCGAGGCCGAGGACGCGCTCATCGCGGCCATCCAGGACGACGACCGTGAGGCGCTCGCCGCCATCTCGTCGTTCTGGAACAGCGGCTTCAACTTCTCGGAGATGCCGTCCGACCCCGAGCTCGTGCTCGCGACCGGCCCGTACGTCATCACCGACTTCGTCGCCGACCAGTACATCGAGCTGACCGCCAACGAGGCCTACGTGGGTGACCACACCCCGCAGGTGCAGACCGTGACGGTGCGCTTCATCCCCGACCCGCTCGCGGCCGTCCAGGCGCTCGAGAACGGCGAGGTGGACATCATCCAGCCGCAGGCGACCGCCGACGTGGCCGACGCGCTCGCCGCGATCGACGGCATCACGGTCCTCGGCGGTTACGAGGGCACGTACGAGCACATCGACCTGCAGTTCGACCAGTCGAAGAGCGGACACTTCAACAACCCGCTCATCCGTGAGGCGTTCCTGAAGACGGTTCCCCGTCAGCAGATCGTCGACAACCTGATCGTCCCGCTGCAGCCGGACGCCGAGGTGCGCAACTCGCAGATGTTCCTGCCGGGCGCCGACGGCTACGACGAGGCCGTGGAGACCAACGGGATGGCCGAGTTCACCGAGCCCGACATCGAGGGCGCCATCGCGCTCCTCGCCGAGGCCGGCGTGACCAACCCCGAGGTCTGCATCCTCTACGCGACGAACAACCCGCGCCGTGTCAACGAGTTCGCGCTCATCCAGGCGAGCGCGGCGCAGGCCGGCTTCAACGTGACGGACTGCGGCTCGCCGCAGTGGGGTGGCCTCCTCGGCACCGCCGGCGCGTACGACGCCTCGTTCTTCGGATGGCAGTCCACGAGCCTCGGCGTGACCAACGCCTCGGCGAACTACCGCACCGGCGGCATCAACAACCTCAACTTCTACAGCAACTCCGAGGTTGACGACCTGCTGTCGGAGCTCGACGTGACGTTCGACACCGAGCGCCAGATCGAGATCCAGCTCGAGATCGACCGCCTCCTCATGGAGGACTTCTACGGTCTGACGATCTTCCAGTTCCCGTCGACGGCGGCCTACAGCGACCGGGTGACGAACATCTCGCCCTCGACGCTCGCGCCGACCGTCTTCTGGAACATCTGGGAGTGGGAGCCGACGGAGAGCAACGTCGTCGAGGAGTAATCCTTCGACGGAGTAACCTCTCCTGATCCACACCGGGCGCTGGGGCGTTCGCGCCTCAGCGCCCGGTGCTGGGCTTCCACAGATCGGAACACGGCTCCATGGCCTCATTCGTCGTGCGGCGGCTGATCGCATCAGTGCTCGTCTTCATCGCCGCCACCTACTTGATGTACCAGCTCACGGCGTTCTCGGGCGATCCGCTCGAGGACCTCCGGCAGGGCAACGCTCCGAACAAGGAGCAGCTGATCGCGTCGCGCATCCGCCTGCTCGACCTCGACGTCCCGCCCCCCGTGCGCTACTTCCTCTGGCTCGGCCGCATCCTCGGCCTCGGCTTCGCGCCGTTCAACGCCGACGGATTCTTCGACCTCGGCGTCAGCGTGGACGGCCGGGACGTGAACGCGATGCTCGGGCAGGCGCTCGGCGCCACGCTGCAGCTCGTGACGATCGCGACGATCCTCGCGATCATCCTCGGCATCGTCGTCGGCATCACGACGGCCCTGCGCCAGTACAGCGGCTACGACTACACCGTCACGTTCGTGTCGTTCCTGTTCTTCTCGCTGCCGATCTTCTGGGTCGCGGTGCTGCTCAAGCAGTACATCGCGATCGGCCTCAACGACTTCCTGCAAGACGGAGCACAAGTCCCGTGGTGGTTGGTGGGGGTCGCGGCGCTCGTCGCGGGCCTCCTGTGGGCGTCGATCATCCCGGGTCGACTCTCCCGTAAGGCGCTGACCTTCGGCATCGCCCTGCTCGCCACGGGCGCGTTCGGCGTCTACGTCAACCTCACGGGGTGGTTCCTCGACCCCTCCGTCGGCATCGTGGGCGTCGTGCTCACCGCGGCCGCGGCGGCGCTCGGCGTGCCGGCGGTGCTCACGGGGCTCCGCAACCGGAGGGCGTTGCGCACGGCCATCGTCGTCGCGGCGATCGGCGTCGCGATGTACTTCCCGTTCCGCAACTGGCTGTCGTACTACATCACCGAGTGGTGGATGTTCGTGGGACTCGGTCTGCTCACGGTCGTGGTCGGCGGGTTCGTCGGCTACCTCCTCGGCGGCGACGACAAGCGCCCCGTCATCCGCGTCGGCGCTCTCACCGCGTTCTTCGTCGGCCTCGTCATCGCCGTCGACCGGTTCATGTCGGTGTGGCAGGCGTACTCGGACTCGGGGCGCATCCGTGGACGCCCGATCGCGACGATCGGCTCGCAGACCCCCGGTCTCGAGGGCTCGCTGTGGGTCGAGGGCGTCGACGTCTTCACGCACCTGCTGCTGCCGACGATCGCGCTCATCCTCATCTCGTTCGCCACCTACACGCGGTACTCGCGGGCGAGCCTGCTCGAGGTGATGAACCAGGACTACATCCGCACCGCGCGGGCGAAGGGTCTGACGCAGCGCACCGTGATCGTGCGGCACGCGTTCCGCAACGCGCTCATCCCGCTCGCGACGATCGTCGCGTTCGACATCGGCGGCATCGTCGGCGGCGCGGTCATCACCGAGCGCGTGTTCGCGTTCGTCGGCATGGGGCAGTTGTTCCAGAACGGCCTCGACCACGTCGATCCGAACCCCGTGATGGCGTTCTTCCTCGTCGTCGGGTTCCTCGCCATCCTCTTCAACCTGCTCGCGGACCTCGTGTACGCGGCGCTCGACCCCCGGATCCGGGTGAGCTAGATGACCAACCCCACCGTTCCCCCGCCCGGCGAGGCGGAGAACCTCTCCCACCCGCTAGAGGGGGAGAACGCGATCGAACTCAAGGAGATCGAAGGCCTCTCGCAGGGTCAGATCGTGCGCCGACGGTTCTTCCGTCACAAGGGCGCGATGGTCTCGATCGTCGTGCTCGCGTTCATCATCGTGCTCGCGTTCAGCTCGGTCGGTCTGTCGCTCTTCGGGCTGCGCACCCCCGGCTGGTGGATGTGGTCGTGGACCGACATCCCGCCGCTGCTCGACCGCGGACGGCCGACGCTCTCGCTCATCCCCGAGTTCCTCGGCGGCCCCGGCATCCAGTTCGGCGTGCACCCGTTCGGGCAGGACGAGGTCGGGCGCGACATCTTCGCGCTCGTCATGCGCGGCACGCAGCAGTCGCTCATGATCCTCTTCATCGTGGGCGTCGTCGCGACCTTCATCGGCACGACCCTCGGCGCGCTGAGCGGGTACTACCGCAAGTGGGTCGACCCGGTGATCATGCGCTTCACCGACATCATCATCACGATCCCGCTCATCGTCGTCGGGGCCGTGCTCGGGCGAACCGTGGGCAACCTCGGCGCCGTCGTGCTGGCGATCGTGATCGGCCTGTTCACCTGGACCGGCCTCGCCCGCCTCGTGCGCGCCGAGTTCCTCAGCCTGCGCGAGCGGGAGTTCGTGGACGCCGCGCGCGTCGCCGGGGCGAGCGATGGCCGCATCATGTTCCGGCACATCCTGCCGAACGCGATCGGCGTCATCATCGTCAACTCGACGCTGCTCATGGCGGCCGCGATCCTGCTCGAGGCGGCGCTGTCGTTCCTCGGCTACGGCGTGCAGTCGCCCGACACGTCGCTCGGCAAGATCATCTCCGACAACCAGGCTGCGTTCTCGACGCGTCCGTGGCTGTTCTGGTGGCCGGGCCTGTTCATCATCGCGATCGCCCTGTGCATCAACTTCATCGGCGACGGGCTGCGGGATGCCTTCGACCCGCGTCAGAAGCGCGTGCCGACCGAGCGCGCGCTGCGCAAGGCCGCGGAGAAGGCCGCGTGATGTCAGAGCACGAAGCTCAGCACGGTCAGCACCGCGAGGGCCGCGCTTGCGGCGATGAGTCCGACGTGCAGCACGCGGCGCGGGCCGGTGCCGGTGCCCGGCGGGTCGAGCAGGTCGTCGTCGCGCAGCTGCTCCCAGTGGGTGCGGATGACGTGCGCGACCGCGCCGCTCTCCGACTCCAGGGAGTCGCCGGGGCGGATGCTGCCCCCCGCCGCGCGCGCCGACTCGCGCGGTCCGCGCACCTCGCCGCGCGTCATCCAGAGGGTCGCGTGTCGACCCGGGGCGGGGCTCGCCCAGGCCGTCACCTTCGCCGCGTCGGTGAGCAGGGTGAGCGACCACTTCGTGTCGATGCGGCGGATCGCGGCCCACGGCACGTGGTAGGTCGCGAAGACGTTGCGCACCTCGATCTCGTGTTCGCGCACCGCGACCTGCGGGAACCAGTAGGCCGCGACGACCAGCACCGCGATGAGACCCGTGGGTGCGGCGACGCGCAGGGTCGTGACGAGGTCGGTCGTGACCGCGGTCGACGCGATGCCCGCCACGCCGAGCACGCCCACCGCGACGGCGAGGATGCGGCCGAAGAGCGGCCGGAAGGTCGACTCGGGGAATCGCATCCCCCGATCCTCGCAGACCGACCGTTGAACACTTCCGAGGAGATCCGATGAGCGAGCCGCAGACTTCGGCGAACACCGCCGAGAACGTGCTCGAGGTCACGGGCCTCGGCGTCGACTTCTGGGTGGACGGCCAGTTCTACCCGGCAGCCAAAGACCTCACCTACTCGGTGAAGCGCGGCGAGGTGCTCGCGATCGTCGGCGAGTCGGGCTCGGGCAAGAGCTCGTCGTCGATGGCGCTGCTCGGCCTCCTGCCCACGAACGCGCGGGTCACCGGCTCGATCAAGCTGCTCGGCCGCGAGCTGCGCGGCGTGCCGGAGGCCGAGCTGCGCACCGTGCGGGGCAACGACATCGCCGCGATCTTCCAGGAGCCGATGACGGCGCTCAACCCGGTGTACACGATCGGGTTCCAGATCACCGAGGCACTGCGCACCCACTTCGACCTGACGCTCGACGCGGCGCGCGAGCGCGCCGTGCAGCTGCTCACGATGGTCGAGATCCCCGACCCGGAGCGCTCGTTCCACAAGTACCCGCACCAGCTCTCGGGCGGCCAGCGTCAGCGCGCGATGATCGCCCAGTCGATCTCGTGCGACCCCGTGCTGCTCATCGCCGACGAGCCGACGACCGCGCTCGACGTCACGGTGCAGGCCGAGATCCTCGACCTCATGCGCGACCTGCACCGGCGTCTCGACTCGGCGATCATCCTCATCACGCACGACATGGGCGTCGTCGCCGACCTGGCCGACCACATCCTCGTGATGAAGGACGGCGTCGCCGTCGAGACGGGCACCGCCGACCAGATCTTCAACGCGCCGCAGCATCCGTACACCCAGTCGCTGCTCGCGTCGGTGCCGCACCTCGGCGCGGCGGCCGTCAACGTCAACGAGACGCTCGAGAAGAACACGGGCGCGGTCGAGCCGATCCTGCGGTTCGAGAACGTCGCGATCGAGTACCCGAAGCGCGGACGCATCCCCGCGTTCCGCGCCGTCGAGGGCATCGACCTCGAGGTCTACCCGGGCGAGATCGTCGGGCTCGTCGGCGAGTCCGGCTCGGGCAAGACGACGCTCGGACGCGCGGCCGTGGGGCTGCTGCCCGTCGCGGAGGGCAAGCTCACGGTCGTCGGCAGTGACATCTCGAACGCGTCGATGAAGGATCTGCGGCCGATCCGGCGCCGCACGGGCATCGTCTTCCAGGACCCGGGCTCGTCGCTCAACCCGCGCATGCCGATCGGGCAGTCGATCGGCGAGCCCCTGCTGCTCGCCGGCGAGGCGAAGGGCGCCGAGCTCGACCGCCGCGTCGAGACGCTGCTCGACCAGGTGGAGCTGCCCCGCTCGTACCGCAACCGCTACCCGCACGAGCTCTCGGGCGGTCAGCGTCAGCGCGTGGGCATCGCCCGTGCCCTCGCGCTCGCCCCCGAGCTGCTCGTGGCCGACGAGCCGACGAGCGCCCTCGACGTCTCGGTGCAGGCGCGCTTCCTCGAGCTGCTGCAGGGCATCCAGGAGCAGCTCCAGTTCGCGTGCCTCTTCGTGAGTCACGATCTCGCGGTCGTCGACCTGCTCGCGCACCGCATCGCCGTGATGCACCGCGGCAAGATCGTCGAGCAGGG
>CAMLMQ010000079.1 GCA_946481135.1 uncultured Microbacteriaceae bacterium
GCCGGGCGCGCTAAGTTGGGGGGCGTGTCGGTGGTCGCGAGCGGGTCGCTGCCCCGCAGTCAGCAGGGCACGAACTCCCAACTGCGGTTGAGCCAGCTGCTCGCCGACTACACCTTCGAGGCGACCCCGGGCCTCAGCTCCGCCTCGATCGTGCGGATGCTCGGCGAGTTCGGCATCTCGCCGGCGGGCGCCCGCACGGCCCTCAGCCGGGTCGCCCGCCGGGGGCTCCTCGAACCTCGCGGGACCGGCAAGGTGCGGTACGTCATCAGCGAGGCGAGCCGTGCCTCGCACGTCGAACGGCTCGGTCTCGTCGTGCGGTTCGGCTCCGAGGACCGCGAGTGGGACGGCTGGTGGACGGTCGTCGCCTTCTCGGTCGCCGAACGCGACCGCTCGCAGCGCGCGAAGCTGCGACTCGCGCTCGAGAAGGCGCTCATGGCGCCGATGACGGATGCCGTGTGGGTGAGCCCCTGGGACCGCACCGAGGTCATCGGCGCCGCCGTCGAGGAACTCGGGGTGCGCGCGTCGATCCTGCGGGCCGTCGAAGCCGACGGCACGGCCGCGATGCGGCCGGTCGACGCGTTCGACCTCGACGGGTTGCGCGCCCGCTACGACGCGTACATCGCCCGGTTCGAGCCGCTCGTCGACATCGCCCGGGCCGGCGCCCTGTCGCCGTCGGAGGCGCTCGTGGCCCGCAGCGAGGCCGTGCGCGACTGGCGCATGCTCGCGCTCACCGATCCCGACCTGCCGACGCGGTTGCTGCCCGACGACTGGCCCCAGCGCGCCGCGCATCGCATCTTCGCCGAGGTCTGGCGCGGGCTCGCCCCGCTCGCGCTGCTGCGCGTCAAAGACCTCGTCGCGCCCGACGACCCCGAGACGGCCGCCGAGCTCGACTGGCTCGACGTCTGAGACGCGAGCGCGACGTCGACGTGCTCAGGCGCGCACGAAGTCGAGCGGCACCGACCGGGTGCCCCACTCGGCCCAGATCGCCATCTCGGGCTCGCCCTCCGTCGTGAAGGCGGTGCTGCGGGCGAGCGCCTCCTCGAGCGTGAGTCGCATCATCATGCGGGCGAGCGGCGCGCCGGGGCACGAGTGCGTGCCGCGGCCGAACGAGATGTGCTTGTCGATGTTCGGGCGGTCGAGCACGAAGCGCTCGCCGTCGGGGAAGACCTTCGGGTCGCGGTTCGCCGACGTGTAGACGAGCGCGACCGGGTCGTCCTTGCGGATGAGTCGCCCCGACAGCCAGACGTCCTCGCGGGCGGTGCGCGCCATCCCGCGGTACGGCGAGTAGAGGCGCAGGAACTCCTCGACCGCGGCGGGGATCCGCGCCGGCTCGGCCCGCAGCAGCGCCTGCAGCTCGGGGTCGCGCGAGAGGTGCACGAACATGTTGCCGATGAAGACGCTCGGCGCCACCATCCCGGTGACGATGAGCTGCCGCACGCAGCCGAGCACCATCGCCTCCGGCAGCGGCCCGCCCTCGTACTCGGCCGCGAGCAGCGCCGCCGTGAGGTCGGTCTCGGGGTCGTAGCCGCCGCCCTTGCGGTCGTCGATGATCTGCTGCGCGATGTCGTAGAGACGCCCGCTCAGCGATTTCACCGTGTCGTGGTCGAGCACCTGGATCGCGTCGACGTAGGTGCCCGAGACGACCTTGATCTCGGTGGACATGTCGACCGACAGGTTGAAGAACTCGGCGAAGACGTGCGCCGGGAATTTATGCGCGTACTGCTTGCACACGTCGACCCAGCCGGCCCCGATGAGCGGGTCGAGCAGTTCGATCGACGCCGCGCGCACGGCGGGCTCGAGCGCGCGCATCTTGGGCGGCGTGAAGAAGTGGTTGATGACGCGGCGGTACGCCATGTGCTCGGGCGGGTCGAGGTGCAGCGGCGGCCGCACCCCCGTGAAGGCGAACTTCGGGATCGCGTTCTGCTTCGAGGTCGTGAAGTGCTCGATGTCGGTGATGACCGAGAGCACCTCGTCATAGCCGAGGAGCGCCCAGAAGCCGCCGTACTCCTGGCTGCGCGCGATCGGGTGCCGCTGCCGCAGCTCCGCGAACTCCTCGTGCGCGCTCGTGAAGGTCTCGCCCTCCCGCACGGGGTCGAAGTCGTGGGCGTCGCGGGCGGGATCGGCCGGTGCGGCGTGGGCGGGTGAAGCGGTGGTCACGAGGGTTCCTCTACGGGCAGGATGCGGATGTCGGACGGCCGGACGCGCACGGCGCCGGAGCTGTCGGGGCGGCCGTCGTCGGAGGTGACGACGCGCACGACGTGCTCGCCGACGCGCACGATCGTCTCGGTCGCCGGGCCGAGGAACAGGGTGCGTTCGACGCGCCCCTCCCAGCCGTCGCCGTCGGCCGCGATCGCGGTGCGCTCGGGACGGAACGAGGCGACGGCGGTGTCGCCGGGGGCGAGCGCCGCGCCGATCTCGCCCGTGATCGGTCCGAGGTCGGTCTCGAGGGTCGCGGTGGAGCCGTCGACCGCCGCGACGACGCCGCGGATCTCGTTGCTCGTGCCGAGGAAGTTGGCGACGTACCGGCTCGACGGGCGCGTGTACACCTCGCGGGGCGCCCCGAGCTGGCGCACACGGCCGCCGCCCATCACGGCGACACGGTGGGCGAGCTCCATCGCCTCCTGCTGGTCGTGCGTGACGTAGATCGCGGCGAACCCGAGCTCGCGCTGCATCTCCAGCAGTTCGCGGCGCAGCGACTCGCGCACCTTCGCGTCGACGTTCGACAGCGGCTCGTCGAGCAGCACGAGGTCGCCGCCGCCGACGAGGGCACGGGCGAGCGCGACGCGCTGCTGCTGCCCGCCGCTCATCTGGTTGGGATACTGGCCCCGCAGTTCGGCGACGCCGACGAGGGCGAGGGTCTTCTCGACCTTCTCCTTCAGCTCGGCGCGCGGGATCGCCGCGCCGCTGCGCAGCGGGTAGGCGACGTTGTCGAACGCGGTCATGTGCGGCCACAGCGCGTAGGACTGGAAGATCATGCTGAGCCCGCGCTTGTCGGGTGCGAGGTCGACGCGGCGGCTGCTGGAGTAGACGGTGCGTCCGCGCACCTCGATGTCGCCGGCATCCGCCCGCTCGAGGCCCGCGATCGCGCGCAGCAGGGTCGTCTTGCCGCATCCGCTCGGGCCGAGCAGCACGACGAACTCGCCGCGCGCGACCTCGAGCGAGACGTCGTCGATGGCCGACACGATCGAGCCGTCGCCGCGGCGGAAGCGCTTCGAGACGCCGGTGAGGCGCAGCACCGGGTCGGTGGGATCGGGGGTGGTCATGGGCGGACTCCCGGCTGGGTTCGGGTCCATCGCGCGGTGCGACGGGACACGGCGAGGACGACGATCACGACGATCGCGCTGATGAAGGTGAGGAGCGTCGCGACGGACGCGAGGGCGGCGAACGACCCGTTGCCGTAGATCTCGAGGATGCGGAATCCGACGACGTTGTTGCGGGTGCCGGCGAGGATCGCGGAGGCGGACAGGTCGCCGATCATGCGCACGAAGAGCAGCGACCACCCGGCGATGAGTCCGGGCAGCATGAGCGGCAGGTAGATGCGTCCGATCGTGCGCAGCTCGCCCGCGCCCGAGATGCGCGACGCCTCGTCGAGTTCCGGCGCGACCTGGGCGACCGCGGTGTCGGAGGCGACCGACGCCTGCGGCAGATAGAGGGCGAGGTACGCGCCGATGAGGATGAGGCCCGTGCCCGCGAGGCGGAACGGCTCGCCGGCGAACGCGAGCACGAAGCCGACCGCGATGACGATGTGCGAGACGAGGGCGGGAAACTTGATCGAGCCGTCGACGACGCGGGCGAACCGCGTGCGGCTGCGCACGATCCACAGCGACGCGAACGCCGCGGCGAGGATGCCGATCACCGATCCGACGGCGCCGTAGGTGAGGCTGTTCTGGAAGGCGCGACGCGTCGAGCGGTCCTCGAGGATCGTCGTGAGGAAGGCGTCGAGGCTGAGGTTCGACCAGTCGATCGAGAGGGTCCAGTAGCCGTTGAGCGAGACGATGGCGAGCGCCAGCAGCGGCAGGATGGTCGTGACGACGAGGTAGAGCACGACGAGTACGCGCACGATCGGCTTGCCGGCGCCGAGGCGCACCCGCGACGCGCGCGCGCCCTTGCCGCCGATCGTCGCGAAGCGTCCTGCCCGCAGCGCACGGGTCTGGATCACCCAGAACACCGCGACGAACGCGACGACGATGAGGCTCAGGCCGATCGCGGCGCCGATCTCGGGCGGGTAGGTGAACGAGAGCAGGCGCACGATGCGCACCGACAGGATCGGGATGTCGGCCCCCGCACCGATCACGGCGGGGATCGAGAACAGCCCGAAGCTGCTCATGAAGATGAGCATGGTCGCGCCGAGGAGGCTCGGAAGCATCCCGGGCAGCGTCACCTTGCGGAGGGTGCGGGCGAGGGAGGCACCGCTCACGCGGCTCTGCTCCTCGAGCGCGGGGTCGAAGCTGCGCAGCCCCGACGTGCACATGAGGAAGGAGTAGGGCACGGCGTAGATCGTGTAGACGAAGATGAGGCCGTACCACGAGTAGATGTCGAGCGGCCCCTGTTCGAGCGGGATGCCGACGGCGCCGAGGACGGCGCGCAGTCCGCCGTTGAGGAACCCGGCCTGCGGCGACAGCAGCAGAACCCAGCCGATCGCGCCGGCGATCGGCGGCAGCATGAACGGGACGAGCGGCATCGCCTCGGTGAGCACGCCCATGCCGGCGTCGGTGCGCTCGTTGACCCACGCGAGCAGGGCGCCGATGATCAGCGCGAGCACGGTGCTCACCCCGACGACGATGACGGTGTTGCGCACGAGGCCCGCGACATCCTCTCGCGCGAGGGCGTCGAGGATGGCGGCGCCCTCACCGGTGACGACGCGCAGCAGGATCGCCGCGAGCGGGACGATGCCGAGCAGGCCCATCGCGACGGCGATGACGGTCGCGATGAGCACGAAGGGGGTCGGGGCGGTGACCGCGCGACGCGGCGGTCGGCGGAGAATTCCGACGGGGGTTCGAGACATCGTCGTCCTGAGCTCGGGGTTGTTTCACTTACCCTAACTATCGTCCCCTAAAGGGTCAAACGTGTCCGCTCAGGGGCGCCGTGCCTCGATCTCGCGCAGGACGGCGGAGGTGTCGATCGCGTCGAGCGGCATCGTGACGATGCCCGACGCCCCGCCGAGATCCACCGTGAGCGGCACGACGTAGGGCCGCACGTCGGCGACGACGCTCCACCTCGAGTCACCGCCCACCGTCGGCGTGCGCACCATCGCGAGCTCGCCGAGCTCCGCCCATTCCATGACGAGGAGTTCGCGGGGATGCCGCCCCACCGAGAAGACGGCCACACCGCGGGCGTCGGCGACGGCCGCATACCAGCCGTCGCCGATCCGCACGTCGAGACCCTTCGAGTTGAGGAAGGCCGGCAGGTCGGAGACGACCGGGGGGAGGCGACGGGCGAGGAACACGACCGCCCCGGGATGGCGTTCGGCGAGCAGGCGCAGGGTGCGCTCGCGGCGCGCCGTGGCCACGCCGAAGGTGCCGACGATCGCGGCGATCGCGACGGAGGCCACCCCGTGCGCCGCGAGGATGCCGTCGCGCGGCACGTCGAGGAAGGGGATCGCGAGCGCGCCGCCGCCGACCACGACGAACGCCGCCGCGAGGCAGGCGGCGGTGATGGTCCGGGCGCGGGACCGGAACCGCCGGGTGAGGGCGTGCTGGGGCATGAGGTGCGGGGTGTCGGGACTGTACCCCGATCGGCACCGTAGCCGTCACCCGGTGAGAGCGTCAACCGGCTCGCCGGGGCGGGCGCACATCCGTACCGTCGAGTCATGGGTGGCGATGCATTCCGGGACTATCTCGAGCGCCTGCTCGCGGCGCTCGAGGGGATCCGCGAGGAGTTGGCACGGCTGGAGACCCCCGAGCCGCCGGTGATCCCGCCCGCGCCGGACCCCGATCCGTGGCCGGCGATCGCGACCCTCGTGCTCGCCGTCGTGGTGCTGCTCGTCGCCGCCGCGGCGCTGGCCCTCGCCTGGCGCGCCCTCGGGATGCTCGGCGCGCTGCGCGACGACCGCGCCCTCGCCGGCCGCCGTCGCGACCGGGCGGAGTTCGGGTCGGCGGTGCGGAGGTTCTCGGAACTCCTGGGCGTCGAAGCGGTCTCGGGGCGCCCGGCCGCCCGCGGCGACACCGCGGCCTCCGTGCGCGCCGGGCTCGAACGACGCCTCGGCCTCGACCGCGAGCCGGGGGCGCTCGAGCTGCTCGAGGAGGTCGGTGCGTCGCGCGCCGGTCTCGCCGACCTGCCGCGCGAGGCGCGGGCGTCGGCCAACGGTCTCGCGGCGATGACCGCCGAGTGGTCGATCGAGCGCTGGGTCGCCGACCCCGACGCCTGGCTGCGCGACCACCGCGAACGGCACCGCCTCCGCCGCCTCGCCTCCCGGCCGGCGTCCCCCGCTCCCGAGCCGGAGGCCGACACGCGTCTGCTCTGACCTCCGTCTGACCTAGGGTGACCGCATGTGCGCGAGCTACGGGCTGCAGATCACTCCCGCCGACCTCCACGCGGGCTTCTCGGTGATCGACGACGCGGCATCCACGGCGGCGCTCGCCGCGTGGCTCGAGGAGTTCCGCGACGAGCCCGCGAAGCCGACGGGGGTGCATCGACGCAACCTCAACCCGATCGTGCGGGAACGCGAGCGCGACGGCGAGCACCGTCGCACCATCGACCTCGCGTGGTGGAAGCTCTGGGTGCGCGGCGAGCCGGCGAAGTTCCCCGCGATCAATGCGCGCGTCGAGGGTCTCGTCGGCTCGGGGGCGTGGAGCGGGCCGCTGAAGGCCCGCCGGGCGCTCGTGCCGGCCACCGAGTACTACGAGAAGGGGCACCGGTTCGGCTTCGGCGGCTCCCTGTTCGCGTTCGCGGGGCTGTGGAACGTCACGAAGACGACCGAGGGGGAGTGGATGGTGTCGTACGCGATCGTCACCCAGCCCGCGACGGCACACATCGCCGCCATCCACGACCGCATGCCGCTCGTCGTGCCGCGCGACCACTGGGACGAGTGGCTCGATCCCGAGCGGGTCGGCGACCAGGACCTGCTCGACGAGGTCGTCGCCGCGAGCCGCCCGCTCGGTGAGCGGCTCGTCGTCGGCGAGCTCTAGGGGCGCCGGATCAGGCGGGCGGCGTTCCGTCCGTCGTCCGGCGGCGCGCCGACATCCGCGCGATCTCGGCGTCGACGTCGTCTTCGGTGATGTGGCGGCGTGTCACCCCGTAGGCGTCGAGCCCGACGAAGATCGCGGCGATCGACATGCCCAGGATCGGCCAGACGGGCCAGAAGTACGCCGTGAACCCGGAGGGCTGGCCGGTCGAGAAGAACCAGATCGCCAGCAGCAGCAGGGTGATGACTCCGAAGATCACGAGCATGACGTGGAAGTCGTTGCGCGCCTTCAGGCGGGCGCGCGCGACGGCGCGGAGATCGTCGGCTTCGCTCATGGCACCGACCCTAGCGAAGCGCTGCGTGTCGGTTCCAGTGCGCAGAGACTCCGCGCGGTCGGGGCTATGACGCGACCGCGCCGCCCCTCTTCTGGGGCTGGGGGTGATCGGCGGGTGAGTCGTAGCGTCTTCGGCAACGGAGCACCGACGCCGATGTCGGGTCTCACCAACCCGAAGCTCTCGTCTGCGCCGTTGTCCCGGATCAGGCAATACGAGCTATTGGGGAGAGAACCGTGTTCACCACTGCCGTCCAGCGCATCGGAAGCGTCATCCAGTCCCGCCTCGTCCGCGAGGAGCGGGGCGCCACGGCCGTCGAGTACGGCCTCATCGTCGGCCTCATCGCGATCGTCATCATCGTCGGCGTGGGTCTGCTCGGCACGACCCTGAACGGCATGTTCAGCGACATCGCGGGTGAGCTGCCGGCAGTCGACGGCACGCCGGCCGGCGGCTAGGCGCCTCCGCGCATCGCGGGATCCGTGTCGTGACCACACGACGCGGATGGGGGGAGGAGCGCGGCGCGGCCGCGGTCGAGTTCGCGCTCGTCCTGCCCATCCTGGTGCTCATCCTGTTCGGGATGATCGAGTTCGGCGGGGCGTACCACGCCCAGCTGATGGTGACGGGTGCCGCCCGCGAGGCCGCGCGCGAGATGGCGGTCGGCGGCGACACGGCGGCCGCCACGTCGCGTGCGGTCGAGGCCGCGGTCGGGATCCCGGCCGCCGACCTCGACGTCGCGGTCGCGCCGGCGGCCTGTGCGGCCGGCACCGACGTCACGGTCACCGTCTCCTACGACCGCCCGTTCCTCACGGGGCTGTTCGGCGCGAGTGTCGAGCTGAGCGGCGTCGCGACGAGGCGGTGCCAGGGATGAGTGCGCGGCTGCTGCATCGGCTGCGGCGGGAGGAGCTCGGCGCCACGAGCGTCGTCGTCGTGCTCGTGATGACCGTGCTCATGGTGTGCGCCGCCCTCGTCATCGACATCGGCGCGGTGCAGGCGCGCAAGGCGCAGCTGCAGGATGCCGCGGATGCCGCCGCCCTCGCGATCGCGCAGGAGTGCTTCGCGCACCCCGGCACCTCGCCCCTCGGCTGCGCGGCCGCCGTCGCCTCGACGGCCGGCTCGACGGCGGGCACGCTCGCGGTCGCGAACGTCAACGACCGGCAGGTCGCCGTCGAGTCGGTGGAGTTCCCCTCGGCCGACACCGTGCGCGTGCGGCTCACGAGCGACCAGGTCGGCTACTTCGGCGGCGTCGCGGGGGTCGACTCGACCCGCCTGACCGCGACGGCCACGGCGCGCTTCGAGCAGGAGGTCGTACCGTTGCCGCTCGCGCTCGCCTCGTGCAACTTCCCCGACCCCGGCGAGGCGACGGTGCTTCAGGCATCGCTCGCCGTCTCGAACCTCGGCCGCAGTCTCCTCGGCGACAGCTGCGGCATCCTCTCGTCGAGCAACGTGCTCACCTCGACGAGCGGCACGGTCGGCATCGTCTCCGGAGGGTGGCTGACGAGCTCCGACCCGCTCCTGGGAGCCACCGCCGGCAGTTGCGCGTACGACCCGAACCTCATCACCACCGTCGCGTCGACCGTGTCGAAGATCTCGCCGACGTCGTGCGCGAACGCCGTGCGCGACTGGGCACCGTCGCCCTCGAACCCGCAGCGCGTCGTGCTGCCCGTGTTCGACAGCGGCCTCAGCCAGCTCGTCGTCAACGACGTCCTGGGCGTCGGAACCATCGACCGGTTCGCCGTCGTCGACGTGACCGGCTACTCGATGACCGGTCTGCTGAACCTCGGGAGCGTCGCCGGCAGCACGCCGGCCCTGTGCACGAGCACCGAGGGGGTCATCGGCGAGGCGCTCGCCGACCTGCTCGCATCGCTCGGGCCCCTCGACATCGTCCTGCGACTTCTGCTGCAGGCGATCCTCGGACTCACGACCCCCGTCACCGGGTGCCAGGCGCTGCAGGGCACGTTCGTCGGCTTCCTCGACTCCGCCGAGGCCGCGCAGCTTCTCGTGGGCGTGCAGCTCGTCGAGTGACCAGGGAGAGAAGGAACGCATCATGAGAACCCGCATCATCGCCGTCGTCGTGGCGGCCGTGCTCGCGATCTCGGGCGCCGCGGCGCTCGTCATCGCCGTCCAGGGCATGTCGCAGAGCGCGGTGGCCGGTAGCGAGACGTCCACGGTGCTCGTCGTGGTCGCCCCCATCCCGGCCGGCACGCCCGGCGAGCAGGTCGGCGTCCGCGTGGAGGAGCGCGAGATCCCGAGCGCGTACGTCGCCGAGGGTGCCGTCGGCGACCGCGGGCTGCTCGCGGGCCTCGTCTCCCTCGTCGGGCTCGAACCGGGCGAGCAGATGATCGCCGCCCGGTGGGGGGCGCCGCAGGATCTCGTCGCCGTCGGCGGGCGGGTCGCCGCCCCGGAGGGCTCGCAGGAGGTCTCGCTCGCGCTCGACCTCGAGCGGGTCGCGGGCGGTGCCGTGCTTCCCGGCAGCATCGTCGGGGTCTGGTCGAGCCGCGACGGCGCGACGACCCTGCTGCTCGACGGGCTGCTCGTCACCGCTCTCGCCTCGACCGTGCCCGTGGATCAGGAGGCGACGAGCACCCAGGGGACGGTGCTCGTGACCTTCGCGGTCGACGCCGAGCAGGCCCGGTCGCTCATCGAGGCGGCCGAGTTCGGCGACGTCTGGCTGAGCCTGCAGGGGTCACGATGAGCCGCGTGGTGCTCGTCGGGGCCGACGCGCTGCTGGAGCACCAGGCGCGCATCCTGCTCGGCGACGAGGTCGTGTCGCTCGCGCCCGCGTCGAGCGACGTGCTCGCGACGCGGCTGCTGTGGCTCGACCGCCGACCCGAGCTCGTGCTGTTCGGCGCGGCGATGCCCACCCGCCTGTCGCTGAGTCTTGCGGCCGCGCTGCGCGACCTCGTCGACGTGCTCGCGCTGCAGAGCGACGATCCCGACCTCGCCGCCGAGGCGCGGGCTGCCGGTATCACCGAGTTCCTCGGCTACGACCCGGAGCTCGAAGACCTCGACGCCCTCGTCGCCGCCGCGCGCGAGCGGGTGGCCCGGGTGCGCGGCGTCGCCGACACGCGTCGACCGGGGGTGGCGAGGATGCCCGGACGCGTCGTCGTCGTCGCGTCGCCGAAGGGCGGAGTCGGCAAGTCGACCGTCGCCGTCAACCTCGCCGTCGCGCTCGCCGAGGACGAGCCCGCGGAGGTCGTGCTCGTCGACCTCGACCTGCCGTTCGGCGACGTCGCGACCCTCGTCGGCGTTCCCGTGCGGCACTCGGTCGTCGACGCGACGGGCAAGGCCGCGGCGCGCGACGACTTCGTGCTCGGCACGTTCCTGCACGAGCATCCCGACGGCTTCTTCGTGCTCCCCGCCCCGGTCAACCCCGCCGCGGGGGAACGGGTCGACCCCCGTCGCATCGGCCATCTGCTGCGGCAGCTCGCCGCCCGGTTCCGCCACGTCGTCGTCGACACGTCGCCCGGGGCGGGCGACCTCGTGCTCGCGGCGCTCGAGCAGGCGTCGGCGGTCGTGCTCGTCGCCGGGGCGGACGTCGCGAGCGCTCGCGGGCTGCGCGCGTTCCGGGAGGCCCTCGGCGAGCTGAGTCTGCTGCCCGAGGCGACACAGGTCGTGCTCAACGACGTGCCGATGCGTCAAGGACTGACGGCGACCGACGCCGCCACCGTGATCGGCGCGCCGATCGACGTCGTCGTGCCCCGCCGACCCGCCGTGCTGCGCAGCGGCAACCTCGGCATCCCCGTGCTGCTGTCGACGCCCCGCGACGCCGCCGCCCGCGCGCTGCGCGAGCTCGCGCGCCGCGTCGAACGCGCCCCCGACCACCGTGACCGCCGCGGGGAGCGCCCCGCACCGACGAGGAGGAGAGCCTCATGAGTCTGTCGGAGCGCCTCGACGCCCACCGTTCGCGACGTGTCGAGGGAGCGCCCTACGTCCCCGCCGAGGTCGAGTTCGCCGAGACCCTCGACGCGGGCACCGCGCTGCCGGATGCCGCGCGGCATCCCTCCGAGTCGCTCGACGCCCTCAAAGCGTGGGCGGTCGAGCAGCTCTACGAACGGCTCGGCCAGCGCCTCACCGATCCGCGCCTGAGCGAGGAGCAGCTGCTCGCGTCGGCTCGGCAGGAGCTCACGCTCATCATCGGCGAGCGCGGGGGAGCGCTCGACGAGGATGCGCGGCGCGACCTCATCGACGACGTCGCCGACGACGCGCTCGGGCTCGGCCCGCTGCAGCGTCTGCTCGACGACGACTCGGTGAGCGAGGTCATGGTCAACGGACCCGACCACATCTACGTGGAGCGCCACGGCCGCCTGCAGCGGACCGGGCTCTCCTTCCCGTCCGAGGAGCGACTGCGCCGCGTGATCGAGCGCATCGTCTCCCGAGTCGGGCGGCGCATCGACGAGTCCTCTCCCCTCG
>CAMLMQ010000080.1 GCA_946481135.1 uncultured Microbacteriaceae bacterium
CACGGGCACGTTGACGAGCCCGAAGCTGAGCGAACCCTTCCAGATGGAGCGCATGAGCCCATCATCCTCGGCCCGCAAGGGATTCTCGACACCCTTGCGCCTTGAGTACGTTGGGGCGCATGGCAGGCAAGGTCGAGCAGACCGTCACCGTCGCGGGGCATCGCCTGAAGCTCACGAACCTCGACAAGGTGCTCTACCCGGCCACGGGCACCACGAAGGCCGAGGTGATCGACTACTACAGCCGCATCGCGGAGGTGCTCATCCCGCACGCCCGCAACCGTCCCGTCACTCGCAAGCGCTGGGTCGAGGGGGTCGGCACCTCGGCGAAACCGGGCAGCGTGTTCTTCGAGAAGAACCTGCCCGCGTCGGCGCCGTCGTGGATCCCGCGCCGCGACATCCAGCACTCCGACCACGTCAACACCTACCCACTCGTCAACGACCTCGCGACGCTCGCCTGGATGGCGCAGCAGGCCGCGCTCGAACTGCACGTGCCGCAGTGGCGGTTCGGGGCACGCGGCGAGCGGCAGAACCCCGACCGGCTCGTGCTCGACCTCGACCCGGGAGAAGGCGCGGGTCTGCCGGAGTGCGTCGAGGTCGCGCTGCTCGTGCGCGGCATCCTGCAGGGCATGGGGCTCGACCCCGCCCCGGTGACGAGCGGGTCGAAGGGCATCCACCTCTATGCCGCGCTCGACGGATCGTGGACGACGCAGCAGGTGTCGGATGTCGCGCACGAACTCGCCCGGGCGCTCGAAGCCGACCATCCCGACCTCGTCGTGAGCGACATGAAGAAAACGCTGCGCACCGGCAAGGTGCTGCTGGACTGGAGCCAGAACAACGGCAACAAGACCACCATCACCCCGTACTCGCTGCGCGGGCGGGAGCACCCCACGGTCGCCGCGCCGCGCACGTGGGACGAGCTCGCCGCGCCGGGGCTGCGGCAGCTCGAGTTCGGCGAGGTGCTCGAACGTGTCGCCCGCGACGGCGACCCGATGGCGGGGCTGTCGACGGAGATCTGGCACTCGCAGGAGACCTCGGAGCGGCTCGAGCAGTATCGGTCGATGCGCGACGGCGCGCGCACCCCCGAGCCGATGGGCGATCGGCCCATCCAGCCGACGGGCAACTCGTTCGTCATCCAGGAGCATCACGCGACCGCGCTGCACTACGACTTCCGGCTCGAACGCGACGGCGTGCTCGTGTCGTGGGCGGTACCGAAGGGCGTGCCGACGCAGCCCGGCACGAACCACCTCGCGGTGCACACCGAGGACCACCCGCTGGAGTACGGCCAGTTCGAGGGCGAGATCCCGAAGGGCCAGTACGGCGCGGGGAAGGTGACGATCTGGGATCGCGGGTCGTACGACCTCGAGAAGTGGCGCGACGACGAGGTGATCTTCACGATCCACGGCGAGAAGCACGGGTCGAGCCGCCTCGCGCTTATCCAGACCGACACGTCTCCGGGCGGCAAGAACTGGCTACTGCACTACATGAAGGACCAGCAGCCCGTGGACTGGGACGATCCCGAGAGCATCGCGGCGTCGAAGCGCCGCAGCGCCGAGTCGGGGTCGTGGAAGCGCGCCGGCGCCGAGCCGCGCCGGGGCCTCAAGCGCGGCAAGAGCGTCGTCGGCGGGCGCACGAACGCGGCCGGCACGGTGCATCCGATGCTCGCCGCCCTTGCGGAACCCGACGACCTCCGCGGCGACGACTGGGTGTTCGAGCTCAAGTGGGACGGCTACCGCGCGATCGCGACCGTGCACGGCGACACGGTCGAGCTGCGGTCGCGCAACGGCCTCGACTTCACCCCGACCTACCCCGAGCTTCAGGCGATCGCCGGCGCCGTCGACGGGGATGCCGTGATCGACGGCGAGATCGTCGCCCTCGACGAGGCGGGCCGGCCGAGCTTCCAACGACTGCAGAGCCGGTCGGGGCTCACCTCGCCGCGGGATGTCGAACGCGCACGGTCGGCGCAGGCGGTCGAGTTCTTCGCGTTCGACCTGCTGGAGCACGGCGGCCGGTCGCTCGTCGGGCTTCCGTACACCGAGCGACGGGCCGCGCTGCGGGCGGCCGTGCACGACACCGGGCCGGTGCGCGTGCCCCCCGAGGTCGGCGGCGATCTCGACGAGGCGCTCGCGACGAGCTCGCGTCTCGGCCTCGAGGGGGTCATGGCGAAGCGCGCGTCGAGCGTCTACCGACTCGGCAAGCGGTCGCGCGACTGGCTCAAGCTCAAGCACACGGCGGCGCAGGAGATCGTGGTCGCCGGGTGGCGCCCCGGCACCGGGATGCGGGCATCCACGTTCGGTTCGCTGCTGCTCGGGGTGCCCGAGGGAGACCGGTTGCGGTACGTCGGTCGGGTCGGAACGGGCTTCACGGACGCCGACCTCACGGCGACCCGCGCGAAACTCGACCGACTGGCTCGGCAGACCTCGCCGCTCATCGGGGTGCCCCCGGCGGATGCGCGCGAGGCCCACTGGGTGACGCCGCGTCTCGTCGGCGAGGTCGGGTTCGCCGAGCGCACGACCGACGGACGCCTCCGCGCCCCCGTCTGGCGCGGCTGGCGCCCCGACAAGTCGCCCGACGACGTCACCTGGAACGACTGAGCCACGCCGGCCGACCCGGCACCGGCCGCCCCGCCCCGCCCCGCCCCGGCATCCGACCCGACCCGGCATCCGACTAATCCGTCACTTTTCGCGCGGATCGGCGACCGATCCGTCACATTTGTGACGGATCGCCGCGATCGGGACGAGCCGCGCAGGGCACCGGCCGCGCAGGGCACCGGACACGCGGTCAGTACAGGAAGAAGATCGGCAGGCCGCCGGGGTCGCGGGCGTGCACGATCGCGAGGAACACGAGCGCGTCGAACAGCAGATGCACTGCGAGCACGTAGCCGAGGGAGCGGGTCTTGTTGAACAGGTAGCCCTGCAGCAGCGCGAACGGGATCGTGAGCAGCGGCCCCCACGACTGGTAGCCGAGCTCCCACAGGAACGAGACGAAGATGACCGCCGTGAGCACGTTCGCGACCCAGAACGGGAAGTGCCGACGCAGCAGCACGAGCACGGTGCAGATGAAGAACAGCTCGTCCCACGTGCCGACCGCGTTGACGCCGATGAAGAAGCGGATGAGCTCGCCCGAGTCCTCCAACGGCGGCCAGTTGAGATACGTGCCGGAGCGGATGAAGTAGAACGGCAGGATGAGGTAGCCCAGCAGCGGCACCGCCACGAGGTAGCCGAGCTCGAGGGGCGTCTTCTTCTCGCGCGACCGCCACGGGAACCCGATCACCCGACGCCGGTACACGAACCGGTCGATGAGGAACGGCAGCGCGACCGCGAGGGTGAGCACGATCCCGATGCGCACGAAGCTCGGCCACGAGACATCCGCCTTCACGCTCGTCGTCGCGACGACGCCGATGCCGATGCCGATGAGCAGCAGGTCGCGCGCGAGCTCACGGTCGATGATCACCGCGGCGACGAGCGAGACGAGCAGCAGCGGCACGCCGACCGGGTGGTAGTAGAGCCCGAACAGCACGAACGCCGACAGGGCGACGCCGATCGCCGGCAGCAGGCGCAACCAGCCGGGACCACGCGACGTACCGGGCGGGGTTGCGGGCGGGGTCGCGACGTTCTCGGGAGCGCTCACGCGAGCGGATCCTCGCGCGAGACGCCCTCGCTCGGCAGCGTGATGACCCCGGTCGCCGGCACGAGTCCCGACAGGCGCTCGGGGGACAGCACCCGCCGGATCTGCTCGGGCGTGAGAAGCCCCTGCTCGAGCACGAGCTCCGCGATCGAGGCGTTCGTCGTGAGCGCCGTGTGGGCGAGCGTCGCCGCGGCGGTGTAGCCGATGTACGGCGTCAGCGCCGTCACGACGCCGACGCTCGTGCCCACCTGCTCGCGCAGCCGGTCGTGGTTGGCTTCGATGCCGTCGACGCAGTTGACGCGCAGGGTCCAGCACGCCTTCGTCATCCACGCGAGCGACTGCAGGATGCTGTGGGCGATCACCGGTTCGAACGCGTTGAGCTGCAGCTGGCCGCCCTCCGCCGCCGCGGTGACGGTGGCATCCGCGCCGATCACGGCGAACGCGACCTGGTTGACCACCTCGGGGATGACCGGATTCACCTTGCCCGGCATGATCGACGACCCGGCCTGACGGGCGGGCAGGAAGATCTCGCCGAGCCCCGCCTGCGGACCCGACGACAGCAGCCGCAGGTCGTTGCAGATCTTCGAGAGCTTCACCGCGGCGCGCTTGAGCGTGCCCGACACGGTCATGAAGATGCCCGCGTCGGAGGTCGCCTCGATGAGGTCGGCGGCGGTCTCCTGCGGGATGCCGGTGACCTCCTCGAGGTGACGACGCACGGCTTCGGCGTAGCGCGGATCGGCCGTGATGCCCGTGCCGATCGCGGTCGCGCCCATGTTGATCTCGTTGAGCCACGGCACGACCTCGGACAGCCGGTCGTAGTCCTCGGTGAGGGTCGTGGCGAAGCCCGAGAACTCCTGCCCGAGGGTCATCGGCACGGCGTCCTGCAGCTGGGTGCGGCCGATCTTCAGCACGTCGGCGAACTCGCGGCCCTTCGCCGCGAACGACTCCGTCAGCAGCCGGTGCTCGGCGAGCAGCCGCTGGATGCCGAACACCATCGCCAGCTTGATCGCCGTCGGGTAGACGTCGTTCGTCGACTGTGACCGGTTGACGTCGTCGATCGGATGCAGGTCGGCGTAGGAGCCGCGCGGCTTGCCGAGCAGCTCCAGCCCGACGTTCGCGATCACCTCGTTGGTGTTCATGTTGGTGCTCGTGCCCGCGCCGCCCTGGATGACGCCGACGACGAACTGGTCGTGGAACTCCCCCGCGACGATGCGCTCGCACACGGTGTCGATGAGGTCGGCCTTCGCGGGCTCGAGCACGCCGATCTGCTTGTTCGCGCGCGCCGACGCCTGCTTCACGCGGGCGAGTGCGCGCACGAGGTCGGGGTAGTTCGAGATGGCCCGCCGCGAGATCGGGAAGTTGACGAGGGCACGCGCCGTGTGGATGCCCCAGTAGACGTCGGCGGGGATCGGCAGCGACCCCAGCGAGTCGCTTTCGAGACGGGTCGGGCCCTCGCCGGTGAGGATGCTCGACGCCTGCTCGGGTCCGGTGGTGCCCTGCATGCCCTGAAGCCTACGTGGGCGCGGGCGGATGACGTCAGCGGAAGGCGGGGACGATCACGTAGATGCCGAGCAGCACGATGAGCACGCACACCGCGTACAGCGCCACCGACACGGGTCGGCGCCACGCGGCCTCGCCGTCGCCGAGCCGCAGCGCGAGCGAGAACAGCAGCACGACGCCGCACGCCGACACGAGCGAGGCGACGACGACGGTGACGAAGGCGAGCCAGTTGATCGTCACGCGGCACCCCCGGACGGCGGGGCCGCCGACTTCTTGCGCTTCGGCTTGACGAACTGCCCGGGCTGCGGCTGGTGGAACGTGCGGTGGGTCACGCGCGTGCGGCGCGACCACAGGTAGATGCCGAGGATGGCGGCCGTCGCGAGCACGACATCCAGCCACACCCCCCACTCCCCCACCCCGGCGAGCAGGGCGGCGAGCGCCGCGAGCGTGCCGGAGGCGGGGATCGTGATGAGCCACCCGATGCCGATCTTGCCGGCGGTGCCCCAGCGCACCTTCGCCCCCTTGCGTCCGAGCCCCGTGCCGATCACCGACCCCGACGCGACCTGCGTCGTCGACAGGGCGAAGCCGAGAGCGCTCGAGCTGAGGATCGTCGCGGTCGTCGACGCCTCGGCCGAGAAGCCCTGCGCGGGTTCGATGTCGCTCGTGAGGTCTTTGCCGAGCGTCTTGATGATGCGCCACCCGCCCGCGTAGGTGCCGGCGGCGATCGCGACCGCGCACGCGGTGATCACCCAGAACGGCGGATGCGCGCCGACGTCGAGGACACCGGCCGCGATGAGCGTCAGCGTGATGACCCCCATCGTCTTCTGCGCGTCGTTGGTGCCGTGGGCGAGCGACACGAGGCTCGAGGTGAAGATCTGCCCACGTTTGAAGCCGTCGCGCTCGCGCTTGCGTACGAGGGCGTAGGCGAGCTTCGTGGCGAGGAACGCGATCGTCATCGCCGTGACCGGGGCGAGCACCGCGGGGATGAGCACCTTCGAGACGAGCACCGAGCCGTCGATCGCGGCGAACCCCGCGCCGACGACGGCCGCGCCGATGAGGCCGCCGAAGAGCGCATGGCTCGACGACGACGGCAGACCGAGCAGCCACGTGAGCAGATTCCAGACGATCGCGCCGATGAGCCCCGCGAGGATGAGTGTCGGCGTGATGAGCACGCCACCGCCGCCGTCGCCGTCGCTCTCGCGGATGAGTCCCCCCGAGATCGTGCGCGCCACCTCGGTGCTGAGGTACGCGCCGACGAGGTTGAGCACCGCGGCGAGGCCGACGGCGACGCGCGGCGTCAGCGCCCCGGTCGCGATGGGCGTCGCCATCGCGTTGGCCGTGTCGTGGAAGCCGTTCGTGAAATCGAAGAGGAGGGCGAGCCCGATGACGAGCACGACCAGGAGCGTGAGGTCCACCGCGGGCCAGTCTCACACACGTCGGCGCCGCGCGGTCACCTTCCGTTCATCTTCCGTTCATGCCGGGCGCTCCGGCGGCGACGCCGTCTGCGCCGCGGAGGGGTGCGACTCGAAAGGGGAGCCCCCGAATCGGGGAATGTACGACGTCGGCGGGCGGGCCTAGCCTCGGGCTACGCGGTCGGGGGATCGCCGGTGATGAGGGGATCGGATGCAATCGACGCGCGTGCTCGGCGGAGTCGCCCTGGTCGCGATCCTCGTCGCTGCGGTCAGCTTCGCGGTCGTCGACGTGACGATCGCCGACGGCTGTGCGAGCGCCCCGTGCAACGCCGGCATCCCGATCATCTCGATCACGTTCGCGGCGCTCGGCGGCCTCGCCGCACTCGTCAGCGTGATCCCCGCGATGACGTGGCTCATCGAGGCGATCCGCGATGCGCGCGCGCCGCATCCCGACGCCGACCGCGACGTCGCGCGTGCCCACCGCGCCCGGCCCGCCTACGACGACGAGGACCTCTGATGCCGCCCCTCACGGCCGGGTCGCACTGCGCCGGCGACGGGTGCGATCACGCCGTCGACCGGGCCCCGCGCCGGTCGGGAGCGGTCGCGCGCCGCGGTCGCCACGCGGCGGGTGCCCGCCGGGCGCGCGTCGTCGCGCCGACCGCCGTCAGTCCATCCGGCCGACGCTCAGCACGCGGATGACCGCGACGCCGGCATCGGCCGACTCCTCGAGGTCGACCTCCGCGGTGATCGCCCAGTCGTGATGCCCGGCCGGGTCGTCGAGGATCTGGCGCACCACCCAGCGGTCGGGCTGCTCGTCGATGACGAGCCGGGCCGCGGAGCGCGCATCCGGGCCGGTGCCGATCTCGTCGTGCTCGGCGTAGTAGTCGTCGAGGGCCGCCATCCACGGCACCCCGGGGTCGAGGGCGAGCAGCTCCTCGTCGCGTTGCAGGGCGGCGAGCTGCACGCGCCGCCACAGCGCGTTCCGCACGAGCACGAGGAACGCGCGGCGGTTCGTGACGACGCTCGTCGGCGGCGGCGGGGTGACCGGGGCGTCGACGGCGTCGACCGGGTTCTGCAGCGCCGCCCACTCGTCGAGCAGGCTCGAATCCACCTGACGCACGAGCTCGCCGAGCCACTCGATGAGGTCGTGCAGCTCCTCGGTCTTCAACTCGTCGGGGATCGTCTGCCGCGCGGCGCGGTAGGCGTCGGAGAGGTAGCGCAGCACGAGGCCCTCGCTGCGTCCGAGCTGGTAGAACGCGACGTAGTCGGCGAACGTCATCGCGCGCTCCCACAGGTCGCGCACGACCGACTTCGGCGACAGCTCGAAGTCCCGCACCCACGGCTGCGACGTCGCGAAGGTCTCGAAGGCCTGCTCGAGCAGGTCGGCGAGGGGGCGCGGATGCGTGACCTCCTCGAGCAGCTCCATGCGCTCGTCGTACTCGATGCCGTCGGCCTTCATCGCCGCGATCGCCTCACCCCGGGCCTTGAACTGCTGCTGCGACAGCACGGGGCGCGGGTCGTCGAGCGTGGCCTCGAGGATGCTGAGCATGTCGAGCGCGTACGTGGGCTGCTCGGGGTCGAGAAGCTCGAACGCGGCGAGCGCGAACGGCGAGAGCGGCTGGTTGAGCGCGAAGTTCGGCTGCAGGTCGACCGTGAGCCGCGGCACCCGCCGCCCGTCGGGGGTGTCGACGACCTCGATGACATCCGCCGCCTTCAGGGTGCGGAAGATGCCGAGCGCGCGACGCGCGAGCTCACGCTGCCGCGCGGGCGGCTCGTGGTTGTCGAAGACGAGAGCGCGCACATCCTCGAAGGGGTCGCCGCCCTCGCGGCCGACGACGTTGATGATCATCGCCGCCGTGATCTGCATCGACGAGGTGAGGGTCTCGGGTTCCGCGGCGATGAGCCGCTCGAACGACGCCGGCCCCCACGAGACGAACCCCTCGGGGGCGCGCTTCTTCGGGCCCTGCTTCTTGCCGCGCGCCTCGGCCTTCGCCGCCGCGATCGCGTTCTCGATCTCGTGCTCGGGCGCCTCGGCGACGACCTCGCCGGCCGTGTCGAACCCCGCCCGACCGGCCCGGCCGGCGATCTGATGGAACTCACGGGCGGAGAGCTGCCGCATCCTCTGCCCGTCGAACTTCGTCAGCGCCGTGAGCAGCACCGTGCGGATGGGCACGTTGATGCCCACGCCGAGGGTGTCGGTGCCGCAGATCACCCGCAGCAGGCCGGCCTGCGCGAGCTGCTCGACGAGACGCCGGTACTTCGGCAGCATCCCGGCGTGATGCACGCCGATGCCCGCCCGCACAAGTTTGTTGAGCGTCGCGCCGAAGCCCGGTGAGAACCGGAAGCCGCCGATCTCCTCCGCGATGCGGTCGCGGTGCTCACGGCTCGCGACCCGCGCCGAGAGGAGCGCCTGCGCACGCTCCACCGCGGCCGCCTGGGCGAAGTGCACGATGTAGACCGGGGCGAGACGCTCCTCCAGGAGCGACTCGACCGTCTCGTGCACGGGCGTCGTGACGTAGCGGTAGTGCAGCGGGACGGGGCGTTCGACGCCCGTGACGTGCCCGACCTCGCGTCCCGTGCGGCGTTCCAGGTCGGCCGACAGCTCGGTGAGATCGCCGAGCGTCGCCGACATGAGCACGAATCGCGCGCGGGTGA
The DNA here is from genome assembly GCA_946481135.1 of uncultured Microbacteriaceae bacterium. The sequence continues at coordinate 9,192 of CAMLMQ010000080.1, forward strand.
GCACGAGCAGCGGCACCTGCCACGCCCAGCCGCGCTGCGGGTCGGCGTAGAAGTGGAACTCGTCGGCGATCACGACCGCGCCGCCCGCGTCGCTCGAGCCCGCGTCGGCACCGTGCCGCAGCGCGAGGTTCGCGAGGATCTCGGCGGTGCAGCAGATGATCGGCGCGTCGGGGTTCACGCTCGAGTCGCCCGTGACCATGCCGACGTTCTCGGGGCCGAACACCTCGACGAGGGCGAAGAACTTCTCGCTGACGAGCGCCTTGAGCGGGGCCGTGTAGAACGAGCGACGCCCCTGCGCGAGCGCCGCGGCGTGGGCGGCGACCGCGACGAGCGACTTGCCGGTGCCCGTCGGCGTGGAGAGCACGAGGTGCCGGTCGAGCACGAGCTCGAGCAGCGCCTCCTCCTGCGCCGGGTAGAGCCGCAGCCCCCGGGACGTGGCCCACCCCTCGAACGCCGCGACGAAGGCATCCGGGTCCCACGGCGACGGCAGGGCCGCGACGAGGGGGGTGGTCATGCGTCGAGTCTGCCCTGTCCCGGAGCCGGGCCTGTCTCGGAGTCGGGCCTGTCTCGCAGCCGGGCCGCCGCGGGATGCCCCCAGCACGGGGTAGACCCACCAGGTATCCGAAACGGCCGTCGCGGCTTAGAATCCTCTGGGAATACCGGACCGGTTCCGGGTGGCGGGCATAAGGAGCGTGCGTTCGTGGCAGACGACGACGTCCGCGTACCCGCCGGCTGGTATCCCGACCCGCTCGGCCTCCCGCAGCTGCGCTGGTGGGACAACCACGCGTGGACCGAGCACACGTCCGACGCGCGCCAGCCCACCGTGAGCCAGCCCGAGCCGATGCGCGCTCAGGCGCAGGCCCAGACCGCGCCCCGCCTCGCCTTCGCCGACGACCTCCCGTTCGCCGACGACCTCGCCGACCTCGACGACACGTCCTACCCGGTCGACCTCGTCGAGCCCGAACCCACGACGGGTGCCCTGCCGAGCCGCCGCGCCCTGCGCGAGCAACTGCGCCTCGCGACGGACGGTGCGGCCGCCCTCGCCGGCGACGGTGCCGCCTACGCGGAGCCGCGCATCGCGATCGAAGGCGGCGTCCCGACGGATGCCGACCAGGCCCCGGTGCGCTACGCCGACGCCGCCCGTCTCGACGACGCCCCGCGGTCCGCCCGGTTCGACCTCGACGAGCGGCACGAAGACCTGCTCGGCGAACCCGCCAACCCGCGGTCCGCGTTCGCCCACGCGAGTTCGTCGGCGGCCTCGTTCGTGCCGGAATCGGCCGAGGAGCCCGAACCGGCACCCGCCTACGCGGCCCGGCGCAGCGCCCTCGCCCACGCGCCGTCGACGAGCACCGTGCCGGCGTGGATCCTCACGCTCATCCCCGTCTACATGCTGCTCGTCGGCATGCTCGTGCTGCTGAGCGGCGCGACCGCCGACTTCGCACCCGTGACCCTCGCGCTCGTCGTCGGGGTGCCGTGGGTCGCCGGCCTCGTGCTCGCGGTGCTCGACTACCGCGTACTGCGGCGCGACGGACTTCACCGTCCGGCCCACTGGGCGTGGGCCGCCCTCGGCGCGCCCGTCTACCTCGTCGCCCGACTCGTCGCGACCGTGCGCGAAGCCGGCACCGGCTTCGGACCGGTGCTCACCTACCTCGTGCTCGCCCTCTTCATGGCCGGCGCGATCGTCGCCGTGCCGGGCCTCGCGATGGAACTCGCGCCCGCATCCTTCTCGGCCGAGGCGGAGCGCTCCGTCGCCGACGACGCCCGCTCGCTCGGCGCCGACCTCACGATCGACTGCCCCGAGACGCCGCCACTGCTCGTGCAGCAGTCGTTCCGCTGCGTCGCGACCGCCGACGACGGCCGCAGCTTCGACGTGCTCGTGAGCCTGCAGCGCTCCAACGGCTGGATCGACTGGCGCGTCGACGACTGGGGCGTCTTCACCGTCGGATCCTGACGCGACCCGGTGCGTGCGGCCCGTTCCTGACGGTTCGCTGGGACACACCCGAACGGGGTGGTAGGACTCACCGGGCAGTATCCCTAGACTGGCCGCACCCCCCTGCACCACCAGCACCTGCATCGCCTTCGCCCTCGTCCATGCCGACGACCCGCCCCGAAGGAGTACGGCTTTGACCGACCAGGCGACCCGCATCGTTCCCGCGGGCTGGTACGAAGACCCCGCCTCGAGCGCCCACGTGCGCTGGTGGAACGGTCTCGCGTGGACCGAGCACACGACCCTCAAACCCACCGCGCCGCCGCGTCCGCAGCCCGTCGCCGAGCAGACCGGCCAGCACACCGGCCAGCAGGCCGCCGCGCAGAACCAGCAGGGCCACGGCTACCTGGATGCCTACAGCCAGCGCGCCGAGACCGTCACGACGTCCACGGGGTCGGTGCACACGGCCGAGACCCTCGCCCGCATCGCCGAAGCCCGCGAACTGGAGCGGCAGTACGGCATCAGCACCGCCGAGCACGACGTCATCGTGCAGGCCGCGACCGCCGGAGCCGCGGAAGAGCAGTCCACCCACGCCGACACCTACGTCGACACCGGCCCGACGCGCGCCGCGCACCGCGCGCTGCAGACCGCGACCGACGACTACGACTCCGACGACGAGCGCACCTCGACGGCGTCG
>CAMLMQ010000081.1 GCA_946481135.1 uncultured Microbacteriaceae bacterium
CCAGAAGCCGGGCTCGTCGTCATCCATCATGACCAGGCCGCGCACCCACTTGGCGCTCTTCCAGAAGTACAGCGCGGGCACGAGCAGCCGGGCGGGGCCGCCGTGCTCGGGGTCGAGCGGTGCGCCGTCGGCTTCGGTCGCGATCCAGGCCTGCCCGTCGAGGATCTCGTCGAGCGGCAGGTTCGTCGTGTAGCCGCCGTAGCTGTGCGCCATCACGTAGTCGGCGCTCGACTCGACGTTCTCGAACAGTCTGTCGAGGCTCACCCCGCGCCAGGGCATGTCGAGCTTCGTCCAGTGGGTGACGCAGTGGATGTCGACGGTCACATCCTCGACGCCGAGGGCGAGCAGTTCGTCCCAGGTCCACTGGTGCACCTCGCCCGTCTCGGTGCGGATGCTGAACGACCAGTCGGCGGTGTCGATGTCGGGCGTCGGCCCGGCCGAGAGCACCGGCCAGTCGGCCACGAGCGACTGACCCGGGGGGAGGCGGGGGTCGCGCTCGCGCCCCGCGCCGGCGAACCCACGCGTGATGAACGACATGGGATGACGCTACTCCGCCGAACCCCACCTCGTCACAGACCCCTCTCTGGCCGTTCGGAGCCCCGCGCGCGACCCTCCGTCGCGCCATAGACCCCTCTATGGCGCCAATCTGCGGCGGTCAGTGGTTGCGCAGCATCGAGATGAGGTCGGACTTGCGCTTGTCGGAGTAGCCCGTGAGGCCGAGTTCCTTCGCACGTCCGCGGAGGTCGGAGACGGTCCAATCCTCGTAGTCGCCCGACTCGCCGCCTTTGCGGCCGACCGACGAGCGACCGCGTGCGGCGGCGGCGTTCGAGATGCGCGCCGCCTTCTCCTTCGAAGCGCCGTCGTCGCGCAACTCCTCGTACAGCTCCGGATCCTTGAGCGAGTTCGACCCGCGTCCTCCCGGCATCCCTACAGCCCCTTTCCGCCCGTCACGGGCACGATCGCCCCGGAGACGTAGGAGTTCTCCGGGGACGCGAGGAAGACGTACGCGTGCGCGAGTTCGGCCGGCTGACCGGCACGGCCGAGCGGCGTGTCCTGCCCGAACGTCTCGACCTTGTCGGGCCACGACGTGGCCGGGATGAGGGGCGTCCAGATCGGTCCGGGCGCGACCGCGTTGACGCGGATGCCGCGCTCGCCGAGCTGCTGCGCCATCGCCTTCGTGAACGCCACCTGCGCCGCCTTCGTCATCGCGTAGTCGAACAGCTGCGGCGACGGATTGAACGCCTGGATGCTCGAGGTCGTGATGATCGACGAGCCCGGCTTCAGGTGCGGGATCGCCGCGCGCGCGGTCCACAGCGGTGCGTAGAGGTTCGTCTCGAACACCCGCTCGATCTCCGCCGTCGGAGTGTTCTCCAGGCCCTCGCGGTTCTCCTGGTAGGCCGCGTTGAGCACGAGGATGTCGAGCCCGCCGAGTTCGTCGACGACCCGGCGCACGAGCTCGGTCGACTGCTCCTCGTTGCGGACGTCGCCGGGGAGGCGCAGGCACGTGCGTCCCTCCTTCTCGACCCACTGCGCGGTGTCGGCGGCGTCGTCCTCCTCTTCGGGCAGGTAAGAGATGGCGACGTCGGCGCCCTCCCGCGCGAACGCGATCGCGACCGCGCGACCGATGCCGGAGTCGCCGCCCGTGATGAGCGCGCGCATCCCCGTGAGCTTGCCGGAGCCGACGTAGGTCTCCTCACCGTGGTCGGGCCGCGGCTCGGTCGCGCCGGTGAGGCCCGGCTGATCCTGCTCCTGGCGGGGGAAATCGTCGCTCGGGTAGCGGGTCACGGGGTTGCGGTCGTGCGTCGTCATGTTCCCGGTCTACGTGGCGATCCGCGACACGGTCAGGGGGTTGCCCGAGGTTGCGGATGGCGCTACGGCTCGGCACGCGATAATGGGACGGACGCTGGGAGGCGAGACGTGGGCAAGATCCTCTACGGGAACATGAAGACCGAGATCGAGCTCGACGACCGTGCCATGGCCCATCTGCAGGCGGTCGTGGCGACGAAGTTGCGCCGCGGCGAGGGGTTCTTCCTGCAGTGGCGCGACGATCCGGCGGTCGGCGACGGCCGCAGCGCCGCGTGGATCGGCCCCAACGTGCCCCTGTTCTTCAAGTACTACGGCAGCAAGCCGATCGAGCTGCGCCGCGAGTGGCTCGAGGCGATGACGATGGGCGCCAACTCGAACGGCGGGCTCATGCTCGGCGACGAGCCGTCGATCACGACGCCGATCTCCGCGCAGCCTTAGCCCGCCCGCGGGCCGTCGTCGGAACGTTCGCGCTCCCACCGCTCCTGCAGCTTCTTCGCGTCGGCGACGTCGGCGATCCGCTGGCGCTCCAGCACGCGGATGCGGCGCGCGTCGCGTGTGGGCAGGCGTACGCGCTCGGCGGCATCCGTCCCTTCTGCGAGCTGCTTGAGACGGGTGAACTCGGCGTCGAGCTCCGCCCCGGCCACGAGAGCGGCCTGGGTCGCGTACATCCAGAGCAGGGCGACGATCGCGCCGCCGAGCGAGCCGTACACCGCGCCGTGGTCGACGACCGTCGCGTAGACGGCGACCCCGCCGCTCGCGATCACCCAGATGCCGATCGCGACGAGTGAGCCGACGGTCACCCAGCGGCGGTGCGGGCGGCGCACGTTGGGGGTGAAGGCGTAGAGCAGCGCGACCGCGAGGAAGGCGGCGACGACGATGAGCGCCCAGCGCGCGATGTCCCACAGCAGCGGCTCGCGCGGGGCGAACACGAGGGTGACCGCGGCGGCCCCGACCGCCCCGACGAGCGCGCCGACTCCGAGCATCCGACCGCGGAACGCCCAGATCGGGCGTCCCTCCTCGACTTCGTACACGGTGTTCATCGCGCGTCCGAAGGCCGTCGCGTAACCCGAGAGGGTCCACAGCCCGATCGCGAGCGAGAAGGCGAGCGCGAGGTAGGGGTTGTCGAGGCTCAGCAGTTCGCGCAGCACTCCTTCGAGATCTTGCGCCGCCTGGTCGGGCAGCACGATGTCGAGCACGGCGACGAGATCTTCGACGGCCCGGTCGCGGTCGTCGAAGATCGCGAACACCGACACCACGCCGAGCGCGAGCGGGAACGACGCGAGGAAGGCGAAGAACGTGAGCGCGGCCGCGGAGTCGATGCCCCGATGGCGCATGAAGCCGTGCAGCGCGCGGCGCACGGCGAGGCGCCACGGTGCGCTCACGCCCGTCGCCCCCGCAGCGCCGGGGGGAGGACGGCCCACATGCCGACGGTCACGACGAGGGTCGCACCGCCGGCGACGAGTCCCGCGGTCTGGCTGATGACGACGGCGAAGATGAGGAACACCGTGCCGCTCAGCGTGAGGGCGATCGCGGCGAGGGCGAGCCGCATGAGCACGTTCGCGGTGAACACCAGCTGCGGCTTGGCGTCGCGCCGGAACAGCGCCCGATGCAGGGCGACGGGGGTGAGCGCGAGGATCGTCGCGGTGGCGGCGGCGACGACGAGACCGAGGTACACCGTGATCTGGGGTCCGTCGACGTCGGAGAAGCCCTGCTGGAACGGGATCGTGAGCAGGAAGCCGAGCAGGATCTGAGTGCCGGTCTGGATGACGCGCAACTCCTGGAGGATCTCGTCCCAGTTGCGGCGGAGCCGCTCGTCCTCGGTCTCACCGGTCTCGGTGATGTCCGCCGTCGGGCCCGTCCGTTCCATGCCCCGATCGTAGGGGCGCGTCTACACCACCACGGGGGATTGTCAACCCGCTGCCGCGGCGGCTAGGCGTCGCGTGGAGTGGACCCATGGGACACGACGAGGGTCAGGGCGGTCCGACCGACATGACCGCCGACAACATCGCACCCGACGACGTGCCGACCCCGGATCCGGGCAACACCGAGATCCCGGCGGACGGCACGGACACTCAGGAGGAAGAGCAATGAGCAGCATCGAGCAGAGCATCGACGTCGACGTGCCCGTGAGCACCGTCTACAACCAGTGGACGCAGTTCGAGGAGTTCCCCCAGTTCATGGGCGGTGTCGACTCGATCGTGCAGCAGGACGCCACCCACCTGCACTGGACGGTGAGCGTCGGCGGCGTCGAGCGCGAGTTCGACGCGGAGATCACCGAGCAGCACCCCGACGAGCGCATCGCGTGGCAGTCGATCGACGGCCCGAAGCACGCCGGGGTGGTCACCTTCCACCGTCTGGATGACGCGAAGACCCGTATCACGCTGCAACTCGACTGGGAGCCCGAGGGCTTCGTCGAGACCGCCGGCGCGGCCCTCCAGATCGACGACCTCCAGGTCGGGCGCGACCTCGCGCGCTTCAAGGAGTTGATCGAGTCGCGCGGCGCCGAGTCCGGCGCCTGGCGCGGCGACGTCGACCGGGCGCCGGACGCCACCGGACGCTGACGCGTCGGGGCGACATCCCCACACGAATCCAGACAGGCGGTGGCGGCCCCCCAGCGCCGCCCCCGCCCCCACCGGCCGGCCCCCACCCCCCGGCCGCGCCCGGTCCGGCTGCGCGCCGGACGTCCACCCCGTCAGTATCCTGGCGGGGTGTTCGACCATCAGCAGGAGGTCACGGGCGAGCCCGCCGACGAGGCCGAGCGCCTCGACCGCCTCCTGGGCGACCGCGACTGGTCGGTCCTGCCCGCGGGTGCGACGGCATCCCGGTTCGCGGCGCCGAGCGGCGAGCTCGCGGTCGTCGCGCTCGGCGACCCCGGCGCGCCGCGGGTCGTGCTCGTGCCCGGGGTGACGGGGTCGAAGGAGGACTTCGCCCTCATGCTGCCGGTGCTCGCCGACGCCGGATTCCGCGTCGAGGCGTTCGACCTCGCGGGGCAGTACGAGTCGGCGCTCGCCGGCCCGCCGGACGGGCGCCGTTACGACTTCGACCTCTTCGTCGACGATCTGGTCGCGTTCCTCGACGACGGCGCCGCCCCCGCGCACCTCCTCGGCTATTCGTTCGCCGGCACGATCGCGCAGCTCGTGCTCGTGCGCCGCCCCGACCTCGTGCGCAGCCTCACCCTGCTCGCGACGCCGCCCGAGCCCGGCAACGCGTTCCGGCGGGTGCGCGGACTCGGTCCGCTCAGCGTCGTCACGACCGCCGGGGTCGGCGCCTCCCTCATGCGGTGGGGGATCGTCACGAACAAGAACCACGTGCCCCCGCGACGCCTGGAGTTCGTGCGGCACCGCTTCGCGTTCACGAGCGCACGGGCGCACGTCGACATCATCGGACTCATGAAGCGCACCCCCGATCTGCGCGATCAGGTGGCCGCGGCCGCGGTGCCCAAGCTCGTCGCCGTCGGGTCGCACGACCTGTGGCCGACGGCGCTCCACGCCGAGTTCGCGGCCCGGATCGGGGCGCGTCTCGCCGTGTACCCGACGGGTCACAGCCCGTGCGAGACGGCGCCGAACCAGTTGTCGCGCGACATGCTCGCGCTGTTCGCCGAAGCATCGACGGGCGAGCGCACCGACGGGTGACCGCACCGCTGGTCGACCGCGAGGCGTTCGGCTACGCGAGCGCCTCGCGCTCCGCCTCGTTCCCCTCGATCCACCGGCGCCGCGCGGCGCGCCGCGCCCAGGGCGAGTCGTCCGGCCAGTGCGCCGCGAGGGTCGGGACGATCCACGACAGTCGCCGGATGAACCCCGACCAGGTCGCGAACGGCCGTGCCGAGATGCCGACGATCCACGTGCGGTCGTAGCGCACCGGCATCCACGGGCGGATGTGGAGGCTCAGGTCGAGGTCGTCATGGATGTCGGTGCGCTCGCGATGCACCTCGCGGCCGATCTCCGCCCACACGCGGCGCCGCATCGCGAAGTTGGAGCCGAAGATCGGGGGGTGGCCGAGGTACAGGGTCATCGACCAGTAGAGACCGCCGACCCACCACGAGCGGGCGAGTCGGTTCGCGATCGGTCCGGCGTCGTAGAACTCGGCCGAACCCGACAGCAGGGCGAGGTCGGGGTCGTCGCGGAACGCGGCGACGGCGTCGGCGAGCCAGCCGGGCGGGCACACGGTGTCGGCGTCGATGCGCAGCAGCAGGTCGCCACGCGCGGCGTCGAACCCCGCGGCGGAGGCGCGCGGGATGCCGGCGATCGGCTCGAACACGACGCGGGCGCCGGCCGCCTCGGCGACGGCACGGGTGGCGTCCGTCGATCCGTTGTCGACGACGACGACCTCGTCGGGCGCGTGGGTCTGCGCCGCGAGCGACGCGAGGCAGCGCTCGAGCATCTCGGCGTCGTTGCGGGCGGGGATCACGACCGTGACGGACATCGCGGGTCAGACTACTCGGGACCCGACGGGTCGCGCCCGCCAGAGGTGCAGCGCGGCATAGGAGCGCCACGGTGCCCACCCGGGGCGGGGCGACGGCGCGATCCCGAGCGCGCGGGCCGACTGCACGAGCACGAGGTCGGTCGCGGGGAATGCGTCGGGATGCCCGAGTGCCCTCATGGCGAGGTACTCGCTCGTCCACGGGCCGACGCCGGGAAGTGCGAGCAGGCGGGCGCGCAGCTCGGCGACGGGGGTCGCGGGGTGCAGCGGCAGGTCGCCGGCCGCGACGACGCCGGCGACGGTGCGGATGGCGGCGACGCGCGCCGCGGGTCCGCGCAGCACCTCCCCGCCGCGCTCGGCGAGCTGGGCGGCGGTCGGGAACCCGCCGAAGTGCGCGACGATGCGCCCGAGCACCGTGCGCGCGGCGGCGACGGAGATCTGCTGCCCGACGAGGGTGCGGAACAGCGCTTCCTCGGGGTCGGCGCTGCCGGCGATGCGGATGCCGGGCACCGCCCGCACGAGCGGCGCGAGATCGGGGTCGCGGCCGAGGTGGGCGTCGATCGCGACGGAGTCGGCGTCGAGGTCGAGCATGCGGCGCACGCGCGCGGTGAGCGCGGGCAGGTCGGCGAGCGCCGCGAGGCGGGCCGTGAGAAGCACGCCGCCGGGGGACGGGGTGACCTCGAGCGTCGCCGGGCCGCCGGGCAGTCGCACCGGGCGCGCGAACCGGGTGTCGTCGCCCTCCTCGAACCCCGGGATGGCGTGGTCGGCGAGGAAGCGGAAGAGCCCGGCCGCGTCGAACGGCGCGCGCGCCGGCAGCCGGAGCGTGATCGCGCCGCCCTCGGCGGGCAGCGGCGCCCCGCGGCGGGCGAGGGCGCGCAGTTCGCTTGGGGTGGCGCGGTAGACGGCGGCGATCGTGTCGTTGAACTGACGCAGCGACCCGAACCCGGCCGCGAACGCGATGTCGGCGATCGGCAGGTCGGTCGCGCCGAGCAGCGAGCGGGCGGTCTGTGCGCGGTGCGCGCGGGCGAGGGCGAGCGGGCCCGCGCCGAGCTCGTCGCGCAGCACTCGGCTGACGTGACGCGGGGTGTAGCCGAGTCGGGCCGCGAGCCCCGCGACCCCGTCGCGCTCGACGACGCCGTCGTGCACGAGCCGCATCGCCCGGGAGGCGAGGTCGTCGCGCAGATTCCAGTCGGGGGAGCCGGGTACGGCATCCGGCTGACACCGTTTGCAGGCCCGCAGCCCGGCCTCGTGCGCCGCGGCGGCGGTGCGGTAGAACGCCACGTTCCCGGGCTTGGGGGTGACCGCCGGACAGCTCGGCCGGCAGTAGATGCCCGTCGTGCGCACGCCCGCGATGAACTGCCCGTCGAACCGCGCGTCGCGCGCGGCGAGCGCGGCGTAGCGTTGCGCGAAGAGGTCCACGGGCGCCAGCCTCGCACGCGCCGCCGACGCGGACCAGCGGGATTCGGACATCGCGGGCCGCCGGATACTCTCGGAGGATGACCACCGAGGCACCGCAGCCCACGGTGTCGCTCGCGGCCCTGCGCGCCGAACTCGGCGACATCGTCCGCACCGACGCCGACGCGCTCTCCGCGGCGCGCGCCGACCAGTCCGGGCACGTCGCCCGGTCGGCCCCGCTCGCGATCGTCGAGGCGCGCGACGTCTCGGACGTGCAGGCGACGCTGCGCTTCGCGAGCGCCTCCCGCATCCCGGTCGTGCCGCGGGGTGCCGGCACCGGTCTCGCGGGCGGCGCGATCGCGGGGGAGGGCGAGCTCGTGCTCTCGACACGGAGCATGACCCGCGTGCTGGAGGTGTCGCTCGACGACGAGCTCGCCGTCGTCGAGCCGGGCATCATCAACGCCGACCTCAACGCGCTCCTCGCCCCGCGTGGGCTGTGGTGGGCGCCCGACCCGGCCAGCCGGGCGATCTCGACCGTCGGCGGCAACATCGCGACCAACGCGGGAGGGCTGCTCTGCGCGAAGTACGGGGTCACGCGTGACGCGGTGCTCGGCCTCAAGGTCGTGCTCGCCGATGGGCGTCTGCTCGAACTCGGTCGCCGCACCGTCAAGGGCGTCACGGGCTACGACCTCACGGCGCTCGTCATCGGGTCGGAGGGCACGCTCGGCGTCATCGTCGAGGCGACGCTGCGGCTGCGCCCGCTGCCGACCGGCACGATCGTCACCCTGAGCGCCCGGTTCGACTCGGTCGAGCATGCGGCGCGCGCGTCGAGCGTCGTGAGCGCACGCGGCCTGCGACCGGCGATCATGGAGCTGCTCGACCCGCTCGCCGTGCGCAGCATCGCGGCGTATCTCGACGCCGACCTCGGCACCGGCGCGCTGCTGCTCGTGCGCACCGACGGGGTCGGCGCGGAGGCGGAGGCCGAGGCCGTCGCCGCCGTCATCCGCTCGCTCGGCGGCGTCGTCGAGGCGACCGCCGACCCCGCCGACGGCGAGCGGCTCTTCGACGTGCGGCGCGCGTTCCATCCCGCGCAGGCGGCGCGCGGCACGGTGCTCATCGAGGACGTGGCCGTGCCGCGCAGCGCCCTGCCCGCGATGTTCGCCTCGATCGAGCGCATCTCGGCGGCGTACGACCTCGAGATCCCCACGGTCGCGCATGCCGGCGACGGCAACCTGCACCCCAATTTCGTCTTCGACGCCGAGACGGTCGACGGGCACGTCGAGGTGCCCGAGCGGGTCTGGGCCGCGGCCGACGAGCTCTTCCTCGACTGCCTGCGCCTCGGCGGCACGCTGACGGGGGAGCACGGGGTCGGCATCCTCAAACGGCGCTGGCTCCGCGGCGAGCTCGGAGACGACTCCTTCGAGCTGCAGCGGCAGCTGAAACAGGTCTTCGACCCTCTCGGCATCCTCAACCCCGGCAAGGTCTTCTGACCCTCCTCGCGCGGGGCCGAACTGGGCGTTGGCGGGGAATAGGTGACACGACCAGCACGTTGCAGTCGATGTATGCCTACCAACCTGACCGAGTCCCGTCCCCGTCCGAACCTCGTGCCGCGGCCGACGATCGGACGGCTTCGCCTGCGCCCCACCCGCCGGGGCCGCGGCTTCATCGTCGGCGTCGTGGATGCCGTCGGACCCGACACGAACGGCTTCGCCCCCCGCGACCGCGTCGCGTGGCGTGACACCGGCCAGCAGCTCGAGCCGCTGATCCTCATCGATCAGGACGACGTGCTCGGCGTGCCCGGCTGGGTCAGCGATGAGAAGGTGGTCTCGTATCTCGGGGCCGGCCTCATCGCCCGCAGCCTCGTGCGCACGCGGCCCTTCAGCCGCGGCGAGCAGGTGCGCGTCGAGTCGCACGATCCGCTCGTCGCGCAGATGACCGCGGCGTGGGCCCGTTCGCTCGGCGCCCGCGTGGTCGAGGCGCCGACGGAGCCCGCGGATGTCGCCCTCTTCGACGACCGGATGGCGCGCCGCCGCGGACTCGGCAGCCACGGCCGACTGGCGCAGGCCGCCGTCGAGGTGTTCCAGGCCATCCGTGCCGGAGTGTTCGACGACGTGCCGCTGCTGCCCGCCGGCGAGGGTCGCCTCGCCGCCTGACGTCCCGGGGGTGGGCCCCCTAGGCTGACGGCATGGGCTTCCTTCCCGTGCCGTCCGACGACGAGTTGAGCGCCGACGCGGTCGCGGCGAAGAACCGGTTCCAGGACGAGCGTCCGGGGCCGCTCGGCGCGCTCGAGCGCGCGCTGCTGACCAATGTGACCGTGTTCGAGGCGTACACGCGCTGGTTCGAGGTCAAGGACGAACTGGAGGCGCTCGTCGGCGAGCGCGCGGTCACGCTGTTCTCGCTCGCCCTGTCCCGCGGCGCCGGAGCCCCGTACCCGACGGCGTTCTTCGAGGGCGAGTTGCGCGAGGGCGGCGACGATCCCGAGAACCCCCAGGTCACCGAGGCCGAGGGGCTGCTGCTGGAGTGGGGCCGCGCCGTCGGCGCCGACCCCGGCCGGGTGGCCGACGACCTGATCGCCCGTGTCGAGGCGACGTTCAAGCCGTCCACGCGTGCCGTGCTCGCGGGCTACGCGGGGATGATGTCCGCCGTGTGCGTGTTCTCCCTGCTCGCCGGCCTCGACCCGGCGCGCGCGTGAACGACAGCGTTCTCGTCGGCGTTCTCGTCGCGGGGCTCGCCGCCGTGCTGCTGCAGGTGAGCGACGCCGTCGCCGCGCTCGTCGACGCCTCGACCGTGCGCGACAGCGACGAACCGGATGCCCTCACCCGGCGTCGCGGCCGGGAGCTGTTCTGGACGATCGCCCTCACGGCCGTCGTCGCGGTCGTGGTCGCCTACGGCGTGGACCGCGCGGCGCGTCTGGCCTGGGGTCCGGGTGCGGCCGTGCTGCTGCTCACCGCCCTCGCCGCCTTCGCGGTCGGCTGCGTCGGCGTGCTCGCGGTGCTGCGCCGCGAGCGCCCGACCTACGCGCGGCTGCGGCGGGACCTCCGCGACCGCTCCACGCTCACCGTCGACGCCGACGAACTGCGTGACCTCGCCGCCCGACTGGAGCGCGCCGACCGTCTGCGCGCGCGCCGTCCCCGGGCGTCGCTCGTGCTGCGCATCCTGGGCCTGCTGCTCGTCGCCGCGTGCGCCGTGCTCGCCGTGCTCGACACCCCGGCACTGCTCGCGGGGGCCGCGGTGGGCGTGGGCGTGCACGTCGTCGCGTTCGTCGTCGCCCTGCGTGCGGCGACGGTGCGACGCGACCGCCTCGACGCCGTGCTGGATGCGCAGCGCGAGGAGGTGCTCGCCCTGCTCGAGCGGGCCCGCATCCCCGCGCGCACGAGCGTTCCGGGGCTGCGTGACCGCGTCGCGCGCGCCCTCGCGATCCTGCGCGAGAAGCAACGCTGAACCTCGATAGATTGTCAGCCATGGCGCAGCCGACCTCCGAGACCCCCGACACCCCGACGACGGCCGGCGACCTCGCCGCCGCGCAGGCGAGCGCCTCCCAGGCGACGCCCACGGTGACCGCCCACCAGGCGGCGACGACGACCGTGCACCTGCCGCAGGAGGCCCCCGCGGAGGTGCGCGCGACGACCGTGACGACCCCGCAGGACATCTTCGACGTCGACCCCCGCTGGCGTCCGGGGCTTCGGGCGGCGCTGCTCGTCGGCATCGTCGTCGTCGTCATCTCCGTGGTCGCGATCGCGGCCTACTTCCTCTACTTCCTGGGCGGCGGGCTCACGTTCCTCGGCGCCATCCTCGCCGTCGTGCCGCTCGGCATCGTGCTGCTCGGCGTGCGCTGGATCGACCGCTGGGAGCCCGAGCCGCGGCTGCTGCAGCTCGTCGCGCTGCTCTGGGGTGCGGGCGTCTCGATCGGCATCGCGCTCGTCGTCGACTTCGGACTGTCGACGCTGTTCGCCGCCGGCGGCGCCGACGTGAACCTGACGATCTTCTTCCAGGTCGCGATCCAGGCGCCGTTCGTCGAGGAGTTCGGCAAGGGCCTCGGCCTGCTGCTCATCTACCTGTTCGCGCGCCGGTACTTCGACGGGCCCGTCGACGGCATCGTCTACGGCGCCCTCATCGGCGGCGGGTTCGCGTTCACCGAGA
>CAMLMQ010000082.1 GCA_946481135.1 uncultured Microbacteriaceae bacterium
GCGACCCCCGCCTCGTTGCCGTAGCGCGTCGCCGTGTCGAGGTGCCGGTAGCCGACCTCTGCGGCGGCGACCACGGCATCCGCGACCTGCGCGTCGTCGAGGGGCCAGGTGCCGAGCCCGAGCTGCGGGATGGTGGCGCCGGTGTTGAGGGGAATCGCGGGGATGCTCACCCCGTCAGTCTGCCGGGCGCGCGTCCGACTCGCTCGCCTTCTCGACGTCGTCGGCCAACTCGTCGACGAGCAGCAGGTCGGTGCGGAGGTTCTTGGTGCGGTAGCCCGCGCGCCCGATCATGTGCGCGGCGACCGGCTGGGTGAGCAGCTGGAACAGCACGACCGGGATGAGCAGCAGCAGCACGGACCAGGTGCGGGCCGAGAGCGCGACCGCGAGCACGATGAACACGAGGCCGAGCACCTGCGGCTTCGTGCCGGCGTGCAGCCGGCTGAGGGCGTCGGGGAACCGCAGCACACCGACGCCGGCGACGAGCGACAGCAGCGCGCCGAGCAGCACGAACACCGCGGCGACGACGTCGATCCAGTCACCCATCGCGCGACTCCTCCCCCGGCCCGCCGGTGAGCGGGGCGCCGTCGACGGCCGACCGGTCCTGCTGACTGACGTAGCGCGCCACCGCGACCGTCGAGAGGGCGGCCGTGCCGGCGAGCACGATCATCACGGGCACCGTCCGGGTGTGGTCGTTCATCACCATCTCGAACCCGAGCACGAGCAGCACGATCGTGAGCAGCACATCGGAGGCGAGCATCCGGTCGAGGATCGTCGGGCCCCGCACGACGCGCGCGAGGGTGGCCCCGGCGGCGACGGCGAAGATGACGCCGGCGGCGAGGTAGAGGACGCTCGTGATCATCGGCACCTCTCCAGGTCGGCGCGCGACCCGAGTGCCCGCACGACGGCGGTCTCGGTCGCGAGGGCGTGGGCTCGGGCCTTCTCGACACCCGCTGCGTCGCCGGCGGCGAGCACGTGGAGGAAGAGGATGGCGCGGTGCCGGTCGATCTCGAGCACGAGCGTTCCCGGCACCAGGGTCACGATGATCGCGACGATCGACACGATGAAGTCGGAGCGGGTGCGCAGCTGCACCTCGATGATCGCGTTGGGGGCGAGCTTGCCGGGCTTGAAAGCGAGCGCCCCGACCGTCACCGACGACACGACGACCTCGCCCGCGAAGCGCAGCGCGAGGACGAACGCCCACCAGAGGTTGAAGCGCCCCGAGAGCTCGACCGGCGGCAGGTAGAAGATGCGGGTGACGAGCACGGCGATGAGGGCACCCGAGATCGCGCTCAGCCACGTGATCTCGCCCCACAGCAGCATCCAGAGCAGCACGAGGGCGACGAGCAGCGGCATCTGCTGCCAGATGCGCCAGTTGCGCGCGCGACGCGTCACGGTGGTGTCGCTCACGGCAGGGTCACCTCACCCTCCGGCAGCACGGCGGTGACGTACCCGAGCTCGCCGAGCACGAGGGCGGCCCGAGCCCCGTACTCGTAGAGCGGTCCGGCGAACACGGTGAGTGCGACACTCGCGACGACGAGGCCGACCGTGGCGGTGACCATGAGCCGGGGGATGCTGCGGGCACGCACGGCGACGGAGCCGGTCGCGGCGGGGGTCGCGTCGTCGTCGGCCGTCGAGTCGCCTTCGGCGGTCTCGGGCGCCGGCGGCGATCCCCAGAACGCGCGACTCCAGACCCGCATGAGGGCGTAGAGGGTGAGCAGCGACACGAGCGCCCCCGCGGCGACGCTCGCGGCGGCGAGCGGGTCGCCGGTCGCGAGACTCGCCTCGAACAGCCCGAGCTTGCCGAGGAAGCCCGAGAACGGCGGGATGCCGCCGAGGTTGAGTGCCGGCACGAGGTAGAGGATGCCGACGAGCGGCGCGACCGCGAGCAGCCCCCCGAGTTTCGGGATCGACGTCGACCCGCCCACCTGCTCGATGAGCCCCGCGGCGAGGAAGAGCGCGGTCTGCACGACGATGTGGTGCACGACGTAGTAGATGGTCGCGCTCATCCCGTCGACGGTGCCGAGTCCGATGCCGAGGATGAGGAATCCGATGTGACTGACGAGGGTGAACGACAGCAGACGCTTGATGTCACTCTGTGCGACCGCACCGAGGATGCCGACCACCATCGTGAGGATCGCGACGATGAGCAGGGCCGGATTCAACTCGGTCGACGGGAACAGCAGCGTCTCGGTGCGGATGATCGCGTAGACGCCGACCTTGGTGAGGAGCCCCGCGAAGACCGCCGTGACCGGAGCGGGCGCCGTCGGATAGGAGTCGGGCAACCAGAACGACAGCGGGAAGACGGCCGCCTTGATGCCGAAGCCGAGCAGCAGCATCACGTGGAGCACGAGTTGCGTCTCGGGCGGGATCTCGCCGAGCCGGATCGCGAGCTGCGCGAGGTTGACGGTGCCGAGGGCGCCGTAGAGCATCGCGATCGACACGAGGAAGAGCGCCGACGACACGAGACTCACGACGACGTAGGTGGTGCCGGTGCGGATGCGCGGCTCGGTTCCGCCGAGGGTGATGAGCACGTACGAGGCGACGAGCAGCATCTCGAAGCCGACGTAGAGGTTGAACAGGTCGCCCGCGATGAAGGCGGTGTAGACGCCCGCGGCGAGGATCAGGTACGCGGGGTTGTAGATCGTGACGGGGGTCTCGTCGTCGCCGAAGGCGAGACCCTGACCCACCGAGAACAGGAGGACGGCGAGCAGGACGACGCTCGACACGACGAGCAGGAGGGCGGCGAGCCGGTCGACGACGAGCACGATGCCGAACGGCGCGGGCCAGTCGCCGACCTCGACGACGAGGGTGCCCACGGTGTCGACGCCGACGAGGAGCGCGACGCTCACGGCGGTGGTGAGCGTGAGGGCGACGACGGTGACGAGACGCTGGGCGCGGAGGCGGCGGCCGAGGGCGAGCACCCCGGCCGCCGCGAGGAGCGGGATGAGCACCACCAACGGCACGAGTGAGTCGAGCGTCATGCGCGGCCCTCCTCGGTGTCGGCGCCCTCGCGGCGGGCGGCGTCGCTGCGGGCCGCGTCGGTCACGGGCACGGCTTCCTCACCCTCGGCGGCGAGGTCGTCGTCCTCCGAGAACTCGCTGTCGTCGGAGGCCGCGACGGGGTCGGCGACGAACTCCGAGCCCGTGCGCTCGGTGCGCACCGCGATGTCGGCGGCGTCGTCGGTGAGGTCGTCGCGCTGGGCGAGTCGCCACGAGCGGTAGATGAGCGCGAGCAGGAACGCCGACACCGAGAACGTGATCACGATCGCGGTGAGGGCCAGCGCCTGCGGCAGCGGGTCGCTCATGCGGGCGTCGCTCTCGCCGCCGACGATCGGGGCGCTGCCGGGCGCCCCCGCGACGATGAGGATGAGCAGGTTGGCGGCGTTGCCGAGCAGCAGGATGCCGAGCAGCACGCGCGTCATCGACCGTTCGAGGATCAGGTAGACGCCGCACGCGAACAACACGGCCATGACGACCACGAGCGTGAGGGAGACGGTCACGCGGGCACCTCCCTGCGGTCACCGGAGTCGGTCTCCTCCTGCTGACGGTCGAGCTCCGCGCCGAGGCTGCGCAGCACGTCGAGTACGAGCCCGACGACGACGAGGTAGACGCCGATGTCGAAGACGGTCGAGGTGACGAAGTCGAAGCTGCCGATCGGGCCGAGGTCGACGGTGAACCACGCGGAGGTGAGCGGGGCCGCGCCGAAGAACACGGGGAGGATGGCGGTGCCGGCGGCGAGCACGAGGCCGGCCCCGAGGGTGCGTCCGGCGTCGAACGGCGCGGCGACGGCGAGCTCGTGACGCCCGCCCGCGAGGTACCGCGCGACGAGGGCCAGGCCGGCGACGAGTCCGCCGGCGAACCCGCCGCCGGGGGCGTTGTGACCGACGAGCAGCAGGTAGATCGAGACCACGATGAGCGCGTGGAAGAGCAGCCGCACGACCACTTCGAGCAGGATCGACCGGTTCTGCGGAGCGAGGGTGCGGCCCGCGAGCAGCCACGATCCGCGGCCGGCCGGGTCGGCATCCCCCCGGCGCTCGCGGATCGACTCGCGCTGACGGCGGCGGCTCACCCGCGGGAGGTTGTCGGCGCGCGTGCGCAGGAAGATGAGGCTCGCGACGCCGGTGGCGGCGGCGATGACGACCGTGAGCTCGCCCATCGTGTCCCACCCGCGGAGGTCGACGAGGGCGACGTTGACGACGTTCTTGCCGTGGCCGATCTCGACGGCGAGCTCGGGCCAGGCCTCCGAGATGGGCGTCGCGACGCGCGCGCCGGTCGCGACGAGGGCGACCGCGGCCATCGTCACGCCGACCGCGATGCCGAGCAGGGCGCGCAGCACCCGGTGGCTGCTACCGTGCTTCGCGCCGAGCCGGGCGGGCAGGCGACGCAGCACGAGCACGACCGCGATGAGGGTGACGAGCTCGACGAGCAGCTGGGTGAGGGCGAGGTCGGGCGCCCCCTGCAGCATGAAGAGCGTCGCCATCCCGATGCCGGTGACCCCGACGAGCACGACCGCTTGGAAGCGCTTGCTCGCGAGGGTCGCGGCGACGGCGGCGACGATCATGAGCGCACCGATCACCGGTTGTGCCGGATGCTGCAGCAGCTCGAGCTCGGCGGGGGGCGGCGCGAAGGGGAGCACGCTCCACACCGTGACGATCGTCACGAGCAGGATCACGGCGAGGTAGAACGGCAGCGAGCCGCGCTGGGTGAGACCCGTGACGATCGCCGACAGGGTGTCGATGCCGCGCAGCGTCCACCGGTACGCCCGCACCCCCCATCCCGATTCGGCGTTCGGCGCCTCCTCGGGCATCCGGCGGGCGACGAGCAGCGCCACGACGACGCCGAGCGCGAGGGTGAGGGCCGAGAACCCGAGCGCGGGTTCGAGCCCGTGCCAGAACTCGACGTGCGCGACCTCGTCGGCGTCGGCGTACCCGGAGGCGACCGCGACCGCGAAGGGGTCGAGCACGGCGGCGAAGGGTCCGGCGACGAGGCCGAGGGCCGCGAGCAGGACGGGTGGCGCGAAGAACGCCCACGTCTCGCCGCGCGGGTAGTGCTCTTCGGGGGGCAGCGGTTCGACGCCGGGCTTGTCGGCGAACGCGCCCCACACGAAGCGGGCGCCGTACGCGATCGTCGCCGCCGAGCCGATCACGACCGCGGCGAGAGTCACCCACCCCCACAGCTCCCCGGCGACGCCGGCCTCGTAGAGCACCGTGAGCACCGACTCCTTCGCGACGAAGCCGAGCGCGATCGGCAGCCCCGCCATGGACAGCACGGCGGCGACGGCAGCCCCGGCGAGCAGCGGCGCGCGGCGGCCGAATCCGGTGATGCGCCGCAGGTCGCGCGTGCCCGTGCCGTGGTCGACGATGCCGACGAGGAGGAAGAGCGCCGCCTTGAACATCGCGTGCGAGAGCAGCAGCAGGATCGCCGCGACGCCGCCGGCGGCGCCGCCCCATCCGGCGATGACGATGAGCAGCCCGAGCTGGCTCACCGTGCCGTGGGCCAGCAGCAGCTTGAGGTCGGTCTGGCGCAGCGCCTGCACCGAGCCGACGAGGAGGGTGAGAAGCCCGAGTCCGACGAGCAGCTCCCGCCATCCGGCCACGTCGGCGTACCCGGGGGCGAGACGTGCGGCGAGGTAGACGCCCGCCTTGACCATCGCCGCGGCGTGCAGGTAGGCGCTGACAGGGGTCGGCGCGGCCATCGCGCCGGGAAGCCAGAAGTGGAACGGCACGATCGCCGACTTGGAGAGGATGCCGACGATGACGAGCACGACCGCGACCGGCAGCAGGTCGCTCTGCGGCGGATCGTCGATGAGCGACGAGAGCGACGTCGTTCCCCCGAGTTGCGCGAGCAGCACGAGCCCGACGAGCATGACGAGTCCACCGAGCGTCGTGACGAGGAGCGCCTGCAGCGCGGCGATGCGGCTCGCGCGCTTGCCGCGGGCGTGGCCGATCAGCAGGTAGGAGAAGACGCTCGTGGCCTCCCAGAACACGAAGAGCAGGTAGACGTCGTCGGCGGTGACGAGACCGTACATCGACCCGGCGAAGGCGAGCAGGATGCCGGCGAAGCGCCCGACGCCCGCGTCGCCCGCCCGGAAGTACGCGGTGCAGTACACGAAGACGAGGGCACCGATGCCCGTGACGACGAGCACGAGCAGGAGCGCGAGCGCATCCATCCGGAACGTCAGGGTCAGGTCGAGCTGCGGCACCCACGGCACCGACTCGCGCAGTGCCTCCCCCCCGAGGATGCCGGGGGTTGCGACGACCGCGTGCACGAACCCCGCGAGGGGCACGAGGGCGGCGATCGGGAAGACGAGGCGCCCGACGCGACGGGCGAGAAGCGGGGCGACGATCGCGGCGAGGGCGAACGTCAGGAGGACGGCGGTCATGGCCCTCCTCCCAGCGTGGATCGCGGCGGCTCGCGGCGCGCGGCTCTTCGGCCGTGGTCGTGGTCGTCAGAGCCCGTGCGAGGCCCCTGGAATCGTGTCCATCCTACCGGGGCGGATCCGGGCGCCGTCCGGGTCCGAGCGCGGCTACTGCTCGTGCACGTCGCCCGCGCGGAACGTCGCGAGGGTGCTCAGCACGAGCGCGATCTCGGCAGGCCCCGCCACCCGGAACGCGGCCTCCGTCTCACCCGCGCCGCTCTTCACTCCGAGATCGTGGGGCAGCAGGGCGGCGAACGCGTCCTCGTCGGTGACGTCGTCGCCGGCGTAGAAGACCGCGTCGGCGGAGGTGTAGCGCCGGAGATGCTCGACCGCCTCGCCCTTCGTCGTGGACCGCACGGCGAACTCGAGCACGTTCTTACCCGAGCGCACCGTGAGGTTCTCGATCTCGGCCTGCGCCTCGGAGAGCGCGACGAGGTGCGCGAGCCGCGAATTCTCCTCGGTCGCGAGTCGCGTGTGCAGGGCGAAGCCGGCCGGCTTGGGTTCGAGCCACACCTGGTCGAACTCGTCGGCGACCTCGCCGAGCACCTCGTGCAGCACCTCGACCTGTTCGAGTTCCGCGGTGTCGAGCGAGACGCGGTCGTCGGGGTCGTCGAGGCGGATCTCGATGCCGTGCGAACCCACGAGCAGCACGTCGTCGGGCAGTTCGGCGACCTCGATGAGGCTGCGCAACGCGCGACCGGAGACGAGGGCGATGCGGGTGTTCGGCAGCGCGAGGAGGCGCAGCACCGCGTCGCGTGCCTCGGGGAGCGCCCGCGCGTGCTCGGGCGAGTCGACCTCGGGCGCGAGCGTGCCGTCGAAGTCGAGCGCGACGAGCAGCCGCCGCACGCGCGCGAGTTCGCGCAGCGCCCCGACGAGCGCGTCGGACAGCGGCGCCGGGGCGCGGGTCGCCTCGTCGCTCACGATCGCGGCGGCCGCTCGACCGTCCACTCGAGCTCGCCGAGCGGGTCGTCGTCGGCGGCGGCCACCTGACTCGAGGTGCCCGTCGCCTGGGCGAGGGTCGAGAGGAAGCTGCGCGACCAGTGGCCCACGTCGTTCTCGCGCACGCGGCGGCGCAACTGCCGCATCCGCTTGCGCCGCTCGGAGCGCGTCATCTCGACGGCCTGCATGATCGCATCCTTCAGCCCGTCGATGTCGTGCGGGTTGATGCGCAGCGACGTCTTCAGCTCGTCGGCCGCCCCCGCGAACTCCGAGAGCACGAGCACGCCGTCCTCGTCGTAGCGCGCCGCGACGTACTCCTTCGCGACGAGGTTCATGCCGTCGCGCAGAGCCGTGACGAGCATGACGTCGGCGGCGAGGTAGAGCGCCGCCATCTCCTCGCGCGGGAACCCGTGGTGGAGGTAGTTGACGGCCTGGTGGCCGATCGTGCCGAAGTCGCCGTTGATGCGCCCGACGGTGAGTTCGATCTCGTCGCGGAGGTGTCGGTACGACTCGACGCGCTCCCGGCTGGGGCTCGCCACCTGCACGAGCGTGACGTCCTCGACCCGCAGCCGGCCGTCTTCGAGCAGTTCGCCGAACGCCTTGAGGCGGTGCGCGATGCCTTTCGTGTAGTCGAGACGGTCGACTCCGAGGATGACGGTGCGCGGGTTGCCGAGGTCGGCCCGGATCTGCTGGGCTCGCGCCTGCACCGCGGGCGACCGCGCGAGCTGCTCGAAACCGGCGACGTCGATCGAGATGGGGAAGGGCCGCGCGATGACGCTCCGCGTCGGCCGGCCGTCGCGACCCGGCACCTCGATCACGGGGCTCTTCGTCGTGTAGCCCAGGAGCCGCCGCACGGCGCGCGAGAAGTTGCCGGCATCGGCGACCCGCTGGAACCCGATCACGTCCGCGCCGAGCAGCCCCTCGACGATCTGCGTGCGCCACGGCAGCTGCGAGTAGAGCCCGTAGGCGGGGAACGGGATGTGGTTGAAGAACCCGATCACGAGGTCGGGCCGCAGCTCCCGCAGCATCCGCGGGACGAGCTGCAGCTGGTAGTCCTGCACCCACACGGTCGCGCCGTCGTCCGCGATCGCGGCGGTGGCATCCGCGAACCGCTGGTTGACGGCGACGTAGGCGTCCCACCATTGCCGGTGGTACGTCGCCGGCACGATCACGTCGTGGTAGAGCGGCCAGATCGTGTCGTTGCTGAACCCCTCGTAGTAGTCCTCGACGTCGGCGGCGGAGAGCTCGAGCGGCACGATGCGGATGCCGTCGTTGTCGAAGGGGTCGACGTGCTCGTCGGGCTGTCCGATCCATCCGACCCAGGCGCCCTCGGCGCGGCGCATGACGGGTTCGAGCGCCGTGACCAGACCGCCCGGGGACTGCTTCCAGGACGCGGAGCCGTCGTCGGCGACCACGCGATCGACCGGGAGGCGATTGGAGACGACGACGAAGTCATAGCGTTCGTCGGTCACCCTTCGACCGTAGCAGGGCGCCTTTTCGGGCCGATCGGGTTGGCGCTTCGGCTCCGAATCGGGTACTGATATCGAGTTCGCGAACGCGTCACACGCCCGACACGTCTCGAGGTTAGGTTGGACGGCAAATGATCGCCATCGGCATGAGCACGTCGTGCAACTTCCCCATGGGGGTCGAGCAGTCGTTCCGTCTCGCCCGGCAGGCGGGGTACGACGGGGTCGAGGTCATGATCACGACCGACCCGGTCACGCGGGATGCCGACGCCCTGCGCCGCCTCTCCGACCGCTACTCGCTTCCGATCCTCTCGGTGCACGCGCCGTCGCTGTTCCTCACCCAGTTCGTGTGGGGCCGGGATGCGCAGGTCAAGCTCGAGCGGTCGGCGCAGCTCGCGCACGACGTCGGCGCCTCGGCGGTGGTCGTGCATCCGCCGTTCCGCTGGGAGGCGAACTACGCGCGCAACTTCGAGCGGATCGTGCGGCAGACGGCCGGCGACTCGGGCGTCGAGATCTGTGTCGAGAACATGTTCCCGTGGAAGGTGGGCCACAAGAACCTCAAGGCCTACGCCCCGAGTCCCGACCCGCTCGACCTCGACGTCGACGCGATGACGCTCGACTTCTCGCACGCGTCGCTCACGGGCCGCGATTCGCTCGAGTACGCGATGGCGATGGGCGACCGGCTGCGCCACATCCACCTCTGCGACGGCAAGAGGAGCGTGCACGACGGCAACCTCAAGGACGAGCACCTCCTCCCCGGGCGCGGCACCGAGCCGGTCGCCGAGGTGCTGCAGCTGCTCGCCGAGAACGGGTTCACGGGGCACGTCGTCGCCGAGGTGGGCCTGCACCACGTGCGCAACCCGCGGGTGCGGATGGAGGCGCTCGTCGAGACCGTCGCGTTCGCCCGCGAGCACCTCGGCCAGCAGCACGCGACGCGCGACCCGCTCGCCGTGGGCACCGGCGGTCCGGCGATCAACCGCCGCAGCGTGCGCCGGGCGCGCAAGTCCGCGCGATCCGAAGGCGCTTCGTCCTGAGGAGTCAACCCGGGTGTCGCGGCGCGGCAGCCCCCGGTAGCGTGGGGCCGTGCGCAAGTTCCTGTTCAACTTCAACGTCCTGAGTACGCTCTTCGGCGCCGTGGGGCTCGCCAAGACCACGTCGCAGGGCCCGCGGGACTGGCGCCTCATCCTGATGTGGGTCGCGTGGGGTCTGAACCTCGCGATCGCCATCGGAACGGTGGCGGAGGCCGCCAAGAACGACGAACTGGAGGAATGGTGATGGATTTCGACGGACCCGGCTTCGGGTGGGGTTTCGGCTGGTTCTGGCAGATCGGCTCGTTCCTCTTCGGGCTGCTGCTCTTCGCGGCGGTCGTGCTCGTGCTCGTGCTGCTCGTGCGCTACCTGCTCGTCGCGACGAAGGCGCACCAGCTCTACCTCGACACGCACCGCCCGGCGCGCCCCGCGACGCCGCAGTCCGCCCCGGAACCGGCACCCGCTCCGGCCCACGCGGCCGCGCCCGCTCCCACGGTCACCCCGACGTCGGGCGACCCCACGCCGCCCGACGTGCCGACGACCGCGAAGACCCCGCGAACCCGCACCCCGAAGACCCCGCCCACGAGTTAGGCGCCCTTCCCCTGCCGAGGGGTCGCGATTCGGGGGTATGCGGCGCGCAGAGCCCCGGAATGCGACCCCTCGGCTGGAGGAATACCGCGATCAGGCGAGGAATCCCCGCAGGAGCATCGTCGAGGCTTCGAGGTGCTCGCGCATCGCCTCCGCGGCGCCCTCCTCGTTGCCCGCGAGGATCGCGAACACGATCGCCTCGTGCTGACGGTTCGAGTGCTCGATCGCACGTGCGAGCAGCGGGAACGTGTCGAGCAGCTCGTTGACGCGCGAGCGGTTGTCGGCGAGCAGCGTCACGAGAGACGGGATGCCGACGATCTCGCCGAAGGCGAGGTGCAGCCGCGAGTCGAGCCGGCGGTAGTCCTCCGGCGCGGCCGCCTGCACCTCGCCGAGGCGGGTCCAGAGCAGTGCCCGCTCGTCGGCCCCGAGGCTGCGGCTCGCGGCCGCGCGCACGGCGCCGAGCTCGAGCACCTCCCGCAGGCCGAGCAGATCCTCGACCTCGGCCGGCGTCGGCATGACGCTCGGCGCGGTCGGCGGCGGGGGCAGCGGGTCGGCGACGAACGTGCCGCCGTAGCGTCCGCGCCGGGGCACGAGGTAGCCGGCGTCGCTCAGTTCGCGGATGGCCTCCCGCACGGTGTCGCGCGAGACCGAGAAGCGTGCCGCGAGGTCGCGCTCCGACGGAAGTGCCCGCCCCGGCGGCACGATGCCGAGGCGGATCGACTGCATGAGCCGTCCCACGGTGTCTTCGAGGGAGTTGCCGCTGCGCACAGGGCGGAACACCGCCTCGTCGACGAGCGAGACCGGCTCCCCCGTCACAGCGGCGTCACGTACGCGGCACTGATGCCGCCGTCGACGAGGAACGTGGAGGCCGTGATGAACGACGCGTCGTCGCTCGCGAGGAAGGCGACTGCGGCCGCGAGCTCCTCGGGTTCGGCGAAGCGGCCGACGGGCACGTGCACGAGTCGCCGGGCGGCCCGCTCGGGATCCTTCGCGAACAGCTCCTTGAGCAGCGGCGTGTTGACGGGGCCGGGGCACAGCGCGTTCACGCGGATGCCCTGGCGCGCGAACTGCACGCCGAGTTCGCGCGTCATCGCGAGCACACCGCCCTTGGATGCCGTGTAGCTGATCTGACTCGTCGCCGATCCGAGCACGGCGACGAACGACGCCGTGTTGATGATCGACCCCGAGCCCTGCGGCACCATGTGACGCAGGGCCGCCCGCGAGCACAGGTAGACGCTCGTGAGGTTGACGAGTTGCACGCGGTCCCAGGCATCCAGCTCGGTCGTCTCGATCGAGTCGTCGTCGGCGGGCGAGATGCC
>CAMLMQ010000083.1 GCA_946481135.1 uncultured Microbacteriaceae bacterium
CGGCGCGATGCCGGTGAGCTTCGACTTCGACATCTTCTCGCCGCCGACGAGCAGCCAGCCGTGACCGAACACCTGCTTCGGCACGGGCAGCCCCGCGGCCATGAGCATCGCGGGCCAGATGACGGCGTGGAAGCGGGCGATGTCCTTGCCGACGAGGTGGGTCGCGGGCCACCGGCGGCGGAAGTTCTCGGTGTCGCTGCCCCAGCCGATCGCGGTGATGTAGTTGAGCAGCGCGTCGAACCAGACGTAGACGACGTGCGTCGGATCCCACGGAACCTTGATGCCCCAGTCGAAGCTCGACCGCGAGATGGAGAGGTCTTCGAGGCCCTGCTTGACGAACTGCACGATCTCGTTGCGCACGCTGTCGGGCTGCACGAAGTCGGGCTGGCTCGCGTAGAGGTCGAGCAGCGGCTGCTCGAAGTCGCTCATCCGGAAGAAGTAGTTCTTCTCCTTGAGGATCTCGACCGGCCGCGAGTGGATCTTGCACACGTACTGCCCGGCGAACTCGCCCTCGGTGGGCAGGTCGAGGTCGTCGAGCTGCTTGTACTCCTCGCAGCCGACGCAGTAGTAGCCCTCGTACTCGCCCTCGTAGATGTGGCCCTCGTCGTAGAGCTGCTGGAGGAACGTCGCGACGGCGGTCTCGTGGCGTGCGTCGGTCGTGCGGATGAAGTCGTCGTTGGCGACATCGAGCGTGTCGAGCACCGGCAGCCACGCCTCGGCGACGAGCCGGTCGGCCCACTCCCGCGGGGTCACCCCGTTTGCGGCCGCCGTGCGCTCGATCTTCTGCCCGTGCTCGTCGGTTCCGGTGAGCAGCCAGGTGTCGTCGCCCGACTGGCGGTGCCAGCGGGTCAGCACATCGGCCGCGACCTCCGTGTACGCGTGCCCGATGTGCGGTACGTCGTTGACGTAGAAGATCGGGGTCGTGAGGTAGAAGGAGCCGGACACCCGATCAGCCTAGCTTTCGGGCTGTCGTGTTACCGAGGCGTCGGTTTCTGTCGCTTCGGGCAGCCGAAAGCGACAGAAACCGACCCCTCGACGGTCACTTCGCGCGGATGGCGGCTTCGTAGAGGTCGCGGGTGGCGTGGCCGGTGGCGGCGGCGACATCGGCGGCGGCCTCCTTGAGACGGATGCCGCCCGCCGCGAGGTCGAGCACGGTCGCGACCGCGGAGGCGAGGTCGGTGCTCGCGGAGGCCGCGGGGGCACCCTCGACGACGACGACGATCTCGCCGCGGGCGCCCTCGGCGAAGCGTTCTGCGAGCTCAGCGAGCGTTCCCCGCGCGACCTCTTCGTAGAGCTTGGTCAACTCGCGGCACACCGCCGCGCGGCGATCGGAACCGAACACGGTCGCGAGGTCGCGCAGCGCGTCGCCGAGTCGATGCGGCGACTCGAAGAAGACGAGGGTGCGCGGATCGGCGGCGAGCGGCGCGAGGGCGGTCACCCGCGACTTGCGCGGCAGGAACCCCTCGAAGGCGAACCGATCGGTCGGCAGACCGGAGACGGCGAGCGCCGTCAGCACCGCCGAGGGCCCGGGGATCGCCGTGACCGTCACCCCGGCCGCGACGGCGGCGGCGACGAGCGCGTACCCGGGGTCGCTCACGGTCGGCATGCCGGCATCCGACAGCACGAGCACATCCTCGTCGCGCGCGAGCTCGGCCAGCTCGGCCGCCTTCTCACGCTCGTTGTGCTCGTGCAGCGCGACGAGGCGCGGGCGGTTCTCGACGCCGAGTCCGCGCAGCAGCTGCACCGTGACGCGGGTGTCCTCCGAGGCGACGACGGCGACGCGTTCGAGGGTCTCGACGAGCCGTCGGGAGGCGTCGCCGAGGTTGCCGATCGGCGTCGCACCCAGAATGATCACCCTCCATTGTCGCCTTACGATGGCGGGCATGACGGTGGCCCAGCACGCGCGCGCGTGGGGAGCCCCCGTCGCGGTCGTCGCCGTCGCCGCGGCGACCCGCCTCGTCGGGCTCGGGCATCCCGAGAGCCTCGTGTTCGACGAGACCTACTACGTGAAGGATGCCCACACCCTCTCCCGGCTGGGATACGAGGGCAGCTGGCCCGCCGACGCGAACACCGCGTTCAACGCGGGCGACCCGAACGGCTTCCTCCCCGCGCCGTCGTTCGTCGCGCATCCGCCGCTCGGCAAGTGGATCATCGCCGCGGGGATGGCGCTCTTCGGCGCCGACTCGTCGTTCGGATGGCGCGTCGGCGTCGCCGTGACCGGCATCCTGCTCGTCGTGCTCACGATGGCGGTCGCGCACGTGCTGTTCGGCCGCCCCGTGCTCACGGCGATCGCGGGCGGGCTGCTCGCGATCGACGGCAACGCGATCGTGATGAGCCGCGTCGCGCTGCTCGACACGATGCTCGCGTTCTTCGCCCTGCTCGGCGTGTTCTTCGTGCTGCTCGACCGCCAGCAGACGCAGGCGCGGCTGCGCGACTGGGTGGCGCGGCACGGCCCGTCGGGGTGGGGTCCGCTGTTCGCCTGGCGCCCGTGGCTGCTCGCGGCGGGCGTCGCCTTCGGCCTCGCGGCGGGCGTGAAATGGAGCGGGCTCTACTTCCTCGCCGGATTCGGCGTGTACGTCGTCGCCGCCGAGCTCGTGATGCGGCGCCGCGCCGGCATCGAGTTCTGGGCGACCGGTGGGCTGCTCACGCAGGCGCCCGTCACGTTCCTGCTGCTCGTGCCGCTCGCGGGGGCGGTCTACCTCGCGACCTGGACGGGATGGTTCGCGACCGACGGCGGCTACCACCGCCGTTGGATCGAGGGCGGCGGCGAGGCGTGGACGGGCGCCCTCGCATGGGTGCCGACGGCGTTCCAGAACTGGTGGCACTACGAGGTCGCCGTGTACAACTACCACGTCGGCGAGAGCACGCCGCACGGCTACCAGTCGAACCCCCTCACGTGGCTGTTCCTCGTGCGGCCCACCTCGATGTACTGGAACGCACGACCCGACGGCCTCGTCGAGACGATCCTGGATGTCGCGAACCCGCTCATCTGGTGGGCGTCGACCGCCGCCGTCGGCTACCTGATCGTGCGGGTCGTGCGGCGGCTGCTGCGGGGCGCCCGGGTGTGGCGGGAGGTGTTCATCCTCGTCGGCCTCGCCGCCGGATACCTGCCGTGGCTGCTCTATCTGCACCGCACGGTGTTCACGTTCTACACGATCGCCTTCGAGCCGTACCTGATCCTCGCGCTGACGATGGCGCTCGGGATGCTGATGGGCTCCGGCACGCATCCCGCGTCGCGGCGCCGGGTCGGGCTGACCGTCGTCGGCGTCTTCCTCGCGGTGTGCGTCGCGGTCAGCGTCTTCTTCCTGCCGATCTGGACGGCGATGCCCGTACCGGACTGGTTCTTCCGGCTGCACCTCTGGCTGCCCAGCTGGCTCTAGACGACCGCGCACCCGCGTGAGAAATTCGTCACACCCCGGAAACGTGACACGTCCTACACTCGGCGTCGGGGGACGTTCGACGACGAAAAGACCCCGATGCCCAACCCTCGCCGCCTCGCCGCCGCCACGATCGCGCTCGTGGCCCTCACCGGCACCTTCGTGCTGGCCGGATCCTTCGCGGCGCAAGCCGACGACGGACTCGAGCACGACCGGCCCGACACCGCGACGATGTCGTGGTCGGACGCGCAATCGGGCGTGATCTTCTCGGGCACGTCGACGCATCCCGTGGATGTCGACGTCTACGTCGACGGCGAAGACCTCGTCTGCACGTCCGTCGTCGTGGCGGGCGTCTGGAGCTGCGAGGCGACCTTCCCGCTGCCGGTCGGCACCCACACGTACACGGCCTGGCAGGTGACCGACCCCGGCCCGCCGCCCGTCGACGCCTTCGACGACGTCGACATCACGGTCGAGTTGCCGACCCCCGTCGTGAGCGGACCCGCCACCGTGCTTCCCGGCGGCACGATCGCGCTCACCGGCACGGGCGGCGTCGCGGGCGGCACCCTCACGGCGGAGGTCACCGACCCCGTGGGCACGGGCCTCAGCTGCATCGCCGGTCCGCTCGCGGCGGACGGGCCGTGGGGATGCGACATCCCGTTCGACGCCGAGCTCGACCCCGGATCGACGGCGACGATCACGGTGACGCAGACGTTCCCGGGGAGCACGCCCACCTCGACGACGCATGCCGTGCAGGTGCTCTCGGGCGAGTTCCGGGTGATCTCCCCTGCGCAGGACGCCGTCGTCACCTGGAGCTCGGCGCCCGACTACTTCGTCGTGTCGGGCGAGACCCCCGACGCCGAGCCGATCGAGGTGTTCCTCGACGGATCCGCGGTTCCGTCGTGCGTCATCCCGGCCCCCGGTGTCACCTGGAGCTGCCCCGGATTCCAGCCCTCCCCCGGCGCGCATGTGCTCACCGCACGGCAGGGCACGAACGAGGACCAGGTCGTCGACTTCGAGGTGCTGCTGCCCGCTCCGGGCGTCGACGGCGCGCCGTTCGAGGTGGGGGAAGGCGACGACCTCGTCTTCAGCGGAACCCAGAGCTATCCCGGCACCGACACCCGGGTCACCGTCTACTTCGAGGCGGAGGGCGCGCCGTTCGGCGAGGCGATGGCTCCGGTCGACTGCACGGCCGGATCGGGCTTCTGGAGTTGCTCGATCCCGCAGAGCCTCGACGCCGGCTCCTACCTCGTGACGTTCGAGCACGTGCTGCCGGGCGACCCCACCGTGTCGGGCGCGATCTCGGGCCCGACCGCGCTCGACATCCTGCCGCCGCCCGCCGGCCCGCGACTGAACTGCACGTTCTCGCCGAACGGCGGGGTGCGCTCGTCGAGCGGCGTGACGCTGGAGTATCAGGACGTCTACCGCATCGCACCGACGAGCGGTGGCGGTTCGAGTTCGGGTGGATCCGGAGGGGGCGAGCCCGCACCGCAGGGGTACTGCAACGACGACCCGGGTCTTCCCTACCCGGCGACCTACTCCTACGAGCTCGTCACCGAGTGCGGCCAGGTGTGCGACATCGCCTCCCTGCCGCCGGGCGACTACGAGATCTACCACGCGGTCTCCGACGGGGTCGGCGGCTACTCCTACGAGGGCCACAGCTACAAGTTCCGCATCCCGCCGGCCGCGACGATCTCGACCGTCGCGAGCGTGAGCAACTCGGTGCTGCTGCGCGGCGCGGGCACCGCCGGTGACACCCTGCGCGTCGAGCGCTCGAACGGCACGAGCCTGTGCACGACGACGGTGGCGGCCAACGGCACCTGGGCGTGCACGTTCGGCAAGTCGTCGGCCGCGCGGGCGCGCGTGATCGACATCGACGCCGCGTCCGGGGGGATGTCGGCGTACTCGGCGTACCGCGCCATCCCGGTCTACGAGGCCCCCGCCGCCGACGCCCCGCTCGCGGTCGTCACGTGGTTCCTGGAGTTCGGCGGCGACCTCATGAACCTCAGACCCGGCGACAGCTTCACGCTCAACGTGTCGGGCATGCCCGAGGGCACCGCGATCGAGGTGTGGATGTACTCGACCCCGCGCCTGCTCGGCACGGCGACCGGCACGGGTCAGCCGATGACGATGGAGCTCACCGTTCCCGACGACATCGAGAACGGCGCGCATGAGATCGAGATGACCGCGACGACGCCGCTCGGCACGACGTACTTCTTCCGCAGCGACGCGCAGGTGAGCGGTGGCGTCGACCCCGAGGCGCTGCCCACCGAGGCGGTCGACGAGGAGGCGCCAGAGGGCGCGGGCGGCACCGGCGGCGCGGGCGACCGCAGCGATCCGGCCGCGCCGAGCGCGCTGACGGCGTCGATCGCGCCCCTCGACCGGATCGTCGCGAATCCCGTCACGGTGGCGATCGCGGGCGGTCTCGCCCTCGCGCTGCTCTTCCTCGTGGCGCTGCCGACCGAGCTGCTCAACTCGTCGCTCTCGTCGAACACGTCGCGCCTCGGCCGCGTGTACGGCGCGATCGACGGCGCGATGACGAAGGCGCAGGACTGGTTCATCCGCGTGACCCGGTCACGCGCGCTCGCCGCCGGCCTGCTCACGACGATCGTCGCGATCATCTACGGCTTCGTCGACCCCGGATTCGGGTTCGACCCGGTGTCGCTGCGGCTCGTGCTGTCGCTCGGCATCGCGTTCTTCCTGCTGACCTTCGTGGCGTCGTGGCTGAGCGGACTCATCATCCGGCGCCTGTGGGGCCTCTCGGGCGTGGTCGCGCTGCAGCCCTCGGTCATCCTCTTCGCCGTCGTCGGTGTCGTCGTGGCGCGCATCCTCGACTTCTCGCCCGGCTTCCTCGTCGGCGTCGCGATCGGCCTGGAGCTCATCGCGGCGAGCCGTCGGATGTCGGCGCGGGCGGTGCTCGTGCAGTTCCTCGTGATCGTGGGACTCTCGCTCGCGGCCTGGATGGTCTACTCGCTGTTCACGCCCGGCGCCGACTTCGCGGGGATGCTCGTCGAAGACACCCTCGTCGCGGTCACCGCGGAGGGGCTCACGGGCGCGCTGATCGCGATCTTCCCGCTGCAGTTCATGGACGGCCGTGAGCTCTGGCTCGCGTCGAAGCGACTCTGGGTCGGGGCGTTCCTGCTCGTCGCGGTGCCGTTCGCGCTGCTCGTGCTGCCGACGGCGGTCGAGGGCACCGAGGTCGGCGACTACGGCGTGTGGCTGCTCGTCTTCGCGGTGTTCGGGCTCGTCTCGATCGCGATCTGGCTCGTGTTCGCCCGCGCCGCCCGGCGCGAGGAGGCCGCGGCCGAGCGGGTCGAGGCGTAGCGCGAGCGCCGGGCGGCGCGGCGTAGCACGACGCAACACGGCGGGGCTCCCCGCGACGCGGCGATACCCTGGCGGGATGCCAGACAGGGAGTACGGGTTCAAGACGCGCGCCATCCACGCGGGCAACATCCCGGATGCGGTGAGCGGCTCCCGCGCGCTGCCGATCTACCAGTCGAGCGCGTTCGTGTTCGACGACACCGCGGATGCCGCCGCCCGCTTCGCGCTGCAGAAGTACGGCAACATCTACAGCCGGCTCGCGAACCCGACGGTCGCGTCGTTCGAGGAGCGGGTCGCGAGCCTCGAGGGCGGTCTCGGCGCGGTCGCGACGTCGTCGGGCCTCGGGGCCGAGTTCATCACCTTCGCGTCGCTCGCGGGCGCGGGCGACCACATCGTGTCGGCCGCGTCGCTGTACGGCGGCACGGTCACGCAGCTCGACGTGACGCTGCGTCGCTTCGGGGTGGAGACGACCTTCGTCGCGGGCACGAACCCCGACGACTACGCCGCGGCCATCCGGCCCGAGACGAAGCTCATCTTCACCGAGTCGATCACGAACCCGTCGGGCGACATCGCCGATCTCGAAGGTCTCGCCGACGTCGCGCACGCGCATCACCTGCCCCTCATCGTCGACTCGACCGTCGCCACCCCGTACCTCAACCGCCCGATCGAGTGGGGGGCGGATGTCGTCATCCACTCGGCGACGAAGTTCCTCGGCGGGCACGGCACGACCCTCGGCGGCGTCGTCGTCGAGTCGGGCCGATTCCACTGGGCGAACGAGCGCTTCCCGCTGTTCGACCAGGAGGTGCCGCACTACGGCGGGCTCAACTGGCACGGCAACTTCGGCGAGTACGCGTTCCTCACCCGTCTGCGCGCCGAGCAGCTGCGCGACATCGGACCGTCGCTCGCGCCGCACTCCGCCTGGCTGCTCGCGCAGGGCGTCGAGACCCTCCCCTACCGGATGCAGGCGCACGTCGACAACGCGCGCGCCGTCGCCGAATGGCTCGACGCCGACGACCGCATCGAGTTCGTGAACTGGGCGGGCCTGCCGAACCACCCGCACCACGAGCGCGCCGCGAAGTACCTGCCGAAGGGTCCGGGGTCGGTGTTCTCGTTCGGGGTGAAGGGCGGCCGCGCCGCGGGCCAGACGTTCATCGAGAGCGTCGACCTCGCCTCGCACCTCGCGAACATCGGTGACGCGAAGACCCTCGTCATCCACCCCGGTTCGACGACGCACGCGCAGCTCACCGAGCAGCAGCTCGTGGATGCCGGCGTGCAGCCCGGGCTCGTGCGCATCAGCGTCGGCATCGAGGATGTCGACGACATCATCTACGACCTCGACCAAGCGCTCGACGCCGCCGTGAGGGGAGAATGACGCCATGAGCACCGCCACCGCCGACCTCGAGACGGTCACCCTCGCGAACGGGCTGACCTGCGGCATCCCGGCCTCGTCGCCCCTCGCGAAGCTGCTCAAGAGCAAGCGCACGTGGGTGGGCCCGTCGGCGAAGGAGCGGCTGCGGCTGCTGCAGAAGGCGAAGACCGTCGCGATCGTCGGCGCCTCGCCGAACCCCGCGCGGTCGTCGTACTTCGTCGCGACCTACCTGCAGCAGTCGAGCGACTACGAGCTCTACTTCGTGAACCCGAACGCCGACGAGATCCTCGGACAGAAGGTCTACAAGAGCCTCGCCGACCTGCCCGTCGTGCCCGACATCGTCGACGTCTTCCGCAAGGCGAGCGACATCCCGGCCGTGATCGACGAGGTCGTCGCCATCGGCGCCCCGACGATCTGGGTGCAGCTCGGCATCTGGAACGAGGAGGCCGCGCGCTACGGCGAGGAGAAGGGGCTCACGGTCGTCATGGACCGCTGCCTCAAGGTCGAGCACGCCCGGTTCCACGGGGGCCTGCACCTGCTCGGCTTCGACACGGGGCAGATCTCGTCGCGCAAGACGCTGCGCTGACGCCGTCCGGCCGGCCCGGGCTTACCCGGGTCATCCGTCGCAGATGTCCGGGTGATCCGTCGCATATGTGACGGATCAGGCCTCGAAGGCGCCCGAAATCGACGGATTAGTCGCGTCGCGCGCGTTACCCCGCGTTGCGCCCGCCGCGACGCGGACCCGGCGACGGAGCTAGCGTGGCGCGCATGCTCCCCGGTCCCCTCGTCTCCGCCCAGTGGGTCGCCGACCACCTCGGTGCCGACGACCTGCTCGTCGTCGACGCGTCGGTCGTCGCCTACACCCAGCCGAACGGCCGCCCCGGGATGCTGAGCGGCCACGAGCTCTACCTCGCCGACGGCCACATCCCCGGCGCGGTCTTCGCCGACCTGCTCGAGGAGTTTTCCGACCCGGCGGGCCGACACCCCTTCACCCGGCCCGACCATGAGCGCTTCGCAGCGGCGGCGGGCGATCTCGGTATCGGCGCCGACACGACCGTCGTCGTCTACGACACCGCTCTCGGACAGTGGGCGTCACGGCTGTGGTGGCTGCTGCGCTCGTTCGGCCACGACGCCGCCGCGGTGCTCGATGGCGGGCTCACCGCGTGGCATGCCCTCGGCGCCCCCCTCGACCGCGGCCACGTCGCCCCCACCCCGACGGTCTTCACCCCCGTCGAGCGCGGCGACGCGTGGGTCGACAAGGAGTTCGTCGAGCGGGTCGTGCACGGGAACGAAGATGCCGCCCTCGTGTGCTCGGCACCGCCCGCGACGGCCGACCGCGTCATCCCGGGGTCGCAGTCGCTGCCCGTGGCGCGCCTCGTCGACCGCGAGACCCGGGTGGCCCGTCCCGACGACGAGCTGCGTGCGCTGTTCGCGCCGTTGCGCGCCGCGAGCCGCGTCGTCGCCTACTGCCAGGGCGGCATCGCGGCGACCGCGACGGCGCTGCACCTCGTGCGGCTCGGCGAGGAGCGCGTGGCGGTCTACGACGGCTCGCTCGCGGAATGGGCCGAGGATGCCGACGCCCCGCTGGAGACGCTCAGCCGATCTCGTTGAGCAGCCCGTTGTCGATCTGCGCGGTGATGCCCTCGCCGGCGGTGACGACGTTCTCGTTGCCGTCGACGACGACACTGTCGATCGTGCCCTCGACGATCACGGAGTTTCCTTCGCCGCGGATGCGCAGCTCGCCGACGCTCGCCAGCTCGAGGTCGCTGCCCTGCCCCTGGATCTCGAGCGCGCGCACCGCACCCCCGAGGATGTCGGCGCGATCGCCGCGGATCACGAGGCGCTCCACCGACGTGAACGCCAGGTCGATGCCGGTGCCCTCGATCGTGACGGTGCCGCACTCGCCGAGCACGTAGTTGCCGGGACGGTTGAGCAGCACGTCGCCGCAGTCGAGGTCGGGTCCGGGTTCCGGGGCGGGGGTCGTCGCCTCGGGATCGGGCGTCGCGGTGACGCTCGGCTCGGTGCCGGCTCCGGGCACCTCGTCGGCGAGGAACGCGCTCGTGCAGCCCGCGAGGAGCAGAGCGGTGAGCGTGAGAGCCGCGAGGGCGGGCAGCGGACGCGTCATGCCCCGAGCCTAGCGGCGAGGGCCTCCGCGTCGGTCAGCGGCAGCTCGCACACGAAGTGCTCGCAGAGGTAGGCCGTGTCGGCACCCGCGCGGGAGACCCGGCCGTCGAAGAGCGTCAGCCCCGCCGCGGCGAGCGGGTCGACGGCGGCCTCGGGCACGAGGGCGAGCACACGGCTCGGCGTGCCCCACGCCCGGGCGACGGCGGCGAGCGGCGAGCCGCCGGGACCGACGACGACGAGCTGCGCGACGGGTCGCGCCAGCCGGCACGCCACGGCGAGGGCCGCGCCGAACGAGATCGGCTGCGTCGGCGCGGCAGCGAGGGCCGGCGCGATCGCCCGCTCGGCGAGGGCGCGGTGGTCGTCGTCGCCGGTGAGCGCGGCCAGCAGCAGCGCGGCGTCGGCGAGCAGCGCCCGGCCCGACGGCGTCGCCCCGTCGGAGATCTCCGGCGGCAGCGCGAGTCCGTGCGCCGCGAGCACCGGATCGGCCCCGTCGGGGGCACGGATGACATCGCCGTCGGCGCAGGCCTCGACGAGGGTGCGGGCGACGGTGGCGTAGCGGGGGTCCGCGGTCGCGAGCGTGAGGCGCAGCAACCCCCCGGCGAGCCCGCCGTAGTCCTCGAGCGTCGCGACGGCCTCCGAGGCCCGGCCGTCGAGCGAGGCCCGACGCAGGGGCGGCGCGTCGCCGGCGCGCGCGAGCACCGCATCCGCGACCTCACGGGCGTCGTCGATCCAGTCCGCGCGGCCGAAACGCACGCCCGCGTCGGCGAGGGCGCCGATCGCGATGCCGTTGAGGCCCGTGAGCACCTTGGCGTCGAGCGGGGGCGGCGGCTGCGTGGACCGGGCGGTGGCATCGAGCGCGTAGTAGCCGCCCTCGACCCGGACTCCGTCGACCTCGCTCTCGCTGTCCTGCCCCGAGGCGAACCCGTCGCCGACGCGCAGCACGCCCGTGAGGAACGACGCGATGCCCGCCGCCGTCGCCTCGTCGCCGACGGCCGCGTAGCAGGCGAGCAGCTGCGCGTTGTCGGTCAGCATGCGCTCGTAGTGCGGCTCCGACCAGTCGCGCCGCACCGCGTAGCGGAAGAATCCGCCCTCGACGGGGTCGCGGAGCGGGGATGCCGCCATCGCCGCGAGCGTGCGCTCGGCCAGGGCGCGCGCGGCCGGCGACCCGTGCTCGAGCAGGAACGTGAGCACGGGGGTCGACGGGAACTTCGGCGCGTCGCCGAACCCGCCGAACTCGGTGTCCTCGGCCCCGGAGAGGGCGTCGACCGCGGCGTCGAGGGCGCTCATCGGCAGGCCCGCGACGACGGCTTCGGGCCGCTCGGCGGTGAGGGCCGCGACGACCGCGTCGGCCGTGGCGTCGACATCCGACCGGCGCTGCGTCCAGGCCTCGGTGATGGCGTCGAGCACCTCGCGGAAGGCCGGCATCCCCTGCACGGGTCGCGGTGGGAAGTAGGTGCCCGCGTAGAAGGTCGCCCCCTGCGGCGTCGCGAAGACGGTGA
>CAMLMQ010000084.1 GCA_946481135.1 uncultured Microbacteriaceae bacterium
GGTCGACTTCCCCGAGTTCCGCTGGCTCGCCACGACCAAGCCGCTCGGCATCTCGCTGCCCACCTGGATCGCCCTCGTCATCATCGTGATCCTCGCGGTCGTGCTCTGGCGCACGACGTTCGGGCGCTACGTGTACGCGGCGGGCGGCAACGCCGAAGCCGCTCGGCTCGCGGGCATCCGGGTCAACCTCGTGCGGGTGTCGACGTTCGCGCTCTCCGGCCTCGCCGCGGGCGTCGCCGGAGTGATCGACCTCGCCCGCACCCCGTCGGTTCCCGAGAACGACGCGATCGCGACGACCCTCACCTTCACCGTGCTCGCGGGCATCGTCGTCGGGGGCACGTCGATCCTCGGCGGCGAGGGCGCCGTCTGGCGGACGGTGCTCGGCATCCTCTTCATCGCCATGCTCTACAACGGGTTCACCCTGCTGCGCATCGATCCGCTCTTCCAGGGCATCGCGCTCGGTGTGATCATCCTGCTCGCCGTCGGCTTCGACGCGTGGTCGCGGCTGCGACGGCGGTAGCCCGGACGACGGAACGGCCCCGCCCCCTCGCTGGAGGGCGGGGCCGTTCTCTCGTGTCGTGCGGTCAGGCGGTCGCGGACGCGGCGACCGGCTTCGACAGGCGCTGACCCGACTCGACGTCGAACGCGTGGATGTGCGCCGGCGTCGGGTTGACGACGATCTTGTCGCCGGGGTTCGGGTGGTTGCGGCCGTCGACGCGGGCGACGATCTCGACGCGGACGCCGTCGATGTCGGCGTGGCCGTACAGGTAGCCGTCGGCGCCGAGCTCCTCGACGACGTCGACCTCGACCGGGAGACCCTCGCCCTTGTCGGAGATCGTGAGGTCTTCGGGACGCACGCCGATCGTGACCTTCTTCGCCGACGTGCCGGAGGTGACCTCGCGCTCGACCTTCGCGACCGCGGTGCCGAACTTCAGGCCGCCGTCGACGATGTCGGCGTCGAACAGGTTCATCGCGGGGCTGCCGATGAAGCCGGCGACGAAGACGTTCTCGGGGTGCTCGTAGAGGTCGCGCGGGGTGCCCACCTGCTGCAGCACACCGTCCTTGAGCACGGCGATGCGGTCACCCATCGTGAGCGCCTCGGTCTGGTCGTGCGTGACGTAGACGGTCGTGACGCCGAGGCGACGCTGCAGCGACGCGATCTGCGTGCGGGTCTGCACGCGCAGCTTCGCGTCGAGGTTCGACAGCGGCTCGTCCATGAGGAACACCTGGGGCTGACGCACGATCGCGCGGCCCATCGCGACGCGCTGACGCTGACCACCGGAGAGCGCCTTCGGCTTGCGGCCGAGGTAGGGCTCGAGGTCGAGCAGCTTCGCGGCTTCGAGCACGCGCTGGGCGCGCTCCTCCTTGTTGACGCCGGCGATCTTGAGCGCGAAGCCCATGTTCTCGGCGACCGTCATGTGCGGGTAGAGCGCGTAGTTCTGGAACACCATCGCGATGTCGCGGTCCTTCGGCGGCACGTCGGTGATGTCGCGGTCGCCGATGAGGATGCGGCCCGAGTTGACCTCTTCGAGGCCGGCGAGCATGCGCAGGGTGGTGGACTTCCCGCATCCGGACGGTCCGACGAGGACGAGGAACTCGCCGTCGGCGACCTCCAGGTCGATCTGGTCGACCGCGGGGCGGCTGGAGCCGGGATAGATCCGGCTGGCCTTGTCGAAAGTGACGGTAGCCATGATGAACGTACTTCCCTTCACCGGCAGGTACGTGCCGGACGATCCGTTGTGAATGGGTGGAACGAGCCGCGCACGCCGTCGGACGCGGTACCCCCCGATTATGGCACGGCGCGCGCACCGCGGATTCCCGGGGCCCGAAGCGACCGGGCCGACGCGTCCAGCGTGCGTCCGGTGGACTCCCAGAGTCGCGTCCTACGCTCGCATCCGGCGGTGCGCCCGCCTCCGGGCGTTTGCCCACGAGCGCGGGGTGCAGTAACTTGGCGCCGCCCTCTGCCCCACCGAGGCCACGATCGAGGATCCATGAGCGAATCGCGCGAAGCCGCGCGGCAGCGCGCGCTCGAGCTGCGCGCCGAGCACCGCAAACGCGACCGTCGTCGTCGCCTGACGGTGCTGCTCTCGATCGTCGGCGCGGTCGTCGTCACCGGTCTCGTCGTGACGCTCGTGATCATGACCTCGGGGCGGCCGGCGATCCGCGGGCCGCAGAACATGCTGAGCGACGGAATCAAGATCGGCGTCGGCTTCACCGCCGTCGAGACGCCCGCGCTCGGCATCGGTCAGACGCCCGTCGCGTCCGACCCCAACCCGGCCGACGTCGCCGACATCAAGATCTTCTACGACTACCTGTGCCCCAACTGCGGCGTCTTCGAGGAGCGCAACGGCGCCCAGCTGCGCGAATGGATCGACAACGAGGCCGTCACGGTCGAGTACCACCCGATCGCGATCTTCACGTCGAAGTCGCAGGGCACGGAGTACTCGCTGCGCGCGGCCAACGCGGTCGCCTGCGTCGCCGAGTATTCCCCCGACTCGTTCTTCGCCGTCCACGAGGCGCTCTTCGAGCAGCAGCCCGAGGAGAACTCGGCCGGCCTCACCGACGAGCAGCTCGTCGAGCTCGCGCGGGATTCCGGTGTCGCCCAGCCGGCCCGCGTCGAGGACTGCATCGAGAGTCAGCGCTTCCGTCGTTGGGTGAAGGATGCCACCACCCGCGCGCTGACCGGACCGATCCCGGGCACCGAGGTGGCGTCGGTCGCGTCGACGCCGACGATCATCGTGAACGGCGCCGAGTTCGTCTACACGACGAACTTCGACCCCAACGAGTTCGCGCAGTTCGTGGCACGGGCGACGGGCCAGACCTTCGCGCAGAATCCGACGCCGACTCCCACCCCCACGCCGACCGAGACGCCCGCCCCGTAGAATCGGCGGGCGCGATTCGCGCACGCCTCCGTAGCTCAGTTGGCTAGAGCGTGGAACTTGTAATTCCAAGGCCAAGGGTTCGATTCCCTTCGGGGGCTCGGTCGCCGGACGTCTCGGCGGCGGTCTCGTTTGAGCGTTCGGACCCGATGCCCTCCACTTCTCCCGCGCCCGCGTCGTCGGTGCGCCTCGCTCTCGCCCTCGTCGCCGCCTTCGGCACCGGCGTGCTCGTCGCGCTGCAGACCCGCATCAACGGCGAGCTCGGGCAGCGGCTCGGCGACGGGTTCCTCGCGGCGTTCATCTCCTTCGGCTCGGGGCTCGTCCTCCTGTCGCTCGGGCTGCTGATCTGGCGCCCGGGACGGCGCGGCGTCGGGCGCGTCGTGTCGGCCGTGCGCACCCGCGACATCCCGTGGTGGCTCGTGCTCGGCGGGGTGGGCGGCGCGGTCTTCGTGCTCGGGCAGGGCCTCACGGTGGGACTGCTCGGGGTGGCGATGTACACGATCGCCGTCGTCTGCGGCCAGACGATCAGTTCGCTCGTGCTCGACCATCGGGGGCTCGCCCGGATGTCGGCCACGCCCGCGACCCCGCGCCGCGTGCTCGGGGCGGGGCTCGCGGTCGTCGCGGTCGGCATCGCGGTCTCGGACCGGCTGCGTCCCGACGTGCCGGTGTGGGCGCTCGTGATCCCGCTCGTCGCCGGCGTGCTCGTCGGCTTCCAGCAGGCGGTCAACGGGCAGGTGCGTCAGGTGGCCGGGTCGGCGCTCGCCGCGACCTTCGGCAACTTCCTGGTCGGCACGGCGGTGCTCGCCGTCGCGCTCGCCGTGCACGTCGCGGTCGCGGGACTCTCGCCGACCTTCCCGTCGGAGTGGTGGCTCTACCTCGGCGGGCTGAACGGGTGCCTCTTCATCGCGGCGCAGACGGTGATCGTGCGCACGACGGGTGTGCTGCTCATGGGGCTCGCCGTGCTCGCCGGGCAGCTCGTGGCCTCGGTGGCGTTCGACCTCTGGCTGCCGATCGCGGGGGACGCGCTGCACGCGGTCACGGTCGTCGGCACCGGCCTCGTGCTCGTGGCGGTGGTCGTCGCGTCGATCCCGCCACGGCGTGGTCAGCGCAGCGTCTCGAGGTAGTCCTTGGCCTTGACGGGCTTGCGACGACCCGACTTCTGCTTCTTCGGTCTGCCGCCGACGTAGAGCCAGCCGAGCAGCCGCTCGTCGGGTCCGAGGCCGTGCATGCGGTGCACCACCTCCGAACGGGTGTACAGGCCGGTGCGCCACATGACGCCCCAGCCCGCCTCGTCGAGCACGAGGCTGAGGGCGTGCGCCACACCGGCAGCGACGGCCTCCTGCTCCCAGTCCGGCACCTTGTGGCTGCGCCGGGGCGAGACGACGACGGCGAGCAGGAGGGGGGCCCGCAGCGGCTTCTCGGCCATCTTCGCGGCGGCGCCCCCCTCCAGACCCGTCGCCTCGGCGATCGCGGCGCCGAGGCGCCGACGGGCGTCGCCACGCAGGGCGATGACGCGCCAGGGTCGCAGCGACGAATGGTCGGCGACGGAGGCGGCGGCCTCGA
The DNA here is from genome assembly GCA_946481135.1 of uncultured Microbacteriaceae bacterium. The sequence continues at coordinate 4,443 of CAMLMQ010000084.1, forward strand.
GGAGCGGGAGCAACTCGCGCTTCGTGGGCGCGTCGTCGGTCACCGACGGCTGGGAGCGGCGGCGCCGCATCCCCTCCGCGATCGGGCCGAGGCTCACGACTCGGCGGTGAACCCGAGCGACAGCGAGTTCATGCAGTAGCGCAGGCCGGTGGGGGTGCCGAATCCGTCGTCGAACACGTGCCCGAGATGCGAGCCGCAGTTCGCGCAGCGCACCTCGGTGCGCACCATCCCGAGCGAGCGGTCCTCGATGAGCTCGACGGCATCCGGGTTCACCGAGTCGTAGAAGGAGGGCCAGCCGCAGCCGGAGTCGAACTTCGTGCCGCTCTTGAAGAGCTCGGCGTCGCACGCCGCGCACGTGTAGAGGCCCGATCGGCTCTCGTCGAGCAGCTCACCCGTCCAGGCGCGTTCGGTGCCGGCCTCGCGCAGCACGCGGTACTGCTCGGGCGTGAGCTCGGCCCGCCACTGCTCGTCGGTCTTCTCGACGTCGTACTTCTTGCCGGTGGTGTCCATGGTTCGTGTCCCTCAGGGTCGGTCACGGCGGCGCGCGTCGGCGGCCGTCCCCCTATTCAACCGGAGGCGAGGGCGGTTCGTTCCCGAAGGGAGACAGGGTTAGGTAAGCCTTGCCTTTGACAAACCGGAGGCCGCATCTCTACGGTCGAAGTTAGCTAAGGCTTAGCTAACTTCTCACACCCCACTCTCACCTTCCGAGGACCTGCATGAACTCCGTCGCCTCGCGCTCGCTCACCGCGCGCATCCTCGCGATCCTGCTCACGGTGCTGCTCGCCGTCGCCGGTGTCGCGCTGCCCGCCTCCGCCGACACCGAACCCGCGACCCCGTCGCCCGCGCCGACGGAGGCGTCGCTCGCGCCCGTGGACGAGACGGAGAGCGACACGCCGGCCGAGGGGAACGTCCCGGACGGCGGGGCCGCACCCGCGGCGGCGGCTCTCGACGAGCCCTCCGCCGCCGAGACGCCGACGCTCACGGTGTCGAAGACCACGGGTCTCGACGCCTCGGGCGAGACCGTCACGGTGACAGGAGCCGGCTACGACCCGGCGCAGGCGATGTACCTCCTGTTCTGCCGCGATGTGCCGCTCACCGACGTCGACTTCGCGTTCGCGAGCGGTTGCACGGCCGGGGCGAAGCAGATCACCCCGAACCCGACGACGCCGACGATGGTCAAGCTCGAGGCCGACGGCACCTTCGCGACGACGCTCACGATCGCCCGCAACCCCGCGCACGCGACCGGCTCGGCGATCTACACCGTCGCGAACCACACGGCGATGAACGACCGCACGCAGGACGCGAAGCAGGCGGTCGCCTTCACCCCGCTGCTCACGGCCACCCCGGCGACCGGGCTCGACCCGGCCGGTGCGACCGTCACGGTCACCGGCTCGGGCTACAACCCGGCGCAGCCGATGTACCTCATCTACTGCCGGGAGGCGCCGCTCTCCGACGTGAGCTTCGCCTTCGCCGCGGGATGCACCGCCGGGGCGAAGCAGATCACGCCGAACCCGACGACGCCGACGATGGTGAAGCTCGAGGCCGACGGTACCTTCACGACGACGTTCACGATCGCCGCCGACCCGAGCTTCACGCCCGGCGGCGCGATCTACACGGTCGCGAACCACACGGCGATGAACGACCGCACGCAGGATGCCCGCCGCCTCGTCGCCTTCGCGGGGGCGACGCCGACGGTCACGACCGTCGTCGCTCCGTCGGTCGCCGCGGGCGGAACCGCGACGATCCAGGTCACCGTCCTGCCGGCGAACCCCGGGACGGTGCGCCTCACCGGCGCGGGCGACGTCCCGGACCGCCCGGTCGGCTCGGACGGCACCGTGACGTTCACGGTGCCGTCCCTCGCGGCGGGTGCGTACTCGCTCGAAGCGTCCTTCACGCCGTCGAATGCGGCGGTCTACGCGCCGTCGACCGGTGCCGCGACGTTCACCGTCTCGGCCCCCACGGCGACCCGGGTCGGCGCGCTCACGTGGGGCGTCAAGGCCGACTTCCGCGCGTACGTCACGGGCGGCATCGCGAAGGGCTCGATCACGACGACCGGAGCCTCGAACGTCGGCGGCGTCTTCGGCTTCACGCAGACGTCGGGATCGCTCGACGGGTCGGGCGTCGGAACGGCCGGGTACGGCGGATCCGTCCGCTTCCTCGGCCACGGCGGCGCGCTCGACCTGCGTCTCTCCGACCCCCTCGTGCGCGTCGACTCGGCGAGCTCCGGTGCCCTCCTCGTGCGGGTGAACGGGGGATCGCCCGTCGAGTTCGCGAGCCTGTCGCTCGGCGCCGGATCGCGCAGCGTCGCCGAGGGCGTCACGACCTACTCGGGCGTGCCGGCGATCCTCACCGCGGCGGGCGCGACCGCGTTCGGCGGCTTCTACGCAGCCGGCGACCCGCTCGACCCCGTGACCTTCTCGGTCGGCGCGTCGGGTGCCACCCCGGGCGGAACGCGCACGGTGGGCTTCACGGCCCCGGTCACGCGCGCCCCGGCGTCGACCGCGCCGGCGACGGAAGGCGTGACGAGCGAGGCGTCGACGTTCTCGGAGGGGGGCACCTACACCTTCACGGCCGAGGGCTTCGAACCGCACGAGACCGGCATCCTCGTCGTCGTCTACTCGACCCCGACCGTGCTCGCGACGGATGCCACGGCAGACGCGGACGGTGTCGTCACCTGGACCGGCCCGCTCCCCGCGGGACTCACGGGCGAGCACACGGTTACGTTCCAAGGCTCGGTCGACCGCGGGATCGTGATCGACATCGCGGCGGCGGACGTCGTCGGCTGCGCCGTCGAGACGGCCGAGCTGAGGTGGGGCTTCAAGGAGTCCTTCCGCGCCTACGTCGACGGCTCGATCGCGAACGGCGAGTGGACGGTCGCCGACGGCGCGACCTACGAGACCCCGCTCTTCGGCTGGACGGGCACCGGCGGCTACGACGCCCAGACCGGGGATGCCGACCTCACCTTCGGCGGTGCGGTGCGGTTCACCGGTCACGGCGGTGTGCTCGACACGACGATCGCGAACCCGCGGCTCGTCGTCGACGGCGACCGCGCGGTGCTGCTGCTCGACGTCGTGGGAACGACCCAGGACGGCACCCCGGTCGAGGCGCCGGGCGTCGAGTTCGCGGAGCTCGACCTCGCGGCGGCCGAACGGGTCGGCGGCGGCGACCTCGTCGCGTTCACCGGCATCCCCGCGGTGCTGACCGAAGCGGGGGCGGCCGCGTTCGGCACCTATGAGGCGGGCGCCGCGCTCGATCCCGTCGACCTGACGATCACCGTCGGTGCCGCGTGCGTCGAACCGGTGTCGGCGGTCGCCGAGCCCGAGGTCGCGACGGCGACGGCGGATGCGGCGGATGCCTCTCCCGTGCTGGGAATCGTGCTCGCGATCCTCGCCGCGCTCGCTCTCGCGCTCGTGACCTTCCACCTCGTGCGGCGCGCGCGGAGGGCATGATCGGACGGACCGTGGGGCGTTCGCGCTGGCAGGATGGCCGGTGTGAGCAGCCCCACGGCCGACTGGTATGCGCGGGCGACGCGCGACCTCGCGGGCCACTCGGCGCTCCATGTCGCGTGGGCGGCGGGGATCGCCGGCGACGACGCGGTGCTCGCGCTGCTCGACCGGCTGCCCCGGGACCGGCGGCAGCCGTCCCTCGTCTTCTCGGTCGCGACGTGGCTCGGGGCGCCCGCGACCGACTACCCGGGGTTCCGCACGTGGCTGATCGAGCACTGGCCACGCGTCGAGGAGGCGGCCCGTGAGCGACGCACCCAGACCAACGAGGTGGGACGGTGCGCGCCGCTCGTCGTCGCGCTCGCCCGCATCCCCGGCCCGATCGCACTGCTCGAGGTCGGTGCCGCGGCGGGCCTCTGTCTCATCCCGGAGCGCTACTCCTACCGGTTCGGCGCGACGCGGCTGGGCGACGGCGCCCCCGAGGTCGTCTGCGACGTCGAGGATGCCGGCCTCCTGCCGTCGCGGCTTCCCGACATCCGCTGGCGGCTCGGCGTCGACCTCGCGCCGCTGTCGGCCGTCGACGCCGACGACGCGCGATGGCTCGAGGCGCTCGTGCCGCTCGACCGGGAGGATCGGCGGACCCGGCTGCGGACGGCCCTCGCGACCGCACGGGCCGATCCGCCGCGCGTCGTCGCCGGGGACGCCCTCGACGCGCTCGGCGAGGCGGCGGCCGAGGCTCCCGCCGACCTCACCCTCGTCGTGGTGAGCCTCGGCACCCTCGTCTACCTCCCGCCCGACGCGCGGAGCGCGTTCCCCGATGCGGTGGCCGCGCTCGGGGCTCGGCTCGTGACGCTCGAGCAGAGCGGGATCGCCGACCCCACCCGGCTCCCCGGCCGATTCGTGCTGGCGCTCGACGGTGAGCCGCTCGCCGAGGCGAGCCCGCACGGCGACCGGCTGAGCCGCCTGCCTGCCTGACTCGGCGTTCGCCGAGAGCCCGGCGGGGCATCCCGAGAGTCGTCGGCCGCGTCCCTAGGATCGCCGCGTGACCGACCCCCGGCCCGCGGACCCGCCGCGCACGCACCTCGACGACACCGAGGTGCGCGTGCTCGACTTCGAGCGCGCGTGGGCCGATCGCGTCGGCAACCGGGAGGCGGCCATCCGGTCGGAGTTCGGCGTCTCCCCAGCTCGGTACTATCAGATGTTGTACGCGCTCCTCGAGTCACCGCTCGCGGTGCGGCACGACCCGCTCCTCGTGCGCCGTCTGCAGCGGTTGCGCGACGCGCGCCGTCGAGCCCGAGCGCGCACCTTCGCCACCGAGAGCCAGGACCGGACCGACTAGATGGCCAGCACCCCGCAGGACCGCTTCGACGACCTGCCCGACGACCTCGTGCGTGTCGGCGCGCACCGCGCACCGCCGAAGAAGGGGCGTGGCTGGATCGCGTTCGCGTGGGCGGCGCTCGCCACCGGCATCCTCGTCGTCGGCGGGCTCTACGGACTGTCGCGCGTCAACCCGAGCATCTCGTTCGAACTGCCGCAGCTCGGCGGGGAGGCCGACCCCGGTGTCGAGGAGACGACCGCTCCGCCGGTCGACCCGATCACCGACCCCGCGCTCGCCGACCCGGCGTACACCTACTCGTTCTCGATCCTCAACGCGTCGCCCACCGACCGGCAGCAGGATGCCGCCGAGACCCAGCTGCAGACCGCCGGCTGGCCGGCCGACAACATCTCGTCGGCCAACGCGTCGGTGCGCGACGTCGAGGCGACCGCGATCTACTACAACGGCGCGCAGTACGAGGCGGTGGCGCTCGGAGTCGCCGAGATCCTCGGCACCGACCCCGCGCTCGTGCGCAACTCCGACGCGTATCCGGGTGCCCCGATCACGATCGTGCTCGGGGCGGACTACGCGCCACCCGCCTCCTGAGACACCGCCGGCGGCCCGTACGCGACGGGCATGTTACGCCCGTGTTTAATCTGTGTTGAATCTCGTGGATGAGGCGCTTCCGGGGGCCGTTCGGCCCGTTCCGGCCCGCGCGTCGCGGTTACCATTCCGGTCAAGCCGGTCACACCCGGCCGATCGAGGCAACAGGGAGTGCGGGATGGCCCAGGGCACCGTCAAGTGGTTCAACGCGGAGAAGGGGTTCGGCTTCATCACCGCCGACGACGGCAGTTCGGACGTCTTCGTGCACTACTCGGCGATCGACATGCCGGGCTACAAGGTGCTCGAGGAGGGTCAGGCGGTCACCTACGAGGTGGGCACCGGGCCGAAGGGGCCTCAGGCCGAGTCGGTGCGCCCCGTCTGACCGGCCGACCCCTAGCATGACGGCATGGGTCGGGTCCGGGGTGCGCGTCGACGAGGTGTGATCGCCCCCGGGGTCGCCGCGTTCCGGGTCGTCGCGCTCGGGGCCGTCGCGGCGCTGACCGCGTGCGCGGCTCCGGAGGCGATGCCGACCCCCACGCCGTCGTACTCCTCGACCTACGTCACGCCGCCGCCCGTCGCCTACACCCCACTCACCGGTGAGCTCGTCGAACCGGGCGCGCTCACCGCGCCGTCGCTCGCGGCGAAGGTCGACAACCATCCCGACGCCCGCCCCCAGCAGGGCCTGGAACACACCGACCTCGTGTTCGAGGAGCTCGTCGAGGGCGGCCTCACCCGGTACGTCGCCGTCTGGCACTCCGACGTGCCGGCCGAGATCGGGCCGATCCGCAGCATCCGGCCCATGGATCCCGACATCGTGTCGCCGCTCGGCGGCATCATCGCGTACTCGGGCGGGCAGTACCGGTTCGTCGTGATGATGCAGCAGACCGAGGTCTACAACGCCATCCACGGGCAGGCCGACACCGACGACCTCATGTACCGCCAGCGCGGGCGACCCAGCCCGCACGACGTCATCGTCAAGGCGCCCGAACTGATCGCGCGGCACCTCGACCTGTCGGCGCCGGTGCCGCAGTTCGCCTTCGCCCCCGACGCCGTGACCTCGACGGCGGCCGTCTCGGGCAGCCCGACGCAGACGATCGCCCTGCGGTTCGGCGCGGCGTCGCAGCCGAGCTGGGACTGGGATGCGGCGCGCGGCGTGTGGGCGCGCTCGCAGAGCGGCGTGCCCGACCTCGACCTGCAGGGCGTGCCGTACTCGGCCGTCAACGTCGTCGTGCTGCGCGTGCCCGTCACGGTGAGCCAGAGCATCCCGAAGACCGAGCTGATCGGGGCGGGCGAGGCGTGCGTGTCGACGGGCGGCAAGACCGTCTGCGGCACGTGGTCGAAGGCGTCGCGCACCGACCCCATCCGTCTCGTCGACGCGACCGGCACCGTCATCCAACTCGGAGCCGGCAACAGCTGGATCGAGCTCGTGCCGCTCGCCGGCAGCGCCGAGTACGTCGCACCGCCCGCGCCGTAGCCCGCTCCCCGCGGCTTGCACTCACCCACCGCGAGTGCCAAGATGGACCCTGGCACTCGCGCGTCGTGAGTGCCAGGTCTACGTCCGGGAGGGACGACACACACTCATGGCAAAGATCATCGCTTTCGACGAGGAGGCCCGCCGCGGCCTCGAGCGCGGCCTCAACATCCTGGCCGACGCCGTCAAGGTCACCCTGGGCCCGCGCGGGCGCAACGTCGTGCTGGAGAAGAAGTGGGGTGCCCCCACCATCACCAACGACGGCGTCTCCATCGCCAAGGAGATCGAGCTCGACGACCCGTACGAGAAGATCGGCGCGGAGCT
>CAMLMQ010000085.1 GCA_946481135.1 uncultured Microbacteriaceae bacterium
GACCGCTCCCCCCACCCCGATCACGTCCGACCCCGTCGTCGTGACGACCGCCACCGGCACGATCCACACCGCCGAGACCCTTGCCCGCATCGCCGAAGCGCGTGAACTCGAGCGGCAGTACGGCATCAGCACCGACGAACACGACATCATCGTGCGGTCCGCCACCGAAGGCGCCGCCGCCGACGGAAGCCGACGCGCGCAGGGTGCCGCCTCGTCGTCGGATGACCCGCCGCTCAGCCGCCGTGCCCTCCGCGGAACCGCGGACATCGTGTATGCCGACGAGGGCACCTCGACCGCGTCGGCGTGGTTCATCGCGCTCTGGCCGTTGCTCACCCTCGTCGCGGCGATCGCCGCCGCGTACGTCGCCTTCTACGTGAGCCCCGACCCGAGCGTCGCCGGCATCCCGGTGATCGCCGCGCTCGTCGGGGTGCCCCTGCTGCTCGTGCTCGTCTGGGCCGCGACGGATGCCCGGCGCCTGCGTTCGCGTGGGCTGCGGCCGGCGAGCCCCGCCTTCGCGCTGCTCGGACCGCTCGTCTACCTCATCGCCCGGCGTACCCGAGTGAGCGGGTCCGGCCCGCTCGTGACGCTCATCCTGCTGACCCTCGCGGTCGTCGGCGGGCCGGTCGCCGCGTCCCTCACGGGGGCGGCGGTGCCGGTGACGAAGGCCCTCGAGATCCAGCAGGCGGTGCGCGCCGACTATGTCGAGAGCGGTCGACTGGCGTCGGTGAACTGCCCGATCTTCGTCGAGAGCGTCGCCCAGGGCGCCATCTACTCGTGCGAGGGCGTCAATCCCGACGGCACCTCCCAGCGCATCTGGGTGAGCATCGAGACCGCCGACGGCGACTTCGACTACGCGCTCGACGTCCGGTAGTCAACGCACTGCCCGCTCTCATCGTGGGCGCCTAGCCTGGAGCGATGGCTGACCGCATCGTCTCGCCCGGATCCGACATCTCGACCGACACCCACGTGAGCGCGCGCCGCGAACGCGTCGACGGGGCGGTGACGGCGACCCCGAGCACCGCCGACCCGCGGGCGCTCGTGAAGGGCAACCGCGTCAGCACGGGCGACGAGCTCGAACAGCACTGAGTCGGATCGGCACCGGGCCTGGTCACCTCCGTCACCGCGACCGCCTAGGCTGTGCGAGTCATGCGGATCCTGTTCATGCGCCACGGCCAGACCCCGGCGAACGTCGCGGGTGTTCTCGACACCGCCGCCCCCGGCCCCGGCCTCACCGAACTCGGCACCCGGCAAGCCGAGGGCGTCGTGCACGCGTTGGAGCACGAGTCGATCGCGGCGATCTACGTCTCCCGCCTTCGGCGCACCCACGACACCGCCGCACCGCTCGCGGCCGCGCTCGGCCTCACGCCGGTCGAGCTGCCCGGCACGCATGAGATCGAGGCCGGCGACTACGAGGGGCTGAGCGACCACGATTCGGTGGCCGGCTACCTCGGCACCGTCTTCGCCTGGGACGACGGCGACCTCGGGCGCGCCATGCCCGGCGGGCCGGACGGTCACGCCTTCTTCGAGCGCTTCGACGCCTCGATCGCGCAGGTCGTCGCGGCGCATCCCGCCGACGCGACCGTCGTCATCGTGAGCCACGGGGCGGCGATCCGCATCTGGACCGGTGCCCGCGTGGAGCACCTCGGCGACGGGTTCACGGGCGATCACCACCTCGACAACACGGGCGTCGTCGTCGTCGAGGGTTCCCCCGAGACCGGATGGGCGGCGCTGTCGTGGGGCGGTGTTCCGCTGGGCGGTGCGCAGCTGGCCGACCCCGCGGCCGACGACCCGCTCGGCGAGACCCTCGACGAGGCGCTCGAGGACGACCGGCCGTAGCGACCGGCCCGTGAGTTGGGGTCGGCCCCCAGCTCGGATCGGCCCCCAGCTCGGATCGGCCCGACAGCTCGGGTCGGCCCGCGAGCTCGACTCGAGCCCGCGAGGTCGGGTCAGCCCGCGAGTTCCTCACGCCAGCGGGTGAACAGCGCGTCGGCGTCCTGCTCGAACGGGTCGTCGCTGCACGAGTCGACCGAGAACTGCGTGGCGAGGTCGCTGTCGCGGTAGGCGAGCGTCACCTGGGTGACCCGGTTGCCCGCGCATCCGGTGTCCTGCCCCTGCCACGACGCCGGGTCGACGTCGTACTCGCGGAACAGGTCGACGAGCTGCGCCACCTCCGCGGGGTCGTCCTGCACGTAGGTGCCGTCGTCGAAGTCGAGGATCGCCTGCGACTGCCGGAACTCGACCGACGCGATGTCGTCGATGCCGGGTCCGGGGGGTGCGGGCGACGGCACACATCCCGCGAGGGCCGCGACGAGCAGACCGACGAGGGCGACACCGAGGGTGCGCGGCGCGAGATGAGCGGTCGTCATGCCGCGATGCTACGCGGGTCGCACCCCCGCTCCCGCACCCGCGCCGCCTATCGTCGGGAACGTGACCCGGCGACTGCTCCGCGCCCGGGCCGAGCTCGTCGCCGAGGCGATCGACCGGCTCGGCATCGAGACGGTGTGGCAGTCGCTCGTCGCCGTGCACGCGCAACGGGTCGCCACGCCGGCGACCCCCGCGATCCTCGCCGATTTGCCGCACCGCGACCCGCGCTGGCGGGCCGACCTGCTCGACGGCCTCACGATGAGCGAACGCAGCGTGCTGTACGAGTTCTCGCTCGCGCACGCCGACCGCGACAGCCGCAAGGCGTCGGGGCAGTTCTTCACCCCCGACGACGTCGCGCGCTTCCTCGCCGACCGCGCGGCGACCTTCCCCGACGGCACCTGGATCGACCCGTGCTGCGGGGTCGGCAACCTCTCCTACTGGCTGGCCGCATCCCGCCCCGACCCGGCGGAGTTCGTCGCGACCCGTCTCGTGCTCGTCGACCGCGACCCGCTCGCGCTGACGATCGCGCGGGCCCTGCTCGCGACCGAGTTCGGACTCGACGTCGACGGGTATGCGGCGCTCGTCGGCCGGTCGCGGGTGGCCGACGCGCTCTCCGACGAGTTCGCGGCCGATCACCCGCCGTTCGACTTCGCGCTGCTCAATCCGCCCTACGTCAACGTGCCGCGCGATCCCCGCTTCGTCTCGACGGATGCGCGCGACCTCTACGCCTACTTCATCGAGCGGATGCTCGACCTCGGCCGCGGCCTCGTGTCGATCACGCCGCAGACCTTCACGTCGGGGCAACGCCACGCCGACCTGCGGCGGCTGCTCGTGCGGCGGCTGGAGTCGATGGATGTCTACTGCTTCGACAACGTGCCCGACTTCGTGTTCCGCGGGGTGAAGTTCGGGTCGCAGAACTCGAACCAGGTGAACTCGACCCGCGCGGCGGTGATCGTGGGACGTCGGGGCGACGACGCGGCGCCGCGCCGGCACCGCATCACGCCGCTGCTGCGCTGGCGCACCGTCGAGCGTGCCGAGCTGTTCGCCGCGGCCGACGACTTCCTCGCGGAGCTGCAGCCCGACGAGGCGCGCGCGTTCCCGAAGGTGGGGGCGGCGCTCGTGCCGCTGCACCGCGACCTCATCGCCGGGGCGACGACGCTCGGCGATCTGCTCGTGCGGGAGCCGACGCCGTTCGCGCTGCAGGTGCCGATCGCCCTGCGCTACTACCTGTCGGCGGTGCAGCGGCCGCTCGACCGCGAGAACGTGCACCGGCTGTTCTTCGCGTCCGCCGCCGACCGCGACCGTGCCTGGATCGTGCTCAACTCGTCGCTCGCCTACTGGTGGTGGCGGGTCTACGACGGCGGCATCGTCATCACCCGCGGGCTGCTGACCTCGATCCCGATCCCGCTCGACGCGGCGCCACCCGCCCTCGTCGAGCGACTCGCCCGCAGCGAGGACGAGAACCTCGTGCTGAAACTGAACGCCGGCCGGGCGACCGCGAACGTGAAGCACCCGTGGCGGATGCTGCGCGCCCTCACCGCGGCGGTCGCGCCCGGGTACGTGGATGCCCTGCTCGCGACCCACGCGAACACGTCGCTCGGGGGTCTGGCGGAGTCGGAGGCGACCCTCGCCGTGCGCCGCACCTACCGCGGCGCGGACGCGGCAACCCGGGAGGATGCGGCGGCACCCGAGGATGCCGCGGCGGTGTCCTGAGCGGACCTCGCCGCGCCCGGCACCCCGCTCGCCCACCCGGTCAGCGGGACGCGAGACCCTCCCACGCGACCGCGGCCACCGCGACGACTCCGCCGAGGGCGACGACGGCCATCGCGATCATGCCTCCCGCGAGCAGCCCGAGACGGCGGCGCCCCGCCGGCACGGCGAGCCGCACGACCACCATCGCCGCGTAGAGCACGGCGACCGCGATGGCGCAGACGACGCCGACGGCCCCTCCGGGCAACCACGCCATCGGGACGAGCACGGCGAGCGAGACCGCGGCGAACAGCCCTCCGACGACGAGCCAGATCGCGCCGTGGGAGGTGGTGAGCGCGCGCTGCGACCGCATCCGTGTGGGGTCGCGGGTGGGGTCGGTGGGATCGTGGGCGCGGTCGCGGGCGGGCTCGTCGGTGGCGTCGCGCGTCGGACCGGGGTCAGTCATCGCGGGCGTCGATCCGCTCGAGGAGTCGTTTCGCGGCGCGGGCGATCTCGTCGTGGTCGTACTGGGCGGCGCGGGACTCGAGCGAGATGATCGCGCAGCGGTGCACCTTGCGGTAGTCGCCGACGGGGAACGAGAAGCGTCCCTTGGTCTCGTCGGATTTCTGGCCGTCGACGCCGAGGTGCCAGGAGGCGAACGCGTCCCAGCCTTCGCGGTCGAGGAATCGGTTCTCGGCGTCGGTGTCTGCGGCGTGCTCGCTCCAGTCGTCGCGCTCGTCGTGCACGACGTCGCCCCGGTCGATGAGCGTTTCGGCGTGGGCGAGGGCGTCTCGGTTCAGGCTGATGCTCATGCTCCCGGTCTACGCCGGGTGGGGAGCCGCCGGGAGCGGGTTGCGCACCGCGGAGGAGAGAGCTACGGCGGGACCGAGGGGCGCACGCGAGTACGCAGGCGGTTCACGCGGGCGGTCACGCAGGCCGTCAGGGTACCCGCGGTGATCAGGTGTGTCACCCCCTTGCGGGGGCCACCGGGATGACGTCTCCTGGTTCGATGGGACGCCACAGCATGGACTACCAGCCCGAGACCCCCGAGGGCATCTCCGACGCCCTTCAGCCGGGTGATCTCGCCACCCCGCCGGGTGATCTCGCGACGCCGCAGCCCGACGTGCCGGCGTTTTCGACGGCGGGCGAGCTGTTCGCGGTCGGCGGCTTCTCGGCCGCGCCGGACGGGTCGATCGCCCCTCCGGGGGATCCGCTCGACCCGGGCGCACCGCCGAGCTACCCCGAGACGCCCGGCCAGCCGGGCACCCCGGGCGGCCCGCAGACTCCCCTGCCGGAGCCGGGAACGCCCGAACCCGACCCGTCGTCGCCCGACGTGGCGCCGAGCGAACCCGCCCCCTACGCCCCCGAGGAGGCGGGCGACGGCGCGGTGCCGAACGGCGGCTCGTGGCGGGTCGGCGAGGAGGTCTTCTGATGGCGCGCCTGACCTCGGGGGAGTCGAGCGAGCCCGACGACCCGGACGGCCAGATGAACGACCAGGAGATGCCGACGACCGACGGTCAGATGGCGTCGAACACCGCCGAGGAGCAGACCCCTCCCCCGGCCGACCCCGCCGAGTGACCGACCCGCCGCTGACCGACCCTGCCGGCTGACGCGAGCCGCCCGCGGCCGAGTCCCCGCACTCGGCCGCGCGTCACCCGGCCCGGCGGGTGAGGTGCTCTCGCAGGGCCCGCGACTTCGTCGGCATCGGCATCCTGCTGAACCGCGAGCCGGGTGGGGGTTCCGCCCAGTACTGCCCATCGCGCACCGAGATCGTCCATCCCTCGTTGTGCACGCGGAGGTGGTGATGTCGGCAGAGCAGGATTCCCCGTTCCAGGTCGGTCGCCCCGCCCCTCGCCCAGTGGTCGAGGTGGTGCGCCTCCGTCCACGACGGGGGTCTCTCGCATCCGGCCCACCGGCAGCCGCCGTCGCGCACCGCGAGGGCCACCCGCTGTCGTCGTGAGTAGAGCCGCTGCTCGCGCCCGAGGTCGAGCACACGCCCGAGTGAGTCGACGAGCACGCGCTGGGTGCCGCCGGCGCACGCGAGGCGTTCGACGGTGGCGCGGCTGAACGCCTCCCCCGAGCCTTCGGCCACGCCGTACCCGTGCTCGGATCGCAGGGCGTCGGCCGACACGATGATGCGCACCGATGGAGTACCCGACCCGACGAGCACACCCTCGTCGACGCACGCCGCCTGCCGCAGCAGTTCGGCGAACGCGTCGGAGGCGAGCTGTTCGGTCGTGCGGGGGTCGCGCTCGAGGTCGGCGGCCCGCTGCGCCTGCTCGGAGTCGACGAAGCGCGGGCCTCCTCGGCGCGGCGACGTCGCGCGGTCGTAGACCTCGTCGACGATGCCGGCGGTCTCGGGGTCGTAGTCCCAGATGAGACGCTTCATGCCGTCGCGCAGGGTGTGGCGTCGCAACGACCTCCGCGCACGCAGGGCGGCTTCGCGCTCGGCGACCCCGGCCGCATCGAGTTCGTCGCGCACCTCGCGCGCCCGGGCACGCAGCCGATCGGGGTCGAGCCGCCGCGCCTCGTCGCACAGCTGCTCGGCCGCGAGTTCCAGCAAGTCGGCATCGACGGCCCCGGCGACCCCGTCGCCCAGCCCCGCCCGGATCGCCTCCGCGGCCTCCACCGACACCTCTCCCCCGCCGAGTGAGGCGCCGACCACGGCGAGCGGACCCGCGTCGGTCGTCAACCGCCCGACCCGAACGGCGGACGCCGCATCCCGACCGGGCACCCTCATCGTCGTCGTGAGCAGTTCCTCGACCGTGCGCGCCCCTTCGCGCCGCGCGAGCCCGGCGGCTCCGAGCGCGGGCTTCGACCGCTCGGCGATCTGCCCCGCGGCGAGCGCCCCGTGCACGCCGACGAGTCGGGTCAGCTCGCCGACGAGACGCGTCACGTGAAGCAACTCGGCGTCGTCGGCATCCGCATATTCGGCCGCGCCCCGCGGCACCTCGCGCAGCAGCCGGAGCGCCGCGTCGAGGCTGGGAAGGGCGGGGAGAGTCATGGGGAGATCCTTTCGCTCCTCCATTCTCCCCAATCGAACAGATCTTCGAAAGTAGAAGAAGTCGCGCCGATCGACCCTGTGGAGGACTCGCAGAACTAACGCCGACGCCGCCGCAGCGCCCCACCCACGTACCGCCGCACGAGCGACACGACGACGAACACCGCCGACCCGATGACACCCCACGGCGTGACCGTCGTGAACACGAGCGCCGCCGCGCGGTTGGCCCCTGCGAGCTCTTCCGGCGTGCCGAGTTCGCCGCCCCACACCCGCAGCGCGACGCCCGCCGCGACGAGCCCGACGCTCAGCAGCATCCCGACCGCGAGCGGACGCCACGCCCCGTCGACGACGCCGCGCACGAGCCCGACGATGAGCAGCCCCGCGGCGAGCGGGAAGAGCAGGCCGAGCACGACCGAGGATGCCGACAGCACGATCGTGGCGAGCAGGTCGACGGGCATCCCGTCACGGTACCGGCGCGACCCGGCCGATCCCTGCAAGCATGGCCCCCATGAGCCCAGACACCCCCATGAGCCCCGACACCCCGATCAGCAGCGACGCCCCGAACCGCCCGCCGTACGACATCCTCGAGCTCGGCGCCCTCGACACCTGGCGCGACCACTTCGGCGGTTTCCGCCCGCAGACCTCCCGCGAGGGCCGCCGCGTCGTCGACCACGAGCTCGTCACCCAGTTCATCGGCATGACCGCGAACTCGTTCGAGCCGGGCGAGCAGGCGGGGTATTGGCATTCGCACGCCGAGATCGAGGAGCTCTACGTCTTCCTCACCGGTCGCGGCGAGATGGGTCTCGATGACGCGATCGTGCCTGTCGCGCCCGGCACCGTCGTGCGCGTCGGCCAGGGCGTCATGCGCACGTGGCGCGCCGTGCCCGACTCCCCCGAACGCCTCACGTGGCTCTGCATCCGCGCGGGCGGCAACGGGGAGCTCGCCCATCTGCCGTCGGATGCGACCCGCGACGAGTCGACCCCGTCGCCCTGGTAGCCGCTCCCGGCCCCTACCCCGCGGTCTCGAGCACGGGCCGCCGACTGCGGCGGGCGCGCAGCATCCTCGCCACGACCGCGGCGATGACGGCCCCGAGAAGCGCGCCGCCCGTGTTCGCGAGGATGTCGCGCGGGTCCGACACGCGCGGCCCCCACATCTGCCCCACCTCGATGCCGAATGACACGACGCCGCCGAGCAGCGCCGCCCCCGCCCAGGTGAGGCGCGGGAACGCCCAGCGCAGCAGCATCCCGAGCGGGATGAACAGCACGACGTTGGCCGCGAACTCGCGCGCCATGCCGCCCGCCCACGTCTCGGCGTCGAGCCAGGTGCCGGGCGACAGCACGTCGTAGTCGGCTTCGGTGGGTCCGGTGCGCCACGGCGTGGGCCCGAGGGTGAGGATGCCGACGAACGCCAGATAGGCGACGGCGGCGATGAGGGCCGCTCGGGATGCCCGGGTCATCCTCCGATCATTCCGGGCGGATGCTCGGCGCCGCCTGGGAGCGGGGCGCGAGTCCGCCGTGGGCGCGGGCACCCCTGTCGTGCGACCCTGGTCGTACCGCCGAGCGGAAGGGAGCGGATGCCGTGGCCTGGAGCACGCGCGAGCTCGCCGACCTGGCGGGCACGACGGTGAACACCGTGCGCCACTACCACCGGGTGGGGCTGATGCCCGTACCCGAGCGCCGGGGCAACGGCTACAAGCAGTACGGCGTGCGCGACCTCGTGCGGCTGTTGCGCATCCGCCGGCTCGTCGAACTCGGCGTGCCGCTGTCGGAGGTCGGGGAGCTCGGCGCGGGCGAGTCGAGCGTCGAGGTGCTGCGGGAACTGGATGCCGAGCTGGCTCAGCGAATGGAGAAGCTCGCGCAGGCGCGGGCGTCGATCGCGACGATCCTGCGCGAACACACCCCGCTCGACGTGCCGGCCGGGTTCGAGTCGGTGGGCGCGCGGATGTCGGAGGCCGACCGGTCGATCGTGCACGTGTATTCGCGGCTCTACGACGAGCAGGCGATGGGCGACCTGCGGCACATGATCGAGTCGGAGTCCCGGGAGGTCACCGACCGCTTCGTCGCGCTGACCGAGGATGCCGACGAGGAGCAGCGCGCGGCCCTCGCCGAGTTGCTCGGTGCCGACATCGCCCGCAGCCTCGCCGACTACCCGTGGCTCACCGAGCAGGGGCCGCACCTGGCGCAGAGTCCGGCGCTCGCCCAGGAGGCGTTCGTGCAGGCGGTCGTGGAGCTCTACAACCCGGCACAGCGCGATGTGCTCATGCGTGCGGGCACGATCGCGCAGGCGCTGCACCGTGCCGCGACGGGTTCACACTCCGCTCCGAGCGAAGGCGCTTGACCCTGTTCTGAGAACATGGTTTCCACTGGGTTCGTGAACCCCATTGAAGACCTCGTCCGCAACTTCCAAGACCTCGTCGCGCAGGTGCCCGACGTCATGCAGCCCTTCGTCGTGGCGCTCGCCGCGATGGTGCCCTTCATCGAGGGCGAAGGCGCCGGCCCGATCGGCGTCGTGGGCGGCATCCATCCGATCGTCGCCGGCGTCGCCGCGGCGGTCGGCAACTTCGCGGTCGTGGCGATGATCGTGATCTTCGGATCGCGGGCGCGGGAGGCGGCCGTCGCCCGTCGCGCCGCGCGGCGCACGGCATCCGGTGTCGTGACGGAGCCCGCGAAGCCCGAGTCGAAGGGCCGTCAGCGGTTCCGCCGGATGCTCGTGCGGTTCGGCGTGCCCGGTGCGAGCCTGCTCGGCCCGCTCGCCATCCCGACCCACTTCACGTCGGCGATGCTCGTCGCCTCGGGCACCCCGAAGCACTGGGTGCTGCTCTGGCAGGGCATCGCGATCGTGCTGTGGACGGCGCTCACGACGACGATCCTCTGGGGCGCGCTGAGCGCTCTGCTGAACGCCTGATCTCGCCCACGATGGAAGGAACCGACATGACCGACCCGACCGTATCCTCCGATGCCGCCGACCCACGCACCCCGGCTCAGCAACCCACCCTCGTGGAGGATCTGCTGCTGACGATGTTCCTGCCCGGCGAGGGCCTCTTCGCCGGGGAGACGACCCTCTACTACGTGCTCGCCGGGGCGGTCGTGACCGAGCTGGCGATGCGCGGCGACCTCGAGCCGCGGCCGGGTGACCTCATCACCCGCGTCGCGGCCCGCGGCGACACGCCACCCGACGACGCGCTGCTGCGCACCGGATGGGAGTACGTGCGCGACAAGCCGCGCAATGTGCAGACGGTGCTCGCCGCGATCGGCCCCGAGCTGCGGCAGCGCGTCGTCGACCGCCTCGTGGTCGCGGGGCACCTGCGCGAGGTGGAGCACCGCGCGCTCGGCTTCATCCGCACCACGAAGCTCGAGCTGGGCGACACGGGGCGGCGCGCGCAGCTGTTGGATGCCCTCCGCGCGACGCTCGTCGACGGCACCGAGCCCGACGCGCGCACGGCGTCGATCGGCGCGCTGCTGTCAGCGAGCGGAACCCTGTCGTGGTTTCACAAGGAGGTGCCGTGGCGCTCACCCGTGATCGAGCGCGCGAAGCAGTTGGAACTCGGCGACTGGGGCGCGGGCGCTGCGGCCGAGGCCGTGACCCGCACGATGCTCGCGGTGGTCGCGAACTCGATCGTCGTCGCGATCGCGGTCGCCCCGCGCACCTGAGCGGGGCCGACCCGCGATCTCGCCGTGGTCGAGCGCTACGCGATGCGGTCGGCAGCGAGAACGTCGGCAGCGGCTGCGTCGCTCCAAGCGCGATACTCACGCTCGACTTCGGCGCGTTCGTCGTCGGCCAGCCGGGCACGGTCCGCGCCCATCTGGGCGTAGAGCGCCGCGCGGTCGCGCTCTTCGAGCAGGCTTTCGATCACGTGCCCGAAGGTACACCGCTCATCGCGGCGTAGATCCACTCGGGCAGCATCCCGGCGTTGAGCATCGTGAGCAGCAGGAGGGCGAGACCGTACTCGGGATCGACGTCGAGCGCCCGCTCGAGGGTGCGGCCGGCAGCCGACCCGCGTCCGAGCGCCCACAGGTTCCACGCGAGCACCGTGAGCGCCGGCGCCGTGAGGTCGGGCGGCGCGAGGGCGACGAGGCGTTCGGCCACCCGCAGCGCCCGCCCGAGTCGGGGACGGTCGGGGACGAGCGAGGTGCGCCCGCCGAGCAGGTCGCCGACGTGCGCGCCGAGGCCGACCTCCACCCCAGTCTCGGCCGCCTCGGCGAGTTCGCGGGCCACGAGCTCGTCCATCGTCTCGCCGGTTCGGGCCTGCATCGCGAGCCACAGCATGTTGTCGTCGTAGACCAGTTCCCCGATGGAGCGCCCGAACGCCGACTGCAGCAGCACCACGTCACGCAGGGCCGGACGCGAGATGAGGTCGAGCATCCCCGCGGCGGTGGCGTCGTCCCAGTCGTCGGCGGCGAGGGCATCCTCGATGAGGTCGATCACGTCGACATCCGCCAGTTCACCGCCGGCGAGGAGTGCCTGCACCTGCGCCCGCTGATCCGGGTCGACCTCGACCGGTGGAGCCT
>CAMLMQ010000086.1 GCA_946481135.1 uncultured Microbacteriaceae bacterium
GCCGATGTCGCCGTCGTACTGACGGTTCAGCCCGCAGTGGTACGTGACGTTGTAGCTGTACTCGCCGCCCGAGATGATCTGCGCTGAGGCGCCGTAGAACAGCTGGTTGTTGTGGCCGGCGGTCAGCGTCAGCACGGCGGGCGTGCCGGTCGTCGATGGGATGTTCGATCCGCTGACGGTCGGGGTGAGCGTCGCCTGGGCACCGTCGAGGGTCGTGTACTCCGGTGCGCGCACCGTGAAGGTGCAGACCTGGGTGACGTTGCCGAGGTTGCCGTAGGTGAAGACGACGTCCGTCGCCGTGACGGCGCGCGAGACGAATCCGCACGACGATCCGCTGACCCAGCTGCTGAGGTCGGTGCGGGTGCCGTTGCCCGTGACGGCGATGCGTGGGAACGACACCTGGGTGTCGTCGCACGTCCCCGGGCCGTTGCAGGTGATCGACAGCTGGAACGTCGTCGCGACGTTGCTCTCAGCGGTCGCGGATGCCGGGGTGAGGGTCACGACGGCGGTCGCGGCCTGAGCGGGGGCCGCGACGACGACGATCGGGACGATGCCGATGGCGAACGCCGCGAGCGCGCCGAGGAGCTTCCTCCCCGTCGATCGCGCTGAGCGCTGGGACCGTGCTTCGGGCGCGCGGTTCTTCATGCCGAGCTCTCCTCCCCCGTCGAGACGACATCGATAGTGGAGAGGCTGGCAGCGGAGATGCCGCAAATCGGACTACTCCTCGGATTTCACCCCGGGTTTAATCGTGAGATGCCCTTGGCGGTACGCGATGCGCAGGGCTTCCTCCCGCGAGGTGACGCCGAGCTTGCGATACAGGGTGCGCACCTGTGACTTGACCGTGTTCGCCGAGACGCTCAGCGTCGCCGCGACCTCGGCGAAGCTGGCCGTCTCGACCAGGCGGCGCAGCACCTCGATCTCGCGGCGTGTGAGAGACGCCCGCGCGGGAGCGGAGTGCAAGGGCGCGGGCGTCGCGCGCAACCGCTCCACGATCTCCGGAGCCGCGCCGCCCCGGGCCGCGAGTTCCCAGAGGGCGGATCGCTGGTCGTCCGGCACGAGGATGGCCGGGCTGACGACGCCGTGCAGGGCGCTCGTCGCGAGGAAACGCCGCAGCGCGGCGTCGGCGAGATCCTCCTCACCCGCCTGCAGTGACGCACTCGCCATCAGCAGGTCGGTCGCGGCGTGCAGACGCGGTCCGGCATCCGACGGCACCCCGGTGAGCCGCTCGATGGCGAGATCGGGTCGCTGCTCGAGCAGCAGGATGGCGGCGTGCAGCACGTGTGCCGCGGGATCGGACCTGTTGAGCTCACGGAGTGCCGCGTGAGCCGGCCCGAGCCGGCCGACCGCGGCATTGAGCAGCACACGCGCGGCCGCCACGAGCCGAGTGTCCTGCGGCGAGAGGCGCGCCCGCGGACGATCGTGTTCCTCACGTGCTTCGAGCAGACGCAAACCGACCTCCGGCGTCCCGCGCCAGAGCTCGACGACGGACCGGAGCACGACGACGAGCATTCTGTGCTCGAGGTTGACCATCTCACGCAGCACGTCGACCGCGCGTTCGGCATCATCGAGTGAGCCCGCCTCGAACGCGAGGATGCCGCGCGCGACGTGCGCGAGCGCTCCGACGTAGCCGTCGCGCTGCTCGGCGGGGTAGTCGCTCGCGTCGACGGCGCCGAGCGTCGCGGCCGCGGCGGTGCCGTCGCCGCGTGCGGCGTCGATCACGGCGACGAGGGACGCCGCCCCGAGCGAGTGCGGAGCACCGAGTCCGAGTGCGTGCGCAGACATGCCCACTCGCTCTGCCGCACGGCGAGCCTCGGCGAGCTGCCCGGCGCGGAACAGGCTCAGTGCGCCCTGGAGGCGGTACGAACCCTCCTGTTCGGAGATCTCCTCGAGGTCTTCCGGAGCGGCTTCGTCGAGCAGCGTCGCCAATCGGCGGGCTGACGCGACCGCGTCGTCGGCGCGACCCGTGATGCGCAGCACACTCGTCTCGACGAGCGCGAGCCCGACGCGTTCCGCGACCCGCTGACGACCGCGCAGAGCTCGACTCGCCCCGAGCGCGAGGGTGAGCAATTCGAGCGCCTTGAGCCGCTCACCTCGCGCGTTGGCCGCGAGTCCGAGCACGACGGCGAGGAACGGCAACCTCGCGACGTGACGGAACGGAACCCGTTGGATGATCGCCGCTGCGCCCTTCGCGCGCAGCAGAGCGAACCCGCCGTGGAGACAGACGTCGGAGGCGCGCGCATAGTCCTCGGCGTCGACCGCGTGCCGCAGGGCGGGGAGGTACTGCCGACGCGACTCCGCCTCCGCGCTGGCGACAAGGCTCGCGCGCCGATACTCCGCCAGGCTCGCCCGGCGAAGCTCCCCCCGCAGCGCGTCGCGCACGAGCGGGTGGTACCGATAGCGCGGCAGGTCGGCGGCATCCCGACGCATCATGAGGCCCTCCGCCTCGAGACGCGCGAGAAGGAGTCCGACGCGATCCTCCGGAAGCCCGCTGAGCCGGGCGGCCGCGCCGACGTCGACGTCGTCGGGCACTGCGGTAACCGACGCGAATCGGGCGGCGTCGGCACCGAGCTCGGTGAGCAGATGACCGAGGTAGTCCCGCAGGGTCGCTTCGGGCGAGGCGCGCACCTGGCTCCGGCCTCCCCCGGCGACGATCGCGCGCAGCAGAAGGGGGTTGCCCCCGGACGCCTCGAGAAGATTCGCCGCCGTGGCATCGACACCCGCGAGCAGGGCGACCTCGTCGAGGCTCAGCGCGAGCTCTTCGGGCTCGACGACGGCGATGTCGAGCGTCAGAGCGTGCCGCGGCGCCTCGAGTTCGTCGCGGGTCCGGGTTGCGACGAGGGCGGTCACGCCGGGACACGCGTGGAGCAGCGCGAGCAGGTCGCCGAGCACGAGCGGATCGCTCAGCTCGTGGGCGTCGTCGATCACGAGGACGAACGCGGCGAGTCGGCGGAAGGCCGTGACGAGGTCGCGGCGCAGGGCCTCCCGGTCGGCTCCGTCCTCGAGCGTGCTCGGCACCTCGAGTCCCGCGGAGGAGGCGACGTCGAGTACGGCGTTCCAGAACGCGGCGCGGCTGCCGGTGTCCGACTCGACCGTCACCCACGCGCCCGGGAGCTCCTGCGCGGCGGCCCACTGCGCGAGCAGCACCGTCTTTCCACTGCCACCCGGAGCGCGCAGCACCGTGAGCGGAGCGCCACCGAGCCGCGCGAGCAACGCGGCGCGCGTCAGCATCCCGTCCGGGACCCTCGGCACCCCCACGATGCCCCGTGTCAACATCCCCACCGTTCGCCACCTTACCCACGCCGCGCGTCGCCGTCCGCCTACGCGAGCCGGTGATCACCTCACAGGTGGCATTCAGGAAGGCGGGCGCGGCGACGCGCGCCGCAGCCTCCCGGATGCCAGGCTCGATCGGTGTCCACCGTGCTCCGCCCGACGACGGGACGCACCGCTCGCGTGCTGACCGGTCAGGTGATCGTCAAGTTCGCCCTCTTCATGACCTTCACCGCGATGACGGGGGTGCTGCTGCCGGCGATCGTCGCCGAGCTCGATCCCGTCGGGAAGGTGGCGTCGCTCGCCGGCATCCTCACGATCGCCGCGATCGCGAACGCGGTCTCCCAGCCGCTCGTCGGGCTGCTGAGCGACCGCACGAGGTCGCCGCTCGGACGCCGGGTGCCGTGGATGCTGGCGGGCGGGGTCGCCGGGGGGCTGCTCGTCGGCGCGGCGGGAGGCGCCCCGACCCTGGTCCTGCTCGGGGTGCTGTGGTCGCTCGCCCACGTCTGCCTCAACGCCGTCGAGGCACCGCTCGACGCCTACCTCGTCGACGCCTTCGAGCCGGAGCGGCGCGGCCGCGTCGCGGGTGTCGTCGGACTCGCGCTCGTCGTGGGAACGGCGACCGGGTCGGCGCTGGCCGGCTCGCTCATCGCCCGGCCCGCGACCGCGACGTGGATCCTCGCCGGCGACGTCGTCGTCACGGTCGCGGTCTTCGCGCTCCTCGTGCGCGACGAACCCGTGTCGTCACCGCCCCGTGCGCCGCGGCGACTCGCCGAGGTCGCGCGGGCGGTGCTCGCGACCGCCGCCGCGCATCCCGACTTCACGAAGGTGCTCGTCTGGCGCATCGCGTACTCGGTCGCCTACGCCGCGGTGTTCTCGTACCTGCTCTACATCCTCACCGACCACATCGGCGTCCCCACCCGGGAGGCGGGCGGGATCATCGCCCTCGCGACGCTGCTCGCGGGCGCCACGTCGGCGGTCACGGTGCTCGCGAGCGGCTGGCTCAGCGACCGCGTCGGCCGACGGCGGCCGTTCCTCCTCGCCGGCAACGGCGCGCTCATCCTCGGCGATCTGTTGCTGCTCGCGTCGCCGACCGTCCCCGTCGCGCTCGTGACCGCCGTGCTGTTCGGGGTCGGACTCGGGGTGTCGATCTCGTGCGGCCGCGCCCTCGCGAGTCAGGTGCTGCCCGATCCCGCACGCGGCGCGGCGACCGGACTCGGCATCCTCAGCACCGCCGCGTCGGTCGGGCAGGCGGCCGCGCCCCCGCTCACGGCCGCCGCGATCGCCGTCGCCGGCTACCCGGGCGCCTTCGTCGTGAGCATCCTGGGTGCCGCCGTGTGCTCCGTCGCGATCATCCTCGTGCGCAGCGTGCGCTGACCTGCCACTTGACCCTCACACCGTGTCAGGCTCGAACGTGGTCTCCACCATGTACACCATCGGAGAGTTCGCCGCCCTGGCCCGGGTGAGCGTGCGGATGCTGCGCCACTACGACGCGATCGGGCTGCTCCGTCCGGCGCGCGTCGACGACCGCACCGGCTACCGCTCCTACGCGATCGGACAGCTGCCCCTGCTGCTGCGCATCGCGGAGCTGCGGGAGCTCGGCGTCGGCCTGGAGCGCATCCTCACGGTCGCGCACGCCGCCGACGTCGATGCCGCCCTGCGCGAGGTGCTCGACGAGCGCCGCCTCGAACTGGAGGCATCCGTCGCCGACGACCGCGCGCGCCTGGATCGCATCGAGCGGCGCCTCCGGCAACTGGAAGGAATCACCATGTCGGATGTCGTCTACAAGCCGGTCGACCCGGTCACCGTCTACGCCGCCCACGGCCGCGCGCCCGGGATGGGTCCCGAGCACGTCGGGCCGGTGATCGGACCCCTCATCGGCGCACTCGACGATGCCCTGCTCGCCGCGGGTCGCCCGCTGATCGAGCCCGGCGTCTTCTGGTACGACTCCGCCGACGACGAGAGTCTCGACGTGCACGTGTCGTACATCGCCGAGAACCCGCCGGTCGCCGGCGAGGGTTACGACGTCGTCGAGCTGCCCGGCATCCCGACCGCCGCCACGCTCCGGCACCACGGCGACATGACCGGGCTCGGCGAGACGTGGGGTCGGCTCATGGAGACGCTCGTCGCCGACGGCTACCGCATCGTCGGGCCGACGCGGGAGGTGTATCTCGTCGCCGACGGGCACGAACCGGGGCCGGACTGGGTCACCGAGCTGCAGGCGCCCGTCGCGCGGGGGTGACGCCGGTCAGGTGTCGGTGACCGGATCGAAGGTCGGGTACCCGATCTCCGCGGCCGCCGACACCATCCCCGCGTCGTGCGTGACGATCGTCGCGTCCAAGCCCGCGGCGATCACCGAACCCAGGTGGATCGCATCCAGGGTCTTCACGTGCGGTTCGATCGCCTCCGCCGCGGCGAGCACTCCGTCGGTGATCGGCACGAGGCTGAGCACGTCGAGCAGTTCGTCGCGCCGATTGACGGGAAGTCCCTCGCGTCGGAGCACCCGGGTGAGCTCGGTGCGCAGGATGCGGGACGAGACGAGACGGTGGTCGGCGTCGGCGGACACGCGGTCGATCCAGGTCGCGGCGGCCGGCGAGTGTCCGAGCAGGGCGTACACCGCGACCGACGTGTCGAGGTAGTAGGTCGTCACCGATCGCGCTCGTCCGCGAGCAGTTCGTCGAGGGATGCGGCGGTGCGCAGCTCGTGGCGCGGCAGGTCGGCGAGGTGCGACCCGCCCCGGCGCTTCGGCGGAAGCAGCGGGATCGAGGGGTCTCGCGGAACGACGCGGGCGATCTCCCGGTCGTGCCTCGTGATGCGGTAGACCTCGCCGGCCTCGACGTCCTCCAGCATCGCCGTCGGGTTCTGACGGAGTTGACCCACCGAGATCGTCTTCACTCCCCCAGCGTAGGCCGAATTGTCTACGAGCGTCTACGAGGTCGCCAGGCCCGCCCCTTCGGGATGGGGCGCCGGGAGGGCCGACCGATCCGCAGAGCGAAAGCCCCGACTCGCACGGGGCGGATCGGGGCTCTCAGCGGCGGTACCGGTGGGATTTGAACCCACGGATGGCGTGAACCATCACATGTTTTCGAGACATGCTCCTTCGGCCGCTCGGACACGGTACCGCCGACGATCTTAGCCCAGCTTCGGCACCCCGCCGATTCGGTGCTCGAGGGTGGGATCGGCGGACCGTGGTTGATGCCGTCCGGCTCCCGTAGACATCGAGTGCGTGATCCCACGCCGGGATCTCCTCCACGGACGAAAGGACCTGCCCATGAGCACCACGGCGAACGTCGAGCGCGACGCACGAGGGAGGACGAGCCCGGCGCGACGCACCGTCGGCTGGATCCTCGTCGTCGCAGCACTCGCGGTCGGCCTCGTGCTGCCGCTCACCGGATCGCTCTTCTCCGGGGTCATCGTCTCCCTCCTGGCGGTCGCCCTCGCGGGGGTCGTCGGCGCGCGCCGCTACGGATGGGGACTGATCGTCGCGTTCTTCGCGATCAGCTACGTCGTCAGCTTCTTCTGGGAGAACCTCAGCGTCATGACGGGCTTCCCGTTCGGCGACTACTACTACACGCTCATGCCCCAGCTGTTCTACGTGCCGATCGTCATCGGGGTGTCCTACTTCGGCATCGGCTTCGCGAGCTGGATGACGACAAACGTCCTCCTCGGCGGCGCCGACAACCGCCTCGACCTGCGGACGCGCGTCGGCCGCGTCAACGTCGTCGCGCTGCCGGTGCTCTCGGGTGCCGTGATGACCATGTTCGACGTCGGCATCGACTCCATCTCGTCGACCGTGCGCAACACCTGGGTGTGGGAGGACGGCGGCGGCGTGTTCGGGGTGCCGTTCAGCAACTACCTCGGCTGGTGGTTCGTGACCTGGACGTTCTTCCAGATCTTCGCCCTGATCCTCGCGGTGCGGCAGACCCGGCACCCGGCGGGATCGGCACCGAGCCTCCCCGAGATCCCGCACCTTCAGCCCGTGCTCGTCTACCTGACCTACGGCGTCAGCTCGATCTCGGTGTTCATCGGCTACACCGATCCTGCCGTCGTCGTCGACGAGACCGGCGTCTCCTGGGCGTCCGCCGCGATCTTCGAGACGCTCATGGTGTTCAACCTGTTCAGCATCGTGCCGGTCGCGCTGCTCGCGACCGCTCGGATCGCACAGGGCGCATTGCGCGGAGCCTGACCGGAGGCGGGTCGCGACGGTCATTCGACGACCCGCCTCCTCCATCGCCCGTTCCCGGCGGATCCATAGCGCATCCAGAGGCATCGGCTTCACGCTCGGGGGCATGACGAACGACACCCCTCAACCCGAGAACCCCCCGGCTGCCCCCGTCGTGCGCGAGAAGCGATCCTGGGCGATGCCGCTCATCGTCGGCCTCGCCGTGGTGGCCTCCCTCGCCGTCGGCGGCATCGGCGGCTACGCGATCGCGTCGGCGACCGGCCCCGGCAACCGTCCGGGGATCGAGCAGGCCGGCGCGCCCCATGGCCCCTTCGCCGACCGGCGCGACGCGCCGCGCGACGACCGCGGCCCACGCCCCGGACCGGGCGACGGTGAGCATCGGCCCGGAGGCGACCGCCCGAGTGACGAGGCGGATGGGGCCGAGTCGGACGACGCCGAGGGCTGAATCGAGAGGGCCCGCGGCATCCGGTTGAGGTCGGATGTCGCGGGTCCTGTCGGTGTGGGGGGTGCGCGGCTCAGGGGGCAAGCTCCGCGCACGCGCGGTCCGGTCGGGTGGTCCGGACGTTTCGAGCGTAGAGCCGCCCACGGGCCCGCAGCAGCCCCCAGAGCGGGCGCGCCTCGCGCGGGGGCCGACACCGTCCCCCGATTCCGCGTGCCGTCCCCCGGCGTCGCCGGTCGCCCGTAGGCTCACCGCATGGCCCGCCCGACGACCCCCGGCTACGCCTGCCGGGAGTGCGGCTGGACGAACGTGAAGTGGGTCGGCCGCTGCGGCGAGTGCCAGACCTGGGACTCCCTCGTCGAGCAGGGCGCCCCGTTGCGCACCGTGGCACCGACGGCGATCGGCGAGACCCGGATGGCGCGGCCGATCACGCAGATCAGCACCGAGTCGAGCGTGCACCGGCCCTCGGGAATCGCCGAGTTCGACCGAGTGCTCGGCGGCGGCGTCGTGCCGGGAGCCGCCATCCTGCTCTCGGGCGAGCCCGGTGTCGGCAAGTCGACGCTGCTGCTGGAGGTCGCCGCCCGCGTCGCCGCGACGGGCGCCCGCGTGCTCTACGTCTCCGCCGAGGAGTCGGCCGCCCAGGTGCGACTGCGCGCCGAGCGCACGAACGCGCTCTCCGACGAGCTCTACCTCGCCGCCGAGACCGACCTGGCCACCATCCTCGGGCAGGTGGATGCCGTCAAGCCCCGGCTGCTGATCGTCGACTCGGTGCAGACGGTGTCGTCGGCGATGAGCGACGGCGCGCCCGGGCAGCCCGCGCAGGTGCGCGAGGTCGCGGGCACGCTCATCCGCGTCGCGAAGGAGCGCGACCTGCCCGTGCTGCTCGTGGGCCACGTGACGAAAGACGGCACGATCGCCGGCCCGCGCCTGCTCGAGCACCTCGTGGATGTCGTGTGCAGCTTCGAGGGCGACCGCCAGACCGCGCTGCGGTTCGTGCGGGCGCTCAAGAATCGCTTCGGCCCCACCGACGAGGTCGGCTGCTTCGAGATGACGGGCGACGGCATCGCCGAGGTGCCCGATCCGTCGGGGCTCTTCCTCTCCCGCGGCTCCGCGCCGGTGAGCGGCACGTGCGTGACGATCGCGCTGGAGGGCCGCCGTGCGCTGCCCGTCGAGGTGCAGGCGCTCATCGTCGGCACCTCCGCCCCGCAGCCGCGACGCGTCGTCAACGGCGTGGATGCCGGGCGCCTCGCGATGATCCTCGCCGTGCTCGAACGCCGCTGCGGGCTCAAGCTGTCGACCTCCGACGTCTACGTGTCGACGGTCGGCGGCATGCGACTCACCGAACCCGCCACCGACCTCGCCATCGCGCTCGCGATCGCGTCCGCCGTGAAGGATGTCGCCCTCCCCGCGACCCTCGCCGCGGTCGGCGAGATCTCCCTCGCCGGGGAGATCCGCCCCGTCAACGCCGCGCGTCAGCGAGCGGGCGAGGCGCGCCGGCTCGGCTACACCGACATCGTCGACGGCGACGCGGGATCGGTGCGCTCGGCGATCGGGGTCGCGTTCGCCGCCGCTCCCCCACGCACGCAGGCCGACATCCCGTCGTTCTGAAGCCTCCTGGTGGTTTCGACGCGCCGCGAGGCACTACTCAACCTCCGGGGGTCAGTAGAGCAGGAAGGGCGCGTCGGTCTGGGACTCGAGCTCGCCGAGCTGCACGCTCAGCCGGTAGGTCGCGCCGCCGGCGACCACCTCGGGACGGGAATCCGAGCACGTGTCGGCCGACGACCGCGTGCGATCCCACGCAATCGGCGAGTTCGTCAACGGCTGGCCCGGCTCGAGGTCGACCTCGAAGGCGGGCGTCGTGAGGCAGTCGGCGGAGGTCCAGATCGGGTCGTCGCCGCTCACGATCGAGAACACGAGCTGGTCGGCGCCGACGGCGAGAGTGCACGCCCGCGAGCCGGTGTTGGTGATGCGCACCGACACCTGCGGCTGCACACCGGCCTGGTACTCGCCGGCGTCGGTGATCGGCTCGATGCTGAGGGCACCGGGGGTGCACGCGCCGTCGGCCTGCGCCGGGTCGGAGGCGGTGGTCGACGGGGTGGTGCTCGGCGCGGGCGTCTCGCGCCCGACGTTCTCGCCACCCGGACGCACGACGATCAGCACGATGATGACGACGACGGCGACCAGCCCCAGCAGCACGAAGAGGCGCCGCCGCCAGTACACCGACGGCGGCTGCGGCCCGACCGGGTTGCGCAGCGTCGACATGTCGTCAGGGTAAGCCCGTGCGTGCTCCGAACCGGCGTCGGCACGCCCGCCGTCGGCGAACCTCAGGCTGCGGCGCGCTCGACCGCCCGCATCAGATCGTCGGCGTCGCCGGTCGCGGTGATGAGCCGCAGCACGACCTCGTCGACCACGCTCTCGAACCCGTCGGCGTCGTCGGTCGTCAGGTCGAGCGTGGTGGCCATCGGAGCGACCCCGAGCCGGGCGAAGTTCGCCGCGTAGTTCGGATAGGACCCGTACCGCGCCGCCTCCGCTTCGAGCGCCGCCCGGGCGGCCTCCTCCGCGATGGTGCGCACGTACAGCACGCCCTCGACCGGGCTGCCGTCGGCATCCGTGCGCAACTGCGCCATCGCCTCGACCGCGGCGGCCGGCGTGAGCCAGTTGAAGAGGATGCCGTCGGCGATTTGGGCGGCGAGCGCGCGGGCACGGGGGCCGAGGGCTCCGATGAGCACGGGCGCGTCGCATCCCGCCCGCAGTTGCTCCACCCCCGTGCGCAGGCGGTCCAGCGGGCGCGGGGCGTGCCCACTGCCGACGCCGATCCGCGTGCGGTCGACGGGCAGATCACGCGCCCGGGCCGCGATCTCGGCGCCGTTGCGGCGATCGAGCGGCACGACGCCCGCGGCGAGGCCGAGGCTCGACGTCACCTCCGCCGCGACGGCGAGCTTCTCGAGCGCGTCGCCGCCCGGGGTGTCGTTGATCCAGAGGGCACGGAAGCCGCGAGCCTCGACGACGGGGGCGAGCCGGCGCACCGTCTCGGCCGGGGTGACCCCGGCGATGCCGATCGAGCGGGTCACAGCTGCTTGAGCATCCGTGCGTTGCCGAGGGTGTTGGGCTTCACGCGCGCGAGGTCGAGGAACTCCGCGACACCCTCGTCGGGCGAGCGCACGAGTTCGGCGTAGACGTCGGGCGAGACGATGCCTTCGCCGATCTCGTCGTATCCGTGGCGGGCGAAGAACGTCGTCTCGAAGGTGAGGCAGAACAGGCGCGAGAGGCCAAGGTCGCGCGCCTCCTGCTCGAGCGACTCGAGCAGGCCGTGCCCGACGCCGCGACCGCGCCAGGTGTCGGCGACGGCGAGAGTACGCACCTCGCCGAGGTCTTCCCACATGACGTG
This sequence comes from uncultured Microbacteriaceae bacterium, assembly GCA_946481135.1. The sequence continues at coordinate 11,278 of CAMLMQ010000086.1, forward strand.
CAGGGCGCCGCAGCCGATGAGGTCGCCGTCGCGGTCCTCGGCGACGCGGAACTCCTGCACGGCCTCGTAGAAGACCACGCGGTCCTTGCCGAGCAGCACGCGGCTCTCGACGAGCGGGGCGATGAGCGTCTCGATCTGCGGGATGTCGGGGGTGCGGGCCCGCCGCACCG
>CAMLMQ010000087.1 GCA_946481135.1 uncultured Microbacteriaceae bacterium
GTGACGGCGTGCTTGCCCTCGGCGCGGATGGCGAACTTCCAGTCGTTGCTGCTGTGGCGCCCGATCGGCGCGTCGATCGTGCCCGAGAGCGGATCGGGGTGCCCCTGCACGACCGCGTGGTAGATCTTGTCGACCTCGCGGTCGTGGAAGAGGCGCTTGAGCTCGGTGTACGCGCGCTCCGACTTCGCGACGACCATGAGCCCCGAGGTGCCGACGTCGAGACGGTGGACGATCCCCTGGCGCTCCGCCGCCCCCGAGGTCGCGATGCGGTACCCGGCGGCCGCGAGGGCGCCGAGGACGGTGGGTCCGCTCCACCCCGGGGCGGGGTGCGCGACGACGCCGACGGGCTTGTCGATCACGACGAGGTCGTCGTCGTCGTGCACGATCCCGAAGCCCGGCACGAGCTGCGGTACGACGCGCGGCTCCTCCTTGGGCGCCCACTCGACCTCGAGCCACGAGTCGGCACGCAATCGGTCCGACTTGCCGAGCAGGATGCCGTCGAGCCGCACGCCCCCGGCCTCGATGACCTCCGTCGCGAAGCTGCGCGAGAAGCCCAGCAGTCGCGCGACACCGGCGTCGGCACGCGCCCCCGCGACACCCTCGGGCACCGGCAGGCTGCGCCGCTCCACTACGGTGTCGCCTCGCCGGTCTCGGACGGCAGGTCCTCGTCGCGCGTGCGGTAGCGGTCGTCCTTCACGCGCACGCCGTCGAGCCCGACGTTGCGCAGGGAGAGCAGGAGGAAGAGCCCCATCGCGGAGACCACCGCGATGTCGGCGATGTTGAAGATCGCCGGGAAGTAGATCACCTGGATGAAGTCGACGACGTGGCCCGTGCCGAACCCCGGCGGCCGGAACAGCCGGTCGGTGACGTTGCCGAACGCCCCGCCGAGCACGAGCCCGAACATCGTCGCCCAGGCGAGGGAGCGGATGCGCGGGGCGAACCAGACGATGAAGACGATGACGCCGACCGCGACGAGAGAGAGCACCCAGGTGAACCCGGTCGCGAGCGAGAACGCCGCCCCGGGATTCGTGACGTACCGGAACTGCAGCACCTCGCCGATCACCGAGATCGACTCCCCGAGCGCGAGCGTCTCCGTGACGAGGTACTTCGATCCCTGGTCGAGTCCGTAGGCGACGAGCGCGACCGCGGCGAGCAGCCCGAGGGCGCGCGGACTCACCCGCCGCCGAGGCGCCGAGGGCTCCGCGGCCGACTCAGTTGCCCGGGCCAAAACCCGGGTACTCGGTCGGCTGGGGCGCGCCGTAGGACGGGGCGGGCGTGTAGTCGGGCTGCTGCGGCTGTCCGTATGCGACCGGTGCGGCCGGGGCCGGCGAGTAGGCGGGCGGAGCCTGCTGCTCGCGAGCCTGCTGGTCGGGCGCCGACTGCTCGGGCGCGGCCAGTTGCGGCTGCGACTGCGGCGCGGAGGCCCCGGTGCTGATCGCGGGAGCCGACTCGAGCTCGCGCAGCTGGCCCTCGATGTAGCCGCGCAGCTGCGAACGGTAGTCCCGCTCGAACTGACGCAGCTCCTCGACGCGGGCTTCGAGCTCCTGCCGCTCCTGCTGGAGCGCGCCGACCTGGCTGCGGGCGCCCTGCTCGGCCTCGGAGACGATCCGTGCGGCGGTCGCGTGCCCTTCGGCGATGAGCTGGTCGCGCTTCTCCATGCCCTCACGCACGTGCTCCTCGTGGAGACGGCGGGCGAGCTGGAGGAGGTTGTTGGTGTTGCCCGGATCCATCGAGTTCGAGTCGAACCCGCTGGGCGCGTACGCGGGCTGCTCGGGGGCGGGCGCCGCCACGGGGGCGGGCGCGGCGGCCGCGGGGGCCGGGGCGGGAGCGGCGGGCTGCTGCGCGGCGGCGCGCTGCAGTTCGGCGAGACGCGACTCGCCGGCGACGAGGCGCTGACGCAGCTCCTCGTTCTCCTGGTTCAGGCGACGCAGCTCGACGACGACCTCGTCGAGGAAGTCGTCGACCTCGTCCTGGTCGTAGCCCTCGCGGAACTTCGTCGGGTTGAACCGCTTGTTGACAACGTCTTCCGGAGTCAGGGCCATGACATCACCTTTTGGATCACTGCTCGTCTTCCCCCGAGTCGCAGATCGCGACCGTCTCGACGAGGCGGGCATTTCGACCCTCAAGCCGGGGTCGAGACTCCAGCGTACAACGACGAACCTGAACGGTCGAAGGGTACGTTTCCCGACCCGGGGTCAGGCGCCGAAGAAGCCGGCCTCGACCTCGGGCTCGGCCTCGGCCTGCTCGCCGCTGACCGCGACGTGCTCGGGCGAGAGCAGGAACACCTTGGCCGTGACCTTCTCGATCTTGCCGTAGAGGCCCGAGACGAGCCCGCCGCAGAAGTCGATGAGGCGCCGCGCATCGCCCTCGGGCATCTGCGAGAGGTTCACGATCACGGGAACGCCCTCGCGGAACGCCTCGGCGATGGCCTGCACGTCCTTGTACTGACGCGGGTTCACGGTGACGATCTCGTTCATGCCCGACGGGGCGGCGTGCTTCGTCGTCGCGGCGGGACGGCGCAGCGGCGTCACGGGCGCACGTCCGGCACTCGGCGCGACGGGGGCGACCGGAGCCGCGGGCGCGTCGTCGTAGTCCTCGTCGGCCAGACCGAGGTACACCATCGTCTTGCGCAGCGGGTTCGCCATGTCATCCTCCCGGGGTTGACGTGCCGTGGTCACAGGCACGGCATCCGTTCCGACATTAACCGCGCTCCGGTCGTTTCCCCGTGATTGCCGTGCCGATGCGCAGGTGTGTCGCGCCCTCCGCGATCGCGTCGACGAAGTCGCCCGACATCCCCGCGGAGATCGCCGTCGCCCGCGCGTCGAGGGTGCGGATGCGGTCGGACACCGCACGCAGTCGCGCGAAGGCGGGCCGCGGCTCGGCTCCGAGCGGGGCGACGCCCATGACGCCGAGGAGCCGCAGGCCCGGGGCGTCGAGCACGCGCTCGGCGAGCGGCTCGGCCTCCTCGGGCGCGACCCCGCCGCGACCCGGCTCGCCGCTCAGGTCGATCTCGAGGAACACGCCGAGGTCACGGCCGTCGTCGTTCGCGAGGGCGTCGACGAGCGAGGGTCGATCGACCGAGTGCACGGCGGCGGCGTAGCGGCGCACCGCGCGGGCCTTGTTGCTCTGCAGCTGGCCGACGAAGTGCCACGAGAGGCGGGGATCGTCGACCTCCGCCGCCTTCGCGACGGCCTCCTGATGGCGGTTCTCGCCGACGTCCCGCACGCCGAGGTCGGCGAGCTCACGCACGAGGGACGCCGGATGGAACTTCGTCACGACGATGCGCGTCGGCACGGCGACCGCTGCGCGTCGTGCCGCGTCGGCGATCGCGGCGTCGACCGCGGCGAGCCGTTCGGCGAGGGTCACCGCTACTTGAGGAACTCGGGGATGTCGAGGTCGCCGTCGTCGTCGAAGTCGCCGCGGTCGAGCGGGGCTCCGAGCGGCGTCTCGGGCTCGGCACCCCATCCGGACGTCTCGACGGCTCCCGTCGCGCCGGCCGCGACCGCGACGGGGGCGTCGGCGGGCACGAAGTTCTCGCGCCGCGGCGCCGTGGGGCGCACCTGGGGCTCGCCTCCGTCGAAGCCCGCGGCGATGACGGTGACGCGCACCTCGTCGCCGAGCGTGTCGTCGATGACGGCACCGAAGATGATGTTCGCCTCGGGGTGCACGGCTTCCTGCACGAGTCGGGCGGCGTCGTTGATCTCGAAGATCCCGAGGTTCGATCCGCCCTGGATCGAGAGCAGCACGCCATGGGCGCCGTCGATCGACGCCTCGAGCAGCGGACTCGCGACCGCGAGCTCGGCCGCCTTGATCGCGCGGTCGGCTCCGCGACTCGCCCCGATGCCCATGAGCGCCGATCCGGCCCCCTGCATGACGCTCTTGACGTCGGCGAAGTCGAGGTTGATGAGTCCGGGGGTCGTGATGAGGTCGGTGATTCCCTGCACGCCCGCAAGCAGCACCTGGTCGGCGGTCGAGAACGCCTCGAGCATCGAGATGCCGCGGTCGCTGATCTCGAGCAGGCGGTCGTTGGGCACGACGATGAGCGTGTCGACCTCGTTCTTGAGGGCGGCGACTCCGGCCTCCGCCTGAGCGGAGCGGCGCTTGCCCTCGAAGGTGAACGGCTTCGTGACGACACCGATCGTGAGCGCGCCGATCGACTTGGCGATGCGTGCGACCACCGGGGCGCCTCCGGTGCCCGTGCCGCCGCCCTCGCCGGCGGTGACGAAGACCATGTCGGCGCCCGCGAGGGCTTCCTCGATCTCCTCCGCGTGGTCCTCCGCCGCACGACGGCCGACCTCGGGGTCGGCACCCGCTCCGAGGCCGCGCGTGAGCTCGCGGCCCACGTCGAGCTTCACGTCGGCGTCGCTCATGAGCAGCGCCTGGGCGTCGGTGTTGATCGCGATGAACTCGACGCCGCGCAGCCCGAGCTCGATCATGCGGTTCACGGCGTTGACGCCGCCGCCGCCGATCCCGACGACCTTGATCACCGCGAGGTAGTTCTGGTTCGACGTCACGTCCGGCCTTCCGCGTTCCGGGGAAAGTCTCAACCTCTACTTGAAGTTGAGAACTGTTCCCACTAAGGTGTTCGTGCCCACGGTAAGCGCGCCCCCTCGGAACGGCCCGGACATCCGCCGCGTGTCGCGCCCGGCCCGCTCACTCGGCGCGGAACACCGCGCTGCCCGGCGCCGAGACGTCGTAGACACCCGCGCCCGACCCCCCGAACATCGCGAGCAGCGCCGAGAGCACGGCCGCCTTGCGCGGCGAGTCGCTCGCGCTGCCCCAGACCACCCGCTGGGCGCTGCCCGCGAGCGAGAGCGTCACGTCGTCGCGCGTGCGCGCCGTGATCGAGTCGACCTGCGCGAGCACGTCGGGGGGAAGCGCGACGAGCACTTCGGCGATCGCCGTGAAGGCGCGCCCACCCGTGCCGTCGTCGTCGAGCTGCAGGAGCGGCAGGCTCGGCGGACGGGCCTCCGCCGACTCCAGCACGACGCCGGCGGCATCGACGACGTCGAAACCCTCCGCGGTGGCGACGAGCCCGAGCGGCGTGCGTTCGACGAGATGGATGACGAGCGTGCCGGGCGGCTCGAGCTCCGTGGCGAAACTGCGGATGGCGGCGAACTCGCCGAGCTCGTCGCGCAGGCGCGCCTCGTCGAGGAGCGCGAGCGGCGTGCCGAGCTGCCCCGAGACCGCCTCGGCGATCACCGCCGGATCGAGTCGCGCCGCCCCGACCACCCGCACCTCGCGCAGGGCGAGGATGGGCGAGAAGATCGCCGCGGCGATGAGCGCCGCGATCGTGCCCAGCACCCCGAAGGCCGCCACCCACCCGATCCGCCGGCGTCGGGCCCGGCGGGTGAATCGCTTGACCTCGGCCTTCTCGTACCGGCGACGCAGGCGCTCGGCGCGACGGGAGTCGACGCGGGGCGCCTCCTCGCGCGGCGGGCGAGGGGCGCGGAGCGGTGTCGGCTTCGCCGGCTGCTCGAGCGGCCTGCGCGGGGTGGGCTTCTGCGCGGCGGGCGAGGTGACCGGCTTCGTCGCGGGGGTCGCCGTCGCCGGGGTCCGCGCGGGACGGGAGCGCGCGGACTCGGCGGATGACGCCGCGGGCCGCTCCGGTCGCTTCACTCCCCCATCCTCACGCGCGCGGGGCACGAACCGCGGAAGCCCACGCGGGCGCGCGTCAGTCGGCGGGGCCGGGGATGCGCTCGAGCGCCTCGAGCAACTGCGGCACCATCTGGGAGACCGTGCCGCACGACAGCGTCATGACGATGTCACCCGAGCGCGCGACGGACGCCGCGAAGTCGGAGGCGTCCTGCCAGTCCTCCCGCAGCACGACCTTGCTCGGATCGGTGAAGCGGTCGACGACGAGCTGCCCGCTGACGCCCGGCACCGGATCCTCCCGCGCTCCGTCGACGGCGAGCACGATCGTCAGGTCGGCCGTGGCCTCGTAGGCGGCCGCGAACTCGGCCGCGAAGCGCTGCGTCCGCGAGTAGAGGTGCGGCTGATGGATCGCGATGACGCGGCCGTCGCCGACGACCGATCGTGCCCCGCGCACCGCGGCCTCGACCTCGGCGGGTTCGTGGGCGTAGTCGTCGTAGACCTCGACGCCGCGCACGCGGCCCTTGAACTCGAAACGGCGCTTCGTGCCGCCGAAGGCGTCGAGGGCTGCGACAGCGCGGTCGAGGGGGTGCCCGAGCACGAGCGCGACGGCGACGGCCGCCGCGGCATTGAGTGCGTTGTGCCGCCCCACGACACCGAGCTGCGCGCGGCGCGTCTCGCCGCGCCAGGTGAGGTCGAACGACACCGTGCTCGCGGCCGAGACGGCACTCACCCGCAGGTCCGCCGACTCGCCCTCCCCGAACCGCACGACCTTCCGGTCGACACCCGCCCGCGCCAGCACGGCATCCACGGCGGGGCCCTCGCCGGCGACGACGGCCTCGCCGGCCCCGCGGACGAACTCGGCGAACGCGTCGAGATAGCCCTCCTCGCCGCCGTAGTGGTCGAGGTGCACGGGATCGACGTTCGTGACGACGGCGACGGCGGTGTCGTAGAACAGGAACGACCCGTCCGACTCGTCGGCCTCGAGCACGAACGTCCCGCCGGAGCCGCTGCCGGCGCTCGTCCCCAGGGAGGTGATGACACCCCCGCTCACGAAGCTCGGGTCGGCGTCGAGCTCGCGCAGCACGGTCGTGATCATGCCCGTCGTGGTCGTCTTGCCGTGGGCACCGGCGACGCTCACGACCCGCGACCCCCGGGAGAGCCAGTGAAGGGCCTGCGAACGGTGCAGCAGGATGAGACCACGCTCGCGCGCGGCGCGGTACTCGGGATTCTCAGGCCAGATCGCGCTCGTGAAGACGACGGTGTCCGCGTCGCCGAGGTTCTGCGCGTCGTGGCCGACCGCGATACGCGCGCCGCGGTCGCGCAACGCGGCGAGGTAGGCGCTCTCACTGCGGTCGGAGCCGCTCACGGTCACCCCGGCGTCGAGCATCAGGTGCGCGATGCCGCTCATGCCCGAGCCGCCGATGCCGATGAAGTGCACCCGTCCGAGCTGCTCCGGGACGACGAGAGCGGGGTCGGGCTTGACGGGCACGGTGAGCGAGTCTACGCGCGGCGGTCGGCGCGCGCCTCGAGCACGAGGTCGACCATCCGGTCGGCGGCGTCGCGGGTACCGGTCGACGACATCCGCACCGCCATGTCGGCGACCAGGGCACGGTCGTCGAGCAGCCTCGGCAGCTCGCGCGCGACGTAGGCCGGCGTGAAGTCGGCGTCGGCGACGAGCAGCGCGCCGCCCGCACGCACCGCACCGCGGGCGTTGAGCGCCTGCTCGCCGTTGCCCACCGGGTAGGGCACGAAGACGGCCGGCACCCCGACGGCCGCGAGCTCGCACACGGTCGCCGCTCCCGCACGCGAGACCGCGAGATCCGCTGCGGCGAGAACGAGATCCATGCGATCGCAGTACTCGAGGATGTGGTAGCCGGTGAGTCCCGGATCGGCGACGGGGCTGCGGGAACCGGTGACGTGCAGCACCTGCCAGCCCGTACCGAGGAGCGCCGCGATCGACGCCGCGACGCTCTCGTTGAGCCGCCGCGCGCCCGTCGAGCCGCCCGTGACGAGCAGCAGCGGGCGCACCGGGTCGAGTCCGAACACTCGGACCGCCTCCGCGCGCGCGGCGGGACGGTCGAGGCGCTCGATCTCGGCGCGCAGCGGCAGGCCGACGATGCGGGCGTGCCGCAGCGGCGTGTCGGGGAAGGTGACCCCGACGTGACGAGTCCAGAGCGTCGCGAGACGGTTCGCCATCCCGGGTCGGGCGTTCTGCTCGTGCACCGCGATGGGCAGTCGCTCCCCCCGCGCGGCGGCGTAGGCCGGGGCCGAAGCGTACCCGCCGAAGCCGACGACGACGTCGACGCCGCGGTCGCGCAGGATGCTCCGCGTGCGCGCGACCGCCGCCCGCCAGCGCCCCGGGAAGTGCAGCGCGTCGCGGCCGGGCCGTCGCGGGAACGGCAGCCGGGGAACCGTGACGAGCTCGTATCCCCGCTCCGGCACCAGCCGCGCCTCCAGCCCCTCGGCGGTACCCAGCACGAGCACCTCGGCGTCGGACTCGCGCTCGCGCAGACGGTCGGCGGTCGCGAGCAGCGGGTTCACGTGCCCGGCGGTGCCTCCGCCCGCGAACAGGTAGGTCGTCACCGGACGATTCTGCCCGCTCGCGTCACGTCGACGGGACCGCTGAGCGGCTCGGGACGGTGGCGCGCGAACGAGAGCACTACGCCGATCGCCGCCATCGTGGTGAGCAGGGCGGACCCGCCCGCCGAGACGAGGGGCAGCGGCACGCCGAGCACCGGCAGCACGCCGAGCACGACCGCGATGTTGACGAAGGCCTGACCGATGATCCAGGTCATCACGGCGCCGGTCGCGAGCTTGGCGAACGGGTCACGCACCATCCGAATGATGCGGATGAAGCAGATCGTCAGCAGCACGAACAGGGCGAGCACGAGGACGCAGCCGACGAGACCGAGCTCCTCGCCGATGATCGCGAAGATGAAGTCGTTGTCGGCTTCCGGGATCCACGACCACTTCCCGGCGGAGTTGCCGAGGCCGACGCCGAACACGCCGCCGTGCGCGAGCGCCTCCCAGCCGTGCACGGTCTGCCAGCACTCGTTGCCGAGTAGCGCCGGGTCGGTGCAGCCCGACAGCCACGCGTCGATGCGGTCGCGTCGGGAGAGGCTGAGGGTCGCGACGAACGCCGCCGCGAGGGCGATCGCGGCGACGGCGACCGAGAGATGCCGCAGGCGCACCCCGGCGAAGAAGAGCGTGCCGAGCGTGAGCATGATGATGATCGACGCCGACCCGAGGTCGTTGCCGAGCAGCACGAGCCCGACCGCGACGGCGACGATCGGACCGACCGGCACGAGCACGTGCCGCCACTCGTCGAGCAGATGCGACTTCTTGACGAGGATCCAGGGCAGCCAGACCACGAGCGAGAGCTTGATGAGCTCCGACGGCTGCGCGGTGAAGGCGCCGAAGTCGAGCCAGCCGCGGTTGCCGCCGGTCTCGTAGCCGAGTTCGGTGAAGACCAGCAGCTGGAGGGCGACGCCGAGGATGACCGCCCATCCCGCCCAGCGCTTCCAGAACGTGATCGGGGCGCGCGCGGCGAGCAGCATGAGCGGAAGACCGATGACGGCGTAGAGCCCCTGCCGCGCGGCGCGCGCGAAGAAGTCGCCGTCGGCGATGCGCGACTCGATCGACGACGACGACAGCACCATCACGAGCCCGAAGGCGAGCAGGAAGATCGTGGTGCCGAGCAGGAGGAAGAACTCCGGCGTCTCGGCGGCGAACAGCCGCCGCACGGCGACGACGGCGGTCGGGACGGGCTTCGGCGGCGGCTCAGCCGTCGCGGCCGGGCGGCGTCGCGGGGTTCTCTCCACCGCTGCCTCCCGTCCATTCCCGTACCGCATCGGCGAACCGGCGACCCCGGTCCGCGTAGTCGGTGAACTGGTCCATCGACGCCGCCGCCGGGGCCAGCAGCACCACGTCGCCCGCGCGGGCGAAGGAGGCCGCTGCCCGCACGGCGGCGAGCATCACCTCAGTCTCCGACTCGTCGACCTCGACGACCGGGACGCCGGGCGCGTGTCGCGCGAACGCCTCACGGAGCGTCGACCGGTCACGACCGACGAGCACCGCGCCGCGCAGCCGCGTCGCGTGCCGCCGCACGAGCGGAGCGGGGTCGACGCCCTTGAGCAGCCCCCCCGCGATCCAGACGACCGACTCGAAGGCCGCGAGGGCGGCGTTCGCGGCGTGGGCGTTCGTCGCCTTCGAGTCGTCGACGAAGCGCACCCCGTCGGATTCGAGCACGAGCTCGGTGCGATGCGCGTCGACGGCGAAGCCGCGGATCGCCTCCCGGATGGCTGCGGGCTCGACGCCGGCGGCCCGGGCGAGGGCCGCCGCGGCGAGGGTGTTCGCGATGCCGTGCGGGGTCGCGAGTCCCGCGGTCCGGAGGTCGTCGAGGGTGGCGAGCTCGAGCGCGGCATTGCGGCGGTCCTCGAGGAACGCGCGGTCGACGAGGATGTCCTCGACCAGTCCGAGATCGCTCGGGCCCGGCATCCCGAGCGTGAAGCCGATCGCGCGCGCCCCCTCCTGCACCTCGGCGTCTTCGACCATCTCGCGCGTCGCGAGGTCGGCCTGGTTGAACACGCACGCGACCCGCGTGTTCGCGTAGACCTTCGCCTTCGCGTCGCGGTAGCCCTGCTTCGACCCGTGCCAGTCGAGGTGGTCGTCGTCGAGGTTGAGGCACACGCTCGCGAGCGGCGCGAGCTCGCCACCGGGGTGGGTGTTGATCCAGTGCAGCTGGTAGCTCGAGAGCTCGACGACGAGCACGTCGAACCCCGCGGGGTCGCGGATCGCATCGAGCACGGGGATGCCGATGTTGCCCGCGGGCGCCGCGCGCACTCCCCCGGCGACGAGCATCGTCGCCGTGAGCTGCGTCGTCGTCGTCTTGCCGTTGGTGCCCGTGACGCCGATCCACTCCACGGGCGTGCCGTCGGGCCGCGGCACCTTGTCGCGCAGGCGCCACGCGAGCTCGATGTCGCCCCAGACCGGGATGCCGTGGGCCGCCGCCCAGAGCAGCAGGGCGTGATCGGGGTGGTAGCCGGGCGACACGACGACCAGTTCGGGGCCGAACGCGGGCAGCTCATCCGGCACCGTCGTCTCGTCGGGGTGGAGCACGAGGCGCGCGCCGATCACATCGAGCAACTGGCGGTGCTCGTCGGAGGCCTTCGCCGCGACGACGAGCACGTCGGCGCGGAGTTCGACGAGCGTGTCGGCGACCGAGAAGCCGCTCACGCCGACCCCGAGCACGGCGACCCGCAGACCCGACCAGTCGGCGCGCCAGCTGGTGAGGGTCGAGAGCTCCCGCGACGTCATGGGGTGCGGCTGACCCATTCGAGGTAGAACAGGCCGACGCCCGCCGCGACGAACAGGGCGGCGATGATCCAGAACCTGACGACGACGGTGATCTCGGCCCAGCCACGCAGTTCGAAGTGGTGGTGCAGGGGGCTCATCAGGAACACCCGCCGACCCTCGCCGAAGCGCCACTTCGTGACCTTGAACCAGACGCGCTGGATGATGACCGAGCCCGTCGTCACGATGAACAGGCCCGCGATGAGCACGAGCAGCAGTTCGGTGCGGGTGAGGATCGCGAGCGCGGCGAGGGCACCGCCGAGCCCCATCGAGCCGGTGTCGCCCATGAAGATCTTCGCGGGCGTCGTGTTCCACCAGAGGAACCCGACGAGCGCACCGCACAGCGCCGCCGCGGCGACCGCGAGGTCGAGCGGGTCGCGCACCTCGTAGCACCGGTAGAAGTCGGGGCCGCCGATGATGTTGGGGTTGAAGCACGACTGGTTGGCCTGCCAGAAGCCGATGAAGATGTACGCCGAGATC
>CAMLMQ010000088.1 GCA_946481135.1 uncultured Microbacteriaceae bacterium
TCGGCGCCAACTCGGGCGTGGGCATCTCGATCGGCGACGACTGCGTCGTCGAGGCGGGGCTCTACGTGACGGCGGGCACGAAGCTCACGCTGCTCGTGCCCGACGAGGAGCCCCGCGTCGTCAAGGCGGCCGAGCTGAGCGGGGTCGCGGGCATCCTCTTCCGCCGCAACTCCGCGACGGGCGCCGTCGAGGCGATCCCGCGCACGGGCGCCGCCGTCGTGCTCAACGAGGCCCTGCACGCCTGACCTCGGCTGTTTGCCCGAGAAGCCCCGTATGCGGTGCCCGAAGGGGGCTTCTCGAGCAGACAGCGGTGGGGACGGCCGGGCTACTTCGCGATCTGCGACTGGTCGCGGATGAGGCGGGCGATGTCGCTGCGCAGGTGCACGAAGTCGTCGTCCTCGCGCGTCGCGACCTGGTCGCGCGGACGCGGGAGGTCGACATCCAGCTTGGCGACGATCGTCGACGGCGACTTCGAGAGCACGAGCACCTGGTCGGCGAGGTAGACGCTCTCGTCGATGTCGTGCGTGACGAACAGGATCGTCATGCCGAACTGGTCGCGCACCGCGAGCATGAGGTCTTCGAGCTCGGCGCGGGTCTGCGCGTCGACGGAGGCGAACGGCTCGTCCATGAGGAGGATCTTCGGCCGGTAGGCGAGCGCCCGCGCGATCGCGACGCGCTGCTGCATGCCGCCCGAGAGCTGCCACGGGTACTTCTCGCCCGAGCCGGTGAGGCCGACGGCGTCGAGCACCTCCTGGATGCGCTCCTTGCGCTGCCCGGCCGACAGCTGCCGCCGGTCGAGGACATAGGAGATGTTGCCCGCGACGGTGCGCCAGGGGAAGAGCGACCGGCTGTAGTCCTGGAAGACGAGCGCGAGGTCGCGCGGCACCCCGTCGACCGGTTCGCCCTCGAGCAGCACCGTGCCCCGCGTGGGCTTCATGAGCCCCGACAGGCAGCGCAGCATCGTCGTCTTGCCGCAGCCGGACGGGCCGACGATCGACACGAACGCCCCCTCGGGCACCGTGAAGTCGAGGCGGCCGATCGCCTCGTGACGGTTCCTCCCCTCGTAGACGTGGCCGAGGCCCTCGATGACGAGCAGATCCTTCGTCGCGACGCTCATGACACTCCTTCTCGTGAGCCCCGATGCCATCTCGTGACCCGCGACTCCACCAGGGCGAGGAGCGCGTTGAGGACGTAGCCGAGCATGCCCAGCAGGAGGATGCCGGCCCACATGTCCGCCATCCGGTAGGTGCGCTGGGCGCCGAGGATGACGTTGCCGATCCCGTCGGGGCGTCCGACCATCTCCGAGATCACCATGATGATGATCGCGACCGAGAGGCTCACCCGCATGCCGGCGAAGATCTTCGGGGCCGCGCTCGGCAGCACGATGCGGAAGAACGCCTGGAGCCGGGTGAACTCGAACACGCGCCCGGTGTCGAGGTGCAGGGTCTCCACCGACCGCACCCCGTCGATCGTGTTGAGCACGACGGGCCAGATGACGGCGAACGCGATGAGCGAGACCCGCATCTCGGTGCCGAACCCGAGCAGGATGAGGAAGATCGGGATGAGCGCGGGCGGCGGGATGGCCCGCACGAAGTGGATGATCGGCTCGACGAAGTCGCCGAACGTCTTGCTGCGCCCGATCGCGACGCCGAGCAACACTCCGAGGATGACGGCGATCGACCAGCCGCCGAGCATGCGCAGGAGGCTCGGCGCGATCGTCGTCGCGACGCCCTCGCTGAGGAAGAGCGAGCTCGGCGGACCCGAGAGCCACAGTTCCTGGAAGCGTTCGAGCACGCGCGACAGCGGCGGGAAGAACGGCGAGCCGCCGAGGCGCGCGGCCACCTCCCAGACGATGCCGAGGGCGACGAGGGCCCCCCAGCGCACGAGGAACTCGCGCAGGCGGCGCAGGTCGCGGCGCGGGCGGCCGGGCCGCACGACGCCCGTCCAGGTGGTCTGGGCGGTCACTTCGCACCTCCCGAGGTCTGACGCAGGGCCGGCTGCCACGACAGGAACCGCTTCTCGACGAGCACGAGGATGCCGTTGATCGCGAGCCCGAGCAGGCCGGCGATGATCGTGGCCGCGTAGACGAGGTCGGGCCGGTTGCCGGTCGCGCTCGCGTCGAGCATCCAGCGCCCGAGCCCATCGGAGGCGCCCGCGAGCAGCTCGGCGCTGACGGCGACGATGAGCGCGACGGCGGCGGCGATGCGGATGCCGGTGAAGATGAACGGGGCGGCGCTCGGCAGCGAGACGGTGAGCAGGGTCGCGAGACGCCCGCGCCCGAAGCTCTTCGCGGTGAGCTTGGCGACCGGGTCGACGTCGTGCATGCCGTAGATGGTGTTGAACAGCACGGGCCACGACGTGCTGAAGACGATGAGGGCGATCTTCATCTCGGCGTCGTTGCCGAGCACGAGCATCGCGACGGGGATGAGCGCGACCGAGGGGATGGGGCGCAGGAACTCGATGACCGCGCGGCTGCCAGAGTAGGCGGCGCGCGAGGACCCGAGGATCACCCCGAGGGTGACGGAGACGGCGATGCAGATCGCGAGGCCGATCGCCCATGCGTAGAGCGTCGCGCCGACGGCACCGAGGAAGTTCGGGTCGATGAGCAGTTCACCGACGCGCAGCAGCACGACGGAGGTCGGCGGCAGGAAGACCTCGCTCACGATGCCGGAGCGGGAGATGATCTCCGCCACGACGAACAAGGCGAGGATGCCGACGGCTCCGCGTACGGCGGTGGCCGGGCTCACGGCGCCCCTGCGCCGCGGGGTGCGCGCGGGCCGGGTGGTCACGGACGTCATCGTCTCGTCTCGCTCTCGGGTCGTGGTGGTGAGAGTACCGGGGGCGCGGGCGCGGCGCCCGCGCCCCCGGAGCGCATCAGCCCTGCCAGGCGTACTGCGACAGGTCGTCGAGCGGCTCCTCCAGCAGGCCGTACTCGAGCATGAGCTCCATCACGAGTTCGGCCCCTTCGAGGTCGGGGGTTCCATCGGCGGTGAAGCTCGGCGTCGTGATCGCGTCGGCCAGCTCGGGTGTGAGCGTCGTGAACGTCGGCAGGATGTCGCGCACGACCTGCTCATCGGCGACCGCATCCTGCGTGGCCTTGTCCATCGCGCGGACGAACGCGGCGACGACTTCGGGGTTCTGGTCGGCGAACGCCTTCGAGGTGTTCCAGTTGATCAGGGGGCTGTTCTCCTGGCGGTCGTTGCAGACCGACGGCGAGAGCACCGAGACGAGGCCCTGGGAGGCGCCGATCGTGATGAACGGCTCCGGCACGAAGCCCGCGGCGATGCGGCCCTGGGTGACGGCTGCGCCGACCTCGGGGAAGGGCACCTCGACGAGCTCGTAGTCGCCTTCGTCGAGACCCGCGGTCGCGAGGCAGTCGCGGATCTGCACCTCGGTGGCCGACTGGAGGGTGTTGACCGAGATGGTCTGCCCGCGCAGGTCGTCGACCGACTGGATGGGGCCGTCTTCGAGCGCGATGAGCCCGTTGATGCCTTCCTTCGCCGAGTTGCTGCCTTCGCGCACGACCATGACCTCGAGACCCTGCGAGACGGCGGCGAGGGTGTTGGCCCAGGTCGCAGAGGTGAAGTCGAGTTCGCCCGAGACGAGCTGCGTGACGCCGACGGCGCCGCCCGCGATGATCTCGATCGTGACGTCGAGACCCTCCTCCTCGAAGTAGCCCTCCTGTTCGGCGATGTAGAGCGGCGCGTAGTCGCCCGCGGGCAGGGTGCCGACGGTGATGGCAACCGGGTTGGCCGGGTCGAGGGTCTGGCCGCCGCTCGGCTCCTCGGTGCCGGCGGCGCAACCGGCGACGAGGCCGGTCAGGGCGATGGCGGCGACGGCCGCCGCGATGTGCTTCCGGGGGAACGACATTGCTCTCCTCTGTCTCTTCGTTGAGATGGTGCAGGGATCCTCGAACGGCGGAAGCCGCCCGAGTTGTCTCAGGCTACCTGAAACCCATCCGCCCGACAAGCGGTTTCCATTCAGCGGGTGAACGCACTCAATCCCGTGATCGCGCGGCCCACGATGAGGGTGTTGATCTCCCGCGTGCCCTCGTACGTGTACACCGCCTCGGCGTCGGTGAAGAACCGTGCGACGTCGTAGTCGACGACGATGCCGTTGCCGCCGACGACCTCGCGCGCCCACGCCGCCGTCTCGCGCAACCGATCGGCGATCCACACCTTCGCGAGCGCCGACTCCTCGTCGCTCGCGACCCCCTCCTGGCGACGCTCGGCGAGCCGCACCGCCATGCCGAGCGACGCCGTGACGTTGCCGAGCATCCGCACGAGCTTGTCCTGCACGAGCTGGAACCCCGCGACCGGACGCCCGAACTGCTCGCGCCCGAGCGTGTACCGCAGCGCCGCCTCGTACGCCCCCGCCTGCGCGCCGGCCGCGATCCACGCGACGTCGGGGCGGAGGGTTCGGAAGAGCGCCGAGACGTCGGCGAACGACCGGATGCGCTGCAGCCGGTGCGACTCGGGAACCTCGACGCCCGCGAGCTCGATGTCGGAGTTGGTGACGAGGCGCAGCGCGGCCTTGCGCTCGATCGTCGTGAGACGCAGGCCCGGCGCGTCGGTGCGGGCCAGGAACACCTTCACCTCGCCGTCGGCCACGTCGCGGGCGAAGACCCCGACGTACTCGGAGTGCGCGACGTTGCCGATCCAGCGCTTGCGTCCGTCGAGGATCCAGGTGTCGCCCTCGCGGCGCGCCGTCGTCGCGAGGCCGCGCGCGACATCCGACCCGTGGTCGGGCTCGGTGAGCGCGAACGCGCCGGTGCGCTCGAACGCGACGATCGCGGCATCCCACTCGGCCACCTGCTCGGGGCTGCCCCCCTGGCGCACGAGCTCGCGGAACATGCCCACCTGACCGTGGAACAGCATCCCCGCCCCGACGTCGACGCGGGAGAACTCGAACGCCCGGAACCCCGTGTAGAGCTCGCGCGCGCGACCGTCGGGGCCGAGCAGCGCCGGATCGTCGACGAGCCGCAGATCGCGCAGCAGCGGACGCAGGAACAGCGGCGACTCCGCCCGTTCCCAGTGCTCGGCGAGCACGGGCCGCAGGCGCTCGTCGAGCACCTCGCGCAGGGCCCGGAGCTTCGCCGCCTCTGCGTCGGTGAGCAGTTCGGCGTAGCCATACAGGTCGGAGACGGGATAGAGCGCGGTCATGCCAACCCCAGCACGCGCACCGCGTTCTCCTTGAGGATGAGCGGCCGCGCCGCGTCGGGCAGCTCGAGCTTCGCGAAGTCGTCGAGCCAGCGGTCGGGGGTGAGCGCGGGATAGTCGGAGCCGAACAGCACCTTGTGCCGCAGGATCGTGCCCGCCTGACGCACGAGCTGCGGCGAGAAGTACTTCGGCGACCACCCGGAGAGGTCGATCGAGACGTTCGCCTTGTGCGCCGCCATCGACAGGGCCTCGTCCTGCCACGGCACCGAGGGGTGCGCGAGGATGATCGAGAGCTCGGGATGCTCCGCCGCGACGTCGTCGAGCAGCATCGGGTTCGAGTAGCGCAGTTTCAACCCGTACCCCCCGGGCAGCCCCGCGCCGACGCCGGTCTGCCCCGTGTGCACGACGACCGGCACGCCGAGCTCGGCGATCGCCGACCACAGCGGCCGGAACTCCTCCCTCGACGGGTCGAAGCCCTGCACCGTGGGGTGGAACTTGAAGCCGCGCACCCCCGAGTCGCCCACGAGTCGGCGCGCGAGTTCGATCGCGTCGCGACCCGTGCGCGGGTCGACGCTGCCGAAGGGGATGAGCACATCCGGATGCCGCGCGGCCCCCTCGGCGATCTCGGCGCTGCTGTTCGGCTCGACCCCCATCGCGGTGCGGGCGTCGACCGTGAAGACCACCGCGGCCATCGAGCGCTCGCGGTAGTAGTCGGCGAGTTCGTCGACCGAGAGCGCCCGGGGCGCGTGGCCGAAGTAGGCGTCCATCGCGTCGAGCAGGTCGGCGGGGAGGGAGCGACGGCCGGCGGCGTCGAACTGCACGTGCACGTGCGTGTCGATCGCGACGAGCGCGTCGACGTCGATCGCGGGCTCGTAGCGCGTCATGCGGGCACCCCCTCCGCGACCGTGCGGGCGCGCACGACGGCGAGGTCGACCTTGCCCGTGGGGGTGCGCTCGAGGTCGCGCACGACGAGCACGCGGCGGGGCTTCTTGTAGCCGGCGAGACGTTCGCCCACGTGGGCGGCGAGCGCGGCGACGTCGACCTGCTCGGGGCGGTCGGCGGCGACCATCGCCGCCACGACCTCGCCCCAGCGCTCGTCGGGGATGCCGAAGACGACCGCGTCGTCGATGCCCGGGAACTCCAGCAGCGCCTCCTCGACCTCGGCGGGGTAGATCTTCTCGCCGCCCGAGTTCACGACCGTCGCACCCCGCCCGAGCAGGTCGACGATGCCGTCCTCCTCGACGCGCACGAGATCGCCCGGGATGATGTGGCGCTTCCCCCGGATCTCGACGAAGTTCGCCGCGGTCTTCTCCGGGTCCTTGTAGTACCCCCGCGGCATCCCGCCGGTGAAGGCGATTTTGCCCACGGCGCCCGGCCGGTCCTGCACCTCCTCGAGCGCGTCGTCGAGCACCACCGTGCCCGGTGTCATGCGGAACCGCGACGGCAGGTCGGCGGCGGACCGGGTGATCGCGAGCCCGACCGCGCCCCCCTCCGTCGAGGCGAGGATGTCGCTGATCGTGAGGTTCGGCGCGAGCGCGTGCAGGCGCTCCTTCGTCGAGTCGCTGAACCGCATCCCCGCCGAGAGGATTGAGGTGAGCTCGGGCAGTTCGTCGATGCCGAGCTCGGCGGCCGCCTCGACGAGCGGGATCGCGATGGCGTCGCCCGCGACGGCCACCCGGGTGACGTGCTCGTCGCGGATCGTCCGCACCGCACGGGCCGCGTCGAACCGCGGGGTCGGCAGCACGACGACCGAGCCGCCGAGCAGCAGGGCGTTGATGACGGTCGTGAGGGCGGTGCCGTGCATGTACGGCGAGAGGGCGAGCGCCGCGATGCGCGGGGAGTCGGGCGAGGTCGCCATCCGCACGACGTCGTCGGCCGACTCGGGCAGCGGCAGTCCGGCCGTCAGGTACGCGTTGTAGAGCTGCATCGACAGCATCTGGCCGACACCCCACATCGCGGCCTTCGGCGAGCCCGTGGTGCCGCCGGTGTAGATGAAGAACTCGCCGTCGACGGCGTCTTCGTGGGGCAGCGGCTGCCGCGCGGCGTGCTCGGCGAAGTCGAGCGCTCCCGGGAGCAGCGGGGCGTCGACGTCGGCGACCTGGAGGAGGTGGAGCGGGCGACCGAGCATCTCGACGGTCTCGGCGACGGTGTCGGCGAGCCCCGCCGCGTAGACGAGCACCTCCGAGTCGGAGTCGTCGAGCAGCGCCGCGATCTCGCGCGGCCGGTAGCGGAAGTTGAGCGGTACGGGCACGACGCCGAGGCGCAGACAGCCGGCGAAGGCGACGAGCCACTCCGGACGGTTGTGCAGCAGGATCGACACCTTGTCGTCGCGCCCGACCCCCAGCTCGGTGAGCAGCGCGGCGAACCGGGCAGCGGCGGCGTCGAACTCCGCGTTCGTGAGCGTGCCCTCCCCCACGGTGACGATCGCCGGGCGGTCGGGCGCGGCGAGGGCGATGCGGTGCCAGAGGTCGGCGTAGTGACCCTTCATCGGGTGGCTCCTCTACTGGTCGATCGGCGCGAACGTCGGTCCGGAGGGCTGCGCCGATCCGGCGAGCTCGGCGTCCCACACGTCGGCGAGCGACCCCGCACTCCAGCCGCCGTCGGAGTCCCGGGTGGTGAGCACGGTCGGGTGCGCGTAGAGCGTGAGGCGGTCGCCGCCCAGCCCGATCGCCTGGCCGGTCACCCCGGCGGCACGGTCGGAGGAGAGCCACACGATGAGCGGGGCGACGTCGTCGGGCGAGCCGAGGGCGTGGTCCCGTCGGATGACGGGCGGCAGCGGCTCGCCCGCGAGGAATCGCTCGTAGTGCTCGGCGTAGATCGGCATCGTGCCGGTCATCGCGCTCATCGCGGTCGGGATGACGGCGTTGACGGTCACCCCGGCGCGCGCGAGCTCGAGCGACCACGTGCGCGCCATGGCGACGACGCCAGCCTTCGAGGCCGCGTAGGCGGTCTGCCCGAAGTTGCCGAACTGGCCGGCGGGCGATCCGATGAGCAGGATGCGGCCGCCCTCACCGGCCTCGCGGAAGTGCACCGCGGCGGCCCTTCCGCACGTGAAGGCGCCGCGCAGGTGGGTCTCGACGACGACGTCGAACTCCTCGTCGGTCGTCTTCCAGAGCACGCGGTCGCGCAGCACTCCGGCGTTCGCGACCATGATGTCGAGACGGCCGAACGCGCTCACCGCCTCGGCGACGAGTCGCTCGGCCGTCTCCGCCGGACCGACCGGGGCGACCACCACAGCGGCCCGGCCTCCCGACTCCTCGACGAGGCGTGCGGTCTCGCCCGCCGCCTCGGCATCCACATCGTTGACGACGACCGCGGCGCCGGCGGCGGCGAGGGCCTGTGCGTACGCGCGTCCGAGCCCCCGGCCGCTGCCGGTCACGACGGCGACCTTGCCGGAGAGGTCGAGACCGCTCACGCGTAGTACCGCACGACCATGTCGGCGACGGCGGCGGGCTTCGAGCCGCCCTCGATCTCGAACGTCACGCGCGGCGCGACCTGGTAGCCGCCCGGCACCTCCTCGACGGAGAGGATCTCGCCGGCGACGCGCACGCGCGAGCCGACGGGGACGGGGGCCGGGAAGCGCAGCCGGTCGAGACCGTAGTTGATGCCGACGCCGAAACCGGTGACCTCGAAGACCTCGGCCATCATCGGCACGACGAGACTCAGCGTGAGGTACCCGTGCACGATCGTCGTGCCGAACGGGGTGCCCTTCGCGAAGTCCGCGTCGAGGTGGATCGGATTGCGATCGCCCGAGAGCTCGGCGAAGGCCGTGACCTCCTCCTGCGTGATCGTCCGCCACGGCGAGGGCCCGAAGGCGCGACCCGCGAACGCGGGGAGCTCGTCGAAGGGGATGCTCAGGATACCCTCGGGGGTCGAGGTCATTGGTACTCCTCAATGCGCCGTTGCAATGCGATGATGATTCAGGCTACCTGAAAACCCGCGACGGGCAAAGACGCCCCCGCCGAGATCGACACCCGAAGGAGACCCGATGCAGAGCGACCGCGGTCTCATCTACCTCATCAAGCAGCTCGAGCTCGCGGTGCGTCGCCCGTTCCTCGACCTCGTCGCCGCGCACGGCATCAACTACGCGAGCTACACGGCGCTCACCGTGCTGCACCGCCTGCCGGGCATCACGTCGTCGGAACTCGCGCGCCGATCCTTCGTGCGCGCCCAGACCATGGCCGAGGTGGTCGCGGTGCTCGTCGACCTCGGCTACGCGCGCCGCGAGGCGGACCCGAGCCACGGTCGCCAGATCCTGCTCTACATCACCGACGCGGGCGAGCAGAAGATCGCCGACATCGTGCCCGACGTGCGGGCGCTCGAAGACCGCATGGTCGAGGAGATGAGCGACGAGCAGGTCGACGACTTCGCGGCACTGCTGCGCACGGCCCGCAACGCGCTGCGCGAGTAGGCCCCGCCCGACGCCTCAGACCGCGTCGACGTGCAGGTTGCCGATCGAGCGGGTGTCCTGGAAGTCGCGGATGCCCTCGATCCCCTGCTCCCGGCCGGAGCCCGACGCGCGCATCCCGCCGAACGGCGCCCGCAGATCGAGTCGGTTCGCGCCGTGGTCGTTGACGAACACCATGCCGACCTGCAGCTGCTTCGCGACGCGACGCACGCGCTCGGGGTCGGCCGACCACACCGAGGCGCACAGCCCGCCCCACGTGTCGTCGGCGAGTGCGACGACCTCGTCTTCGGTGTCGAACGGGATGATCGGGGCGACCGGGCCGAACTGCTCCTCGGTCACGACGCGCAGCGACGGGTCGGGATCGAGCACGAGGGCGGGGCGCACGAACTGTCCGTCGGGCAGGTCGGGCGGGAGGGTGCCGAACTCGCGCACCTCGGCCCCGGAGGCCTTCGCCTCGGCGATGAGGTCGTTGACGAAGTCGCGCTGGCGGGCCTGGTGCAGCGGCCCCATCGTCGTGCCCTCGGAGAGCCCGTGTCCGAGCACGACGCGCTCCAAGCGGTCGGAGAGTCCCTTCACGACCTCGTCGAAGCGGTTGCGGTGCACGTAGATGCGCTTCGCGTTCATGCACACCTGGCCCGCGGTGTCGAAGATGCCCTGGTAGAGCCGGTCGAACGCCTCGTCGTCGAGCTTGGCGTCGTCGAAGATGATCGCCGCGTCGTTGCCGCCGAGCTCGAGCGTCACGCGGGTGAGGGTCTGCGACGCCATCTCGGCGATCTTCTTGCCGCCCGGGATGCTGCCGGTGAAGCAGACCTTCGCGACGTCGGTGTTCTGGATGATCGGCGCCATGTCGGCGTCGCGACCGGTGATGACGTTGAGCACGCCGCGCGGCAGCTTCTCGGCGATGCGCGCGATCGCCCGCGACATCGCGAGCGGCGTCGACGGCGGCGGCTTCACGATGACGGTGTTGCCGGCCAGCAGCGCGTGCGGCAGCGACGCGCCGAGGATCGCGATCGGCCAGTTGAACGGCACGATGATCGTGACGACGCCGAGCGGCTGGTGCATGACCGTGGTGGTGACGGGCGGGCCCTTGAGCACCTTCTCCTCGTCGACCTCGTCGGCGAGTTCGAGCGCCATCTGGGTGCGGATGCCGAGCACGAGGAAGTCGACCCAGGACTCCATGAACGGCTTGCCGTTCTCGAGGGTGAGGAGGCGCGCATCCTCGTCGCGGTAGTCCTCCATGCCCTCCATCGCGGCGGCGATGCGCTTGGCCCGCTCCTGCGGCGTCAGGCGCGACCACGTGCGGTAGGCGGCTTTCGCGGCGGCGACGGCGTCGAGCGCGTCCTGCCGCGTCCCCGCCGCGGCGGTGCCGACGACGGTGCTCGGGCTCGACGGATCGACCACCTCGATCCGGTCCGCGGTCTGCCGCAGCTGCCCGTCGATGTACAGCCCCGTGCGGATGTCCTGCTCGACCACCACTGAACCCATGCGCCGTCGCACCCTCTCGCTCACGAGATCGTCAACAATCTCTTTGACAATCCTCGCCCACCCGGGGCGTCGGCGCAACCGTCGCCCACGCTGCGGGACAGTCGCCTGAGTGGGTTGAGGAGTCAGGGGGTTTCGAGATCAGTTGGGTTTCGAGACCAGTTGGGTTTCGAGACGCGTCCGCTGCGCGGGCGCTCCTCAACCCGCGAGAGACGCAGGAGGGGGTCGGGGCGGTTCGCGGCGTGTATCGGGGGCGGGGTGCCCGCGCGCGTAACACAGCGTCACCCCCCCGCCCCCACCCTCACAGGCTAACGAGAACCGCGGTG
>CAMLMQ010000089.1 GCA_946481135.1 uncultured Microbacteriaceae bacterium
ACGCCGCCGACGTCGTTCTGCAGCCGCGACTGGATGACGCCGGTCTTGGTGCGCGTGAAGAACCCGAGCTCCATCGACTGCAGGTGGCTGAAGAGCCGCACCCGCAGCGCGCCCATGACGCTGTTGCCGATGCGGGCGGTGAGGAAGGTCTGCGCGACCCCGAGGCCGGACGCGGCGAACCAGGCGAGCATCATGAGCCCGACGAGTTCGAGGAGCACCGGGATGTCGGGCTCGCCGCCCGGCGGGAACAGCCCACGGTCGAAGGCCTGCTGGGTGAGCAGCGGGGGCAGCACCCCGAGTCCCGCGCCGACCAGCACGAGGGCGATCGTGATCGTCAGTTTGCCGCGGTGCGGTCGGAACAGGTCGCCGATGCGGCGCAGCAGGTCGGGGATGCGCGGTGCCTCCGCGTTGAGCGCGCGCTGCGCCTCGGCATCCTTCGCCCCCACGCGACGGCCACCGGGAGGCGTCATGCCCCGGCCCCCCATGCTCACGAGGGAAGCCTACGCCGGGCCGAGAGCGCCCATGCGGGAAGCCCCGGACGCCGACGCGACCGGGGCCTCCTCGGCGTCGGACTCAGGCGCGACGGCGCGTCGGCGAGAACTGCAGCATCGCGGCCAGCGCGAGCAGAGCCACACCGAACTGCACGAGACCGAGGGCACCGAGCATCGGCATCGTCGTGTCACCCGCGCCGGTCAGGGCGAGGGTCGGCAGCTCGGGGAACTCCGGCGGCAGCGGGAAGGTCGGCAGGTCGCAGACCGCGGCGAAGACGTCGATCGACGCCGAGATCGCGGAGTTCGCGAGACTCGTCACGGTGAGCGTATAGAACTCGCCGTTCGGCACCTGGAAGGTCGGCGCGACGCCGCCCGCACCGCCCGTGACGGTCACGGGGGGCGCCGCCGGGTTGCCGGCGTCGTCGACGATCGTCACCTCGTACTGCTGCCCGCCCTGGAGCTTGTCGAGGGTGACGCCGTAGTACGTGGTGTTGCTGACGACCTCGCACTGGATCGCCACGGCGATCGTCGGGGTGTCGGGGCAGGGCTTGAGGGTCGCCGACGCGGCGCTCTTCACGTTCGTGGCGAGCTTGTCGACGATCGTCACCGTGTAGGAGGCGTTCGCCGCGAGACCCGAGTAGGCCTGAGGAGCCGAGGCCGACGTGACCGTCACCGCCGTGACGTAGCCGGGAACGGCGTTGCCCGCTCCCTCGGTGATCGTCACGAGGTACTCGCGACCCGCACCGAGATCGGCGAAGGTCGCCGTGAGCGACCCGGTACCGCCGGGCACGGCGCACTCGGTGACCGCGAGGGCGAGCTTCGGCTGCGTCGGGCAGGCCTTCACCTCGATCGGGTCGGAGGCCGCGGTCGCGCCGGGCACGAGCGTGTCGAGCACCGTCACCGTGTAGGTTCCGGCCCCGACCGGGTAGACGCGGGGACCCTCCGACGTGGCGGTGGCGACGAACTCGTCGGCCTTGGCGCCGTTGATCCAGATCTCGTAGGCGCGGGTGGGCACGAGGCCGCTCAGCTGCACGGTGAGCTCCAGCGAGCCTCCCACGACGGTGCACTCGTTCGCGGTCACCGCGGGCTTGTCGGGCACGTCGGGGCACGGCGCGGTCGCGAATGTGGTGCTCGTGATCGTGGCGGCGGAGTTCGCATCCGAGAGCACGACCGTGAGACCGGTGACGCTCTCGGGGAGGCCGCTGATCGTGAACGAGACCGAGGTCTCACCGGCGGCGGGCGTGAACGTGTACGGGAGCACGCCGGCGTACGGGGCGTTCCCCTGGTACACGGTGGCGGTGTAGGAGCGGCCCGGCACGACCGAGGAGGCGACGACCGCGACGGCCGCATTGCTCGAGCCGGTGGCCGTGCACTCGTTCACCGTCACCTGCAGGTTGGAGTTCTGCGGGCAGCCGACGGCGTAGGTCTCGATCGACTTGGTCAGACCGGGGTTCGAGTCGCTCGTGACCGTGAGGCGGTAGGTAACCCCGGCCTGCATGGCGGGCCAGGTCTTGCCGGCGGTCGTCGCCTCGAAGGTGTCGACGACCGTGCCGTTGCGGAACAGCTGACCCGTGTAGCGCTGCCCGGTCACGAGCTTCGAGATCGTCGCCGTGAGGGTCGTCGTGCCGCCGACGGTGTCGCAGACCGTGGCCCCGAGCGTGAGTTCGGGCGCGGCGCACGGCGTCGTCGTCTTGTTCTCCTTCTTGACGCTCCACCCGTTGCGGAAGTCCTTGTCGTCGTGTGCGACGACGATGACCGTGTAGGTGTTGATGACGGTCGGGTCGTCGAATGTGTACGTCTGGGAGAACGAGTTGCCGAACGTCTGGTCGGTCTTCACCTCGTCGTTGATCTTCACGTACACGGAATTGGTGCCGTTGTACTGCGTCAGATCGACCGTGAGGGCGTAGCAGTCGGCGTTGATGCGCGGGGTGTGCGCGTTCGCGGCGGAGACGCCCGCCACGATGCCGGCTGCCGCGAGCAGCAGCACGAGGAAGCCCGCGAGCACCGCGAACCAACGCGGTCGGCGCGAGCCGGTCTCGGCATCGAAGGAGAAGAGGCTGACGCGGGGGCGCAGGGGGACGGAGGACATACGGGTCTCTCGTTCGGATCAATCCGGCGCCGACGTCGCATCCGAGCTGCGGGACTCGGGGGCGGCGCGGGGGTGGCACCGGGTGGGGGATGTCGGGGGTGTGCTGCGGGGGGCACCCGAACGGGGGACGGTCGGGGCCGGTCCTCATTATGGTGGACAGGCGAAACCCCCCGCAACTAATGTTTATCCTGAATGATGAGTCGGTTGCGCGACTGGGAGCGGGCCGGCATCCTCCGTATCTCTGCCTCGGCGTCACCTCCCGGGCGGCAGTCCTCGTCCCAGGAGTCTTGTGCATCACCTTTCGTTCGACGAACTCGTCGCCGTGGTGGAGCAGGCCATCGCCTCCGAAGACATCCCCGCCGCGCGAGCCGCGATCCGCGTCAATGCCCGCCCGCTGGCCGTCCAGCACGGAGCGCGGTTTCGATCCTTTGTCACGCAACTTCCCGAGGAAGTATGGGGGTACGACGCGTCGGTCGCCGGCGCCATGGGGGAGAGCTTTCGCGCCGCTGGCTCGGCTCCGGGATCCGCCGCCTTCGGCTACCTCTCTTCGGCTGAGGCCATCCTCGCGGACCGGGGGCCAGATGCCGACCCCGAGCGTGTCGCCCTAGACCTCGCCTACGCGGCCGCCCTTCGCGGTCGGGGTGCCCTGGATGCAGCGCTCGAGCGCGTGGCCGATGCCCAGCGGGTCACGGACCAATCACGCGTACCCGTGCCCAAGCGCGTCGAGCTGGCGGCGCGGACCGCTCTCGAACGGGGACTGCTGCGGCTGCTCCGTGGCGAGCTCGATGCAGCTCGGGAGGCGCTGGAGTTCGCCGAGGCGCTCGCACCCGAGGCACTCACGGGCGCCGAGCACGTCGAGGCGCTGGGCGGCCTCGCGCTCACGCACTACGTTCAGACGGGTCTCGGCGAAGTGGACAGGCTGGCCGACAGAGCTCGCTCTCTCGCCGAGGAGACGGGACTGTGGGAGAGCCGTTTCGCCGCACCGGCGCTGGCGGCTGCGGTCCTCGCCGCGGTCGAGCGCGGCGATCTGACTGCGGCCGCGGAACTTGAGACGCACCTGACCACCGCCGCCTCATCCTCGGAGTGGCAACCCTTCGCCGAGCTCGTCGGGGCGAGTCGGCACCTTGCGGCCGGGGCGCCGACAGACGCGCTGGAGCAACTGTCGAGAGCCTGCTCGGCGTACCAGACATGGTCGCCGCCCGGCCTCGGCCTTCCGTCGGCGGAACTCATCCGCGCCACAGCCCTCGTCGCACTGGACCAGGGCGAGGAGGCGTGGGCAATCCTGCGGAGCCTTGACCCGTTCGAGCACCATCTTCTCTGCCCGGCGCGCATCATCGGCCTCTTGCGGTTCCGCAACGGGGACCTCTCGGGAGCGTTGGCGGCCCTGGCCGACTGTGAAGCGCTCGGAGACGACCACAATCGCCGAACGATGGTCGAGGTACGAATGCTGCGCGCGGCGATCCATTACGCGCGGGGCGACTTCGAGGTCTCGGATGCCGCATTCGATCGGGGACTCGCCGCACTCACGCTCACAGGTTCGCGAGCGCCGCTCCGGCTGATCCCCCCAGCCATCCTCGGTCCGATCGCCGCACGCGCGCTCGATCGAACCCAGGGCGACTGCGCGCGGCACATTCTTCGGGAGGTCGCGCGCGCCACCCAGGACACACAAGGTCGCATCGAGCCGCTGAGTCGGCAGGAGCTGCTTGTGCTCGCAGAAGTCGAGAAGGGATCGACCGTCGCGGGAATCGCCTCTGCGTTGTTCCTCTCCCCCAACACCGTCAAGACGCATCTGCGACGGCTCTATCGCAAGCTTGGCGTCTCGACACGTGCGGATGCGATCCGCCGGGCCAAGGCCCTCGGATTGGGGCATCCGCTCACCCGCGATTCACCCGACCAGACGGATTGGTCGTCACGGCGGCGGTGATTGGATCAATTGGTTGCCTGCGAGGACACCGTCCCTGATCCCGGTGGAGTCGCGACGACATCGGGGCGGGGTCAGCCGGCTGGTTACCGGCGGCCCCGCCCCCCTACCCGCCCGACCCGAGCTCGGTCTCGGGATGCGGAAAGGCGCCGCCCCCGAGGGGACGGCGCCTTTCGCGTGATGACGAGTTACTTCAGGGTGACCGTCGCGCCGGCGCCCTCGAGGGCCGCCTTCGCCTTCTCGGCGGTCTCCTTGTTGACGCCCTCGAGCACGTTGCTCGGCGCGCCGTCGACGAGGGCCTTCGCCTCGCCCAGCCCGAGGCTGGTGAGGGTGCGCACCTCCTTGATGACGGCGATCTTGCCGGCACCGGCGGACTCGAGGACGACGTCGAACGAGTCCTTCTCCTCCTCGGCGGCGGCGTCGCCACCGGCACCACCGGCGGCCGGAGCGGCAGCGGCGACGGCGACGGGGGCGGCGGCGGTGACCTCGAAGGTCTCCTCGAACTTCTTGACGAACTCCGACAGCTCGATGAGCGAAAGCTCCTTGAACGCCTCGAGCAGCTCGTCGGTGGTGAGCTTGGCCATTTCTTACTCCTTGTTGATTCTCGGTTCAGATCCGCGCAGCGTTCAGCTGCCGGACTCCTGCTTCGCGCGGAGCGCGTCGACCGCACGGGCGGCCTTCGCGAGCGGCGCGTTGAACATGTAGGCGGCTCCGAACAGCGAGGCCTTCATGGCGCCCGCCAGCTTCGCCAGCAGCACCTCCCGGCTCTCGAGGTCGGCGAGCTTGCCCACCTCCGACGCGGTCAGGGGGGCACCGTCGAAGTACCCGCCCTTGACCACGAGTAGAGGGTTCGCCTTGGCGAAGTCACGCAGCGTCTTCGCGACGGCGACGGTGTCGCCGTGCACGAAGGCGAGCGCGGACGGACCAGCGAGCTGGTCGTCGAACGAGGCGATTCCGGCCTCATTCGCCGCGATCTTCGTGAGCGTGTTCTTCACCACGGCATAGCTCGCGTGGTCACGGAGCTTCGTGCGCAGCTCCTTGAGCTGCGCCACCGTGAGCCCGCGGTACTCGGTGAGCACGATCGCGTTCGAGTTGCGGAAGTTCTCCGTCAGCTCGGCGACCGTGGCTTCCTTGTTCGCCATGGCGTTCCTGTCTGTCGTGAATGGATCGGCGTCGACCGCGTTCCACGAAAAAAGCTCCGGCGCATGCGCACGGAGCTCGATCCCGACAGGGAGGTCACTTCACACACCTGCGCAGGCTTCCTGACGGAACTTAGTCCTTCGCGCGAACGAAGGAACCGGCGGTCTACGGCCTCGATGAGGCTACGCGACGGATGCCGATCCGGCAAGTCGGGTGCGTCACTCCGGGGTGGGCTCGGCGGACGGCTTCTTCGGAGCGGCCGGCTTCTTCGCGGCGGGCTTCTTCGGAGAGGGCGTCGCTTCCGCGGGCTTCTCCGCGGCGGGCTTCCGGGGGGCGGACGGCTTCTTCGGAGCAGTCGGCTTCGTCGTGGCGACCGGCTTCCGATCGACCGGCTCCTCGACGACGGGCTCCTCGGCGACGGGCTCCGCAGCGGCGGCGGAGGCCGCCTCATCGGCAGCCGCATCTCTCTTCCGCCCGCGCACCGCGGGAACCACGAGGGCGACGACGATCACCGCGAGCAGCACGAGCAGCACCGCGATCGCGAGCCCGACACCCGTTCCGGGGTCTCCGCCGTCGGCCGGCGGGGCGCTCGACGGCGGCACGAGCGCGATGTCGTCGACGGGCACGGGCGTGCTGAGCCCCGTGCGCCCCGGGACGAGCGGCGTCAGGGTGCCGTCGGCGGCGAGCGAGAGCCAGGCGAGGGAGTCGGCGTCGTGCACGAGCGACGAGCCGTCGGGCACCGCCGACAGCGCGATCGCGAGGTCGGCGTCGGCCACGAACGAGGCGAGCTCGGGCAGTACGGTCGCCGGGTTGATCCAGATCGTCGCGACCCCGACCGGCTCCTCGGCGATCGAGATCGGCACGATCCACTCGTTCACGATGTCGACGGGATGCTCGGTCTCCTCGCCCGCGCGCAGCTCGGCGCTCCAGACATGCACGCGCTCGATCGCGCCCGTCGTCGTGGTCTCGTCGAAGTCGACGCCGTTCCCGGCGGCGTCGACGCCGTAGACGTCCTCCAGCTGGAGCACGAGCGACCCGTCGGCGACGTACGCGGCGACCTCCGACGGCACGGAGCCTTCGGCGTGGGCGAGGCCGGCGGGGGCGAGGGCGAGCAGCACCGCGATCGGCGCCGCCCACGCGCTGCGGAGTCGGGGCATCCGAGCGCCTTTCTGGTCGGGGACGCCTCAGTCTCTCACCGCGGGGCCGCCGCACGGCGCCAATACGACGGATGTCGCCGCGGTGCCGCAGACTGGTCCGGTGACCCTCGCGCAGCCCATGCTCCCGCTCTGGGACGAGCCGCCGGCGTCGCACCGCGACCGCATCCTCGCGCACCAGAGCGATCGAGTCGCGTGGCTGAAGGCGCGCGCCCGGGGTGTGACCGCCACCGATGTGGCCCGCCTGACGAGCGAGAAGGCCGTGCGCACGCTCGCGATGGAGAAGTTGCTCGGGTCGCGCTTCGGCGGCAACGCCTACACCGCGCACGGCCTGCTGCGCGAACCGGCGATCGGCCGCTGGGCGGGCCGGGTGTACGGGATGCGCGCCTCCAACGAGCTCTTCCACGCCGAGCACAACCGCGCGCACCTCGCGACCCCCGACGGCCTCCGCGAAGTCGACGGGCGCGTCGAACTGTGCGAGATCAAGACGACATCGCACTCGTGGCGGGGCATCCCCCGCCACTACCTGCGTCAGGTGTGGTGGCAGCAGTACGTGCTCGGTGCGGAGCGCACCCTCGTCGTATGGGAGCGCCACGACGAGTTCGTGCCGGTCGCCGACGAGCCGGAGTGCCGCTGGGTCGACCGCGACGACGCCGAGATCGCGAAGCTCGTGGGGCTAGCCGACGAGCTCCTCCGCGCGATGCGGCGCGACCCGGCCGACCGCCGCTGACGGCCGCCGCCGCTCGAGAGCGAGCGCGGCGCCGTAGACGGCGAGCCACGCGATGCCGATCGTCGTGGCGACGAACTCGAATCGGCTGCCGAGCCAGGCGTGGAAGTCGAACACCGACATGAGGCCGCCTGCTCCGGCGATGACCGCGACCGAGATCGCGGCGACGAGGGAGAAGCGGCGGATCACCGCGTGCCCGACCGCGAACGCGCACTGCAGCATCGCCCACGCCGCGAAGGCGAACGCGAGGGTCGCGGCGACCACGTGCCCGAGGTCCTGCCACGACAGGTCCGGGCCGAACCGCGGCACGGGGCACCCGCTCGTGCACGGCACCTGCGACGCGACGAGGAACAGCGTGCTCGCGATCCCGATGCTGACGCTCGGCCGCCAGGCGCGCAGCACGACCGCCCGCGACACGACGCGGCGACCCGCCCACGCGACGAGCAGCCCGCCGAGCACGAGCAGCAGCAGCGCGCGTTCGAACCACGCCGCCGTGGGCTCGCCGTCGGCGCCGAGCTCGCTCACGTACAGCTCCCGCGGCACACCGGCACGAGCGACCCAGATGATCGCGAGCGACGCCAGCACGCTCACCGTGCCGACGACCGCGAGAACTCGGTCGCGCATCCTCACACGGCGTCGCGCAACGGCCAGCGCTCACCGCGTCGGGTGACCCAGATGCCCGCCGCTCCGACGCCCACCATGATCGCCGCGATGAGGATGACGTAGAACGCCACCGACAGGTATCCGTTCTCGGAGTTCGCGGGGTCGAGGAAGGGATAGGGGTACCAGTCGACGACCGGACCGCGGATGAGGGTGTACGCCGCCCAGAGCACGGGGAATACGACGACGGCCCAGACGTGCCGCCACTCCAGGCGGGTGCGGCCCGGGGCGAGCAGCCAGTCGGCGATGAGCAGCAGCGGCCCCGCGACGTGGAGGATCTCGTTCGACCACGGCACCGTCTGTCCCTGCGGCAGCTCGATGCCGCGCAGCAGCAGGTTGTAGACGATGAGCGTCACCGTCATGTAGGTCACCGCGACGAGGCGGAAGATGGTCACCGCGCGGGTCTCGGTGCGGGCGAGCGCGACCAGGGCGGCGCCGAGGACGAACGACACGACGGCGAGCACGTTCGACTCGATCGTGAAGAAGCTGAAGAAGTTCTGCAGCAGGAACCCGACGTCGCCCTCGTCGGCGATCGTGCGCTCGATCGAGCGCACCAGCTGGGCGATGATCGCAGCGAGCACGAGGCCCCCCGCCGCGAGCCGGAGGACGGCGAGGAGTGGTCTCACGCTCGCAGGATAGCGCGGCGGGACTTCTCGGGAAGCTTTCACGCGGCGGTGACGACGGCGTAACACCGCCGACTCATGAGCGGCATTGACTGAGCGCAGGGGAAGGCGGAGAGCTCGAGATGACGACGATGCGCGCGATGACGATGTCGCAGGCCGGCGGGCCGGAGGCCCTCGCGCTCGCGGTGCTGCCGCGGCCCGTGCGGGTGAGCGCCGAGGTGCTCGTACGCGTCGTCGCGGCGGGTATCAATCCGATCGACGCGAAGACCCGTGCCGGGGGCGGCGCGTACGCCGGTCTCGCCACGTTTCCCGCGGTGCTCGGCAACGACTTCAGCGGCGTCGTCGTCGAGGCGCCCTACGAGGCGCATCCGCTGCAACCCGGCACCGAGGTCTACGGGATGGGGCTCGTGCCGCGGATGGCGGGCACCTACGCCGAGTACGTCGCGGTGCCCGCGCTGAGCGTCGCACGCAAGCCCTCCCGGCTCTCCCACGTCGAGGCCGCGGCTGTTCCGCTCGCCGCGCTCACCGCGTGGGGCATGGTGGTCGAGACCGCGAAGGCACACGAGGGTCAGCGGATGCTCATCCACGCCGGCGCGGGCGGTGTCGGCCACTTCGCCGTGCAGTTCGCCGAGTACTTCGGCGCGCACGTGATCGCCACCGGGTCGGCCCGCAACGCCGGCTGGCTGCGGGAGCTCGGCGCGGCGGAGGTGGTCGACTACACGTCCGAGCGCTTCGAGGACGTGCTCGACCCGGTCGACGCGGTCATCGACCTCGTCGGCAACGTGCACGACGACACCGGGTCGCGGTCGCTGCGGGTGCTTCGCCCGGGTGGTGTCGTCGTCAACGGACCGACGGGCTCGTGGCCGACGATGGCCGAGGAGGCCGCCGTCGCGGGCGTGCGGGCCACGGGATACCGCGTCTCGCCCGACGGCGCGACGCTCGCCGTGATCTCGCGCCTGCTCGAGTCGGGCGACGTCAAGGTGTACGTCGACCGGGTCTTCGAGCTGGAGGAGGCGGGCGAGGCGCACCGGGCGATCGAGACCGGGCACACCCGCGGGAAGCTCGTGCTGCGCGTCAGCGACGGCTGAGCCCGGGTGTCGCCAACAGCCGACTCGGGCGTGACCACTGGACGAAAGCTCCAATCCCGGACGGGTCCTCGCAGCGCTATCCTGGACGGAACGTTCCGGCATTCGCGATGCCGCCCGATCGCCCGGGAGGGCACCATGACGACGCATGACACCGCCGCGCTACAGCGCTCCGCCCGAGACCACCTCTGGATGCAGTTCGCGCGCCAGTCGACGATGGAGTCGGGCGTGCCGATCATCGTCAAGGGCGAGGGGCATCACATCTGGGACGCCGAGGGCCGGAAGTACATCGACGGGCTCTCGGGCCTCTTCGTCGTCAACGCCGGCCACGGACGCGCCCGGATCGCCGAGGCGGGCGCTCGCCAAGCGTCCGAGCTGGCATTCTTCCCGCTCTGGTCGTACGCGCATCCGACGGCGATCCAGCTCGCCGAGCGACTCGCCGGATATGCACCCGGCGACCTCAACCGGGTCTTCTTCTCCTCCGGCGGGGGCGAAGCGGTCGAGACGGCCTTCAAGCTCGCGAAGAACTACTGGAAGCTCCAGGGCCGACCGGGCAAGCACAAGGTCATCTCGCGCGCCGTCGCCTATCACGGCACCCCCCAGGGCGCGCTCGCCATCACCGGCATCCCCGCGATCAAGGAGGCGTTCGAGCCCGTCACCCCCGGCGGACTCCGCGTGCCGAACACGAACTACTACCGCGCGGAGGAGTCCGGCTTCGGCGGCGGGACGCTCGAGGAGTTCGGCGTCTGGGCCGCGGACCGCATCGAGCAGATGATCCAGTTCGAGGGACCCGAGACGGTCGCCGCGGTGTTCCTGGAGCCCGTGCAGAACTCGGGCGGATGCTTCCCGCCCCCGCCGGGCTACTTCCAGCGCGTGCGGGAGATCTGCGACCGCTACGACGTGCTCCTCGTCTCGGACGAGGTGATCTGCGCCTTCGGCCGTGTCGGCCACATGTTCGCGTGCGGCGCCTACGGCTACGTGCCCGACATCATCACGTGCGCGAAGGCGCTCACCTCGGGCTACGCACCGATGGGGGCGACGATCGTGTCGGACCGCGTGTACGAACCGTTCTCCGCGGGCACCGAGTGGTTCGCGCACGGCTACACGTTCGCGGGCCACCCCGTCGCCGCCGCGATGGCCCTGGAGAACCTCGACATCTTCGAGGAGGAGGGGCTCAACGAGCGCGTACGCGAACTGTCGCCACTGTTCCGCTCGAAGCTCGAGACGCTGCTCGACCTGCCGATCGTCGGAGACGTGCGCGGCGACGGCTACTTCTTCGGCATCGAACTCGTGAAGGACAAGGCGA